>JAHFBI010000163.1 GCA_023250095.1 Candidatus Melainabacteria bacterium
GCGCCATTGTAAAGCAACAAATTCTCTTGCCCATCAGCCAGTTCCTCTCTCTTGACCGACCTGGCAGGCGATTCTGACGCGAGAGGCCTGGCAATAAAACACAATCGTCGTTCCAGTTACCCAGCCAACCCAAAACAATCTCTCTGTCATTTGATACCAAACACGGTGCCGTCCGAATCGCTCACCGGCACGGGCAAGGCTGTCTACGACAGATACAAGACAGAGCTCGATGAAGAGCGGGCGAATTTGCAACTCCTCCCTGATGAGAAATTCCATGGCGGTAGCGGCAGAAACCGAGCAGGTTGCTTAAGTCCTTGCCATCATGAACGAAGTAGCGCAAACCCTGATTCTCCGAGGCTCGGACATTGCTTCTCACGAAGCGGAATATTTGGAAGTTCTGCTCGATGAGATCGGCAAGTACGAAAGCAAGCACCACGCTCTCAACTTTGAAGATATGGCTCCCCATGAGCTTTTACAGTCATTTATGAGTGACCATGGGCTGAAACAAGTCGATCTGCAAGCAATTCTAAGGGTGTCTTCTGGCGTCATGAGCGAGCTGGTATCAGGCAAAAGAGAGTTAACAAAAGAGCACTGCGTCAAACTTGGTCATCACTTCAAAGTGACACCTGCTCTATTTCTTCCCAAGGTTTTCACAACCTGAAGAGGTAACGCCGAAACAGAGCGTCCGCCTGATTTCCAGACCAGCGCCTTTCACTTGCTGCGAGGTTACTCGTTACTCTTAGGAGGAACTCCCTCTGTCCCCGGTCACCAGAAACTCACATAGTTTCACCACAACGCCACAAACTGTGGCTAAATTAGCTTTGACAGAGCGCCTACCCTGGCAGCCGAGCCAAGACACCGGCAAGCCTGGAGCACAGTCGATGGCAATGCTCAGCGGATTTCAACGAGGCAGAAGGCAACACATGAAAATTATGCATGCGTGCGCAAGAGACAGGGCTCCCCATACGATTGTGATGCTGGCAATTCTGGGTCTGGCAGCCGTGGTCTTCAATTCTTGCCAGGGTTCCATCATCTCTGGAGAAAGGTTGGCGCGGGAAGGGGATGCCCTCAACGATGCAGGACACTTCAAAGAAGCTCTCTCTTCCTTGAATCAGGCAATTGCACTCGATCCCGGCTATGCACCAGCTTACCTCTTTCGAGCCGATGCATTTCGGGGGATGGGAGATTGCCAGAAAGCGCTGGAGGACGTGGACAGAGCCATCGCTCTGCAACCGCACTCAGCCAGGGCCTATGCCCGACGGGGCGAACTGTATCGTGAGTCAGGGCAACTCGAGAAGGGGCTGGAAACGTGCAGCCGCGCCGTAAGCCTTGATCCTGACTACGTCGGGGCTTATCTGAACCGGGCACAAATTTATGGACAACTGGGTAGGACCAGCGAGGCACTGGTCGATATTGAAAAGGTCACTAGCCTTGATCCCCGGTCTGCATATGCATACGTGCGCCGAGGGCAAATTTACTCGGACGAACTGCACCAGAACGAAAAAGCCATGGCAGATTTTGAGAAGGCGGTGAATCTCGACGAGAAGAACGCATGGGCGCACGCAATGCGCGGCATGTCCTTTCTCGGCATGGGCAAGCCGAAGGAAGCTCTGTCAGACTGCGACAGAGCCCTCAGCCTGGCACCGGGAATGGCTAAGTTTTACGAATACCGCTCACGCGTCTACTGGTCGACCCGGCAGCCGGAGAAAGCTCTGGCAGACCTGGACAGAGCTATTGAGCTCAATCCCGGGCTGGTTGCTGCATACTATGGCAAGGCCTGCATTTATGAGAACGCCGGAGACTATGCTAAGGCGCTGCCCGAGTGCGAGAAAGCTATTAGGAAAGATCATGACGGCAGCCCCTGGCTACCCGCCGCCTTGTCTTTACGCGGATTGATCCACATGAAGTTGAAACAGTTCAATCTGGCTGTCCAGGACTTCAGCAAAGTCATCAGCCTGCGTCCCCAGCAAATTCAGGCTGGCCCATATAGAGATCGAGCTAGCGCCTACGAAGCAATGGGCAAGCATGATCTTGCGGCAAGAGATCGTAAGAAGGCATCAAGCCTACCCAGCCCGGGGACTGGCCCATCAGTGAAAATGGTGGTCCCCTGACCTGAGAATCGGTGGGACATTGACATGCCAATCCGCAGGAGATCTTCAAAGACAAGAAACGCCCAGTCGTAGAGGCGGAAGCAAAGCTTAGAGGAAATACCATTGAAACACATGTTCCGGCTATGGCGCCGTATTCAGAAGATTGCCACCAGGCGCGATGTGGCAACATAATCTGCGATAAGTACACGATCGAAGATCGGCTCGATGTATTGCCGGAGAGCTTTGGCGAATGATTGCTTGTTTATCCAGCTGCCGAAGATTGAATAGTCTCACAGATGATCGTAAATGCTGATTCCTTTTGGGGATGCATTCTCAAATTATCGGTTCACTTCATCGGTGCAGGTGCGCAGCAATATTTGCTAGGGCAGAATCTTGGTCTGCAAGCTACGCGGATTTTGTACCTCTGGAATCTCGAACAGCTGTGTCATTAGGCTCTCGTCACCGCCGTACTAAACTGTAAACTGCGACAGCGATACCGATTCTCATTGAAACGCTCGATGCAACCCGTAAGTGTAAAGCTGGGCCAACACAGTTTAATGCTATTGCAGAGTGAATACACAACTAAATCTAGCTCCGATAGTTCTCCACTACTAAGGGCGCGAGACGAGCGAATACAGCCAGTTTTCATCTATCGGGACGACAGGATTTGAACCTGCGACCTACTGCTCCCAAATTAGTAGAAACGGCTTTGACGGCATTTGACCGTAAATCTCCAAAGTGCTAGAAGCCTCACCAGTGCCAAAAATATCTTTGATGAGACTTAACCTTGATAACCGGTAGTGGTTGTCCGGTGAGTACACATTGAGTACACAACCGAGTACAATATCTAAGGGCGACCTTGAGGCAGACCATGGCAAGGCTAATTAATTCAGTCATAAACAAATTGAAGCAGCCTGCCTCGGGCGCGAGGCTAGTCTTTAGCGATGACGTCCGCGGCTTCGGCTTACGGCTGACACCTGGCGCCAAAACGTATATCGTTCAGGGGCGCGTCAACGGGAAGGTGAAGCGAATAACAATTGGTCCACATGGCGTTTTCACACCGCAGAAGGCGGAAAAAGAGGCGAAGCGACTGCTTGGGCTCATGGCGCAGGGAATTGATCCTGACGCTGCAAAGGCTGAGGCTGTGTACCGATCGATGACACTTATCGACTTGTACGAGCGTTACAAGGTGTCGCACCAACTGAAGCCTAAAACAATAAGTGTGTACGACGGTGTCATGCGCCGATGTTTTGCAGACTGGCAGAGTAAGCAGGTTACGGCAATAACCAAGGATATGGTTGAGTTGCGCCATCGAGATTTGTCCAATGCGTTTGGCCCACGAGGCAAGGGAGAGGCACAAGCCCATCAAGCGATGCGCCTGCTGAGGGCGTTATTCAACTATGCGGAAGTAATCCTTGAAGATGCTTCCGGCAAGCCGCTTGTTGCGCAAAATCCGGTCAGACGGCTTACGCAGATCAAAGCCTGGAATAAAATTCCTCGACGCCAGACGGTGATTCATTCTCGGGACCTGGCAAAATGGTTCCGAGCCGTGAAACAGTTGCAGAGTGATACCGCCCGTGATTTCATGCTGTTGCTACTGTTCACCGGCTTACGTAGGGGTGAAGCTGCCACATTGACCTGGGGGCAAGTTGATCTTGATCTGCAGACGTTGACCATCAGCTCTGAAGTGGCGAAGAACAATCGCGAGCATAGATTGCCGTTGACTGGCTTTCTAACCAATCTTCTTGCCATGCGCCGCGACAAGTATGCCGACCAGTCCGTATATGTTTTTCCTGGTTTCAATGGAGAAGGGTATTTCAAGGAGCCAAAGTCGGCCATAAACATCGTGATAGAAAAGTCCGGCATCAAGTTCTCGTGCCACGATTTGCGTAGAACCTTTATCACTATCGCGGAATCACAGGACATTCCGCATTATGCGCTGAAACGGTTGATCAACCACACCGATGGTGGGGACGTTACAGCCGGATACATTGTGACTGAGGTAGAGCGTTTGCGGGCTCCTATGCAGCGCATCACGGACTGCATCCGGGAACGTATTGGGCAGCCTAGCAGAGCCTCGGGATCGAATCAGACAGGCGCCTAATGCAGCAGAAAAAGATCATCATAATTGCAGGTCCGAATGGCGCAGGTAAGACGACGTTTGCGCGCGAGTTTCTGCCGAACGAGGCAGCGTGCCCGGTATTTGTAAATGCTGACCTGATTGCGGCTGGACTGTCGCCGTTCAATCCTGAGGTGGCGGCAATTGCGGCTGGGCGTTTGATGCTTGAACAAATTGCCGACCACGCAAGACGAGGGCAGAGCTTTGCTTTTGAGACAACGCTTTCGGGGCGCGGCTACGTCAGGCTGATCCGCCAATGGCGCAGCGAGGGCTACTTGGTCGTGCTGTTCTTTCTCTGCCTGGCAAGTCCAGAGGAGGCGATTGCCCGAGTGGCAGAGCGTGTCGCCCAGGGCGGTCATCATGTCCCGGAGGAGGTGATTCGGCGGCGGTTCGCAGCCGGCTTACAGAATTTTGAGACCTTATACCGGAAAGAGGTGGATTTCTGGCGGCGGTATAATAACAGCAGTGACGTGCTTGAGATCCTTGATGAAGGAAGTAACCCATGAGTCCCGACGAGCAAAAAGAACTGAAGAAGCTGCAAGACGGGGCGACTGCCGCGCTTAAGCGAGCCGCGCAACGTGCAAGGGAGCTGGCCCGGAAAACAGGCACGAAGATTGTAGTAATGCGTGACGGGGAGCTGGTGAAAGAGACGCCAGCGGATGAGCCAAAGTCAGAAAGCGCCTGACGGCGTCCTTGGGGTTGAACGACTCGGCGCAGATTGCCGGGCAATCCGCGGATGGGAAGGACTAGCGCCCGCCGCAGTCTCATGCCGCATCTGCCGGAATAGCACCAGCAAACGGGACCCGATGTCCAGTGCTGGCGGAGCCACCGCAGAGCGGCTCGGCACTGGACATCGGGTTGCTGGTGCTAGGCTCTTTGCCGGCAGAGAAGCAAGGTGGGCGCGGTTTCTGTGACGATCATTTCTCAACCACTTTGCCCATTCTCTCGGCAATGATTTTCTCATCATCTTCAAGGCGCTTGCGCATTTTCGACTTGACGAGATTTGTTGCAGATACGAATTGATCTTGTACGCCGTTCTCTACATGGTTCTGCCATGCTAGCTCGAACAGCGTTCCGGTTTGAGCACCTTGTCGTGCAAGCATTCCGCAGATGCGACCTGTCATGTTCTTGATGCTTTGCGATATCTGCGATTCGATTTTGCTATCACGTCTTTGATCGAGATTCTCGAGGTACCAGCGAATGGCTTCTCGGGCAATTGCAGATTGAGCCTCCTTTCGTTGACGGCACACGGATAGAAATCTGTCATGATCGATGCCAGAAAGATACGTCTCGATCTTCGATTTATAGTCGTTGTGTTTTCTAGGCATAAAACCTCCTGTACGCAAGATGCGCGATGGCTGTGTGTTTGCGGGTAATTGCAGTGGATTCTCGGGCCGTATCTGTTCGGCCATGTACTTAAAAGCCCCGCGGATGGTGGCATGCGGGATAATTAGAGATTATCTTTATCTTGCATTACCGTATGGTGAGTCCCCCGGTAGTGGCTCGCTTCGCTCGTGTCTGTCGGCTTTGTGGCTGCTCGAAGTCCAAGCGGAACGGTGGACGCGAATGAAAAAAGAGAGAAGCTGCTTCATGTGCGGCTTCTCTGATCTGATGATCACGCGGATAGACTGTGAGTGGTCAGGCTACTCTTAGCTTACCGTTGCACGTTGAATTCGAGAATAGGGCTAACCCCAGCATCTATTGCAACGTGCTGACGATATGAATCAAACGGGGCGAAACTGAATAAACATCCAGCATGCATAATATTGTTGTGTCAAACTAGACGAAGCAATGTATTCATCGATCTCTTAGTTGTATTCAATACTCGATCAGTTTGCTATTGATTATAATATGCAAGCGGTATCAATCGGTTAGTAATCTCTCGGCTGTTGTCCATCAGTAGTCTGCTGCCTTTGCCGGTTTGCTAACGAGTGCCTTATTCAAAAACGTCACAACATCTTTCCCCCATACGTCGCAGCCGGAAACCGCAAAGAAATGGTGCCCATCGTAATGAGACTGACCGTATGGCTTGTACAGCCGAGCCTGATTGAGTCCACGTTTGCTGGACAGGATTTGACCGAGTTCCTGGTAAGGTCCTGTACTGAAATCGTTAGCGGCTTGCAATAGAAAGATCGGTGCTCGCGCTTTTTTCACTGCTTGTGCCAGACGCTTGCGGAGGTCGGCACGGTCCCAGGACATCGCGCCAGGGGCAAATGGTACAAAGGCACTTACACTGAGGCCCTTCTCGGCTGCCAGAATGGTTTGTATCCCGCCGACTGAAACGCCGGACATTACCACGCGATGAACATCCACGTAAGGAAGTGCCTTGCCGAAGGAAACCGCCGCCTCCACGTCTTTGTTGTAAAGCTCCTGTACGGCAATGACATCGAGTCCATCAGTTTCACCGTGGCTATAGCCAGGTGAAACACCTGAGTTGTGCCGGAACGGAGTAAAGAATACATAACCGTGGTTCGTAAAGAATTCCTGGAGGCGATTGTAGTGATCAACTTGACCTGCACGAACCTGGTTGTAATTTCCATGGTTCCAGATCATCAGCGGAAAGGGACCCTTTCCCGCGGGGCGATAAATGTATCCCTTCAATGTCTCTGAACCACTGGCAAATGTTACCGGAATGGGTTTCGCAGCTGTGCATGGTGTGATTTCGGCAACTAGCAGGCCCAAGAAAAGGACAATCGACATTGGGATCAGACATTGTCGCATCGTTGAATTCTATCTCTTATCGCTGCATGTAAGTCTATAGATGCATGCTCGGCAGCGAGTACACATTGAGTACTCAAAGAAACTTGCCGATCAAATCGAGTCTTGTGACAAGTTCTCAAACGCTGCAATTTTGCGCAATTTAGACTATCGGGACGACAGGATTTGAACCTGCGACCTACTGCTCCCAAAGCAGCCGCGCTACCAAGCTGCGCCACGTCCCGCTGTCATGGCTTCTAATATAGCATGAATTGTCGGGCGCAGTTGCCCTCAGCCGGTGCCCTGTCTGGAGAACTCGCTCTCAAGGGACAAGCTGGGGGGTCTCGACAGCAACATCGACAGCATCTTTGTCAACGTAGCCGGTCTTGCCGTTGGCAAGCTGAACTTTATATTTGTTGTTCTGAATGCCGCTGAGAACCACGACACGGTCGCCAATCTGCGGCGCACCGAGGCGCTTGTGTCTGCCATCAGTGAGAGTCTTGCTCCTGGTTATCACGGCTGTGGTATAAGCGCTCGCTTTCTTGCAGTCAACCAGTCCACCGTAGACAAAGCCTTCCTTTCCCTGGCAGCGGACCTTGTACCAGCCGTTGTCTTTGCAGATGATCTCAAGGTGTGCGTTCCGGCTGATCTCTTCGAGGGCTCTGGCGCCTGTCGATGGAGCGCTGCGAAGCTTGACAGTCGAGCGAATGTCTGAGGCTATCCGCGCGCTGGCAAGTGGCTGTTGTCCTGGACTTTGTGCCGGCTGAGACGGCTCTTTCGCCGACGGGGCGGCTGGCAAGAGAGCTTTAGCCTCCTGTCCCTTGTGGGCAGTGGAGGCTGATTTTTCTTGCCTCAAAGCTGCCTCCCTCTTACCTGGCAAGTCTTTTTCCGGCAAGTCACGCCTGTCAGTCGAAACGGTCCTTGTGGCTGTCCTGACAGTTGCCGGGGCCGTTTCCTGTGGTGCCTGACGGCGGGCTGAAGCCGGCTCAGGCAGAGGTGGGAGTGAGGGCGGCAGCTGTGCCGACCCACCCTTTTGCGCTGTTTTCTCGGAGGGCCCATGTGCCCCGTTGAGCCAGACAAAGCCGGGAGCGGTCCGGAGAGACGATTGAGGCGAGGTCCTCTCTCCACTGCCGGCTCTTGCCAGGGCAGAGCCGGTCGAAGTCACCCTAAGCGGTGCAATCGCGCTGGCAGTCTGTCTGTGCAGGGAAGATTGGGACATTTGCGCAGGAGGAGTACGGGCTGGCGCGTTAGCAGGAGAGTGTCTGCCTGGCATGGTGGCAGACTCTGGTGACGCCGGTGTCCCCACAGGAGCAAGGGCGCTCAGGGAATCAGCAGGAGAGACTTTTGAGAAGCCTGTTGCCTGCGTCGTCCGGGGCTTATTCTCTTCCAAGGCGGCTTTCGTAATCTGTCCCGAAGCAACAGGCTCTTTTGCCGAGGCAACGTCATCTGACTTCTCGGTGCGGCAATCGCTGACAGACCATGAGAGATTGCCCGATTTGCGCAGGTCAATCTGGTGTCGGCAGCTCGAATCGCCGATGCGATAAGTGATCAATTTTTCTCCGGAGGCAACCCGGTCGATTTTCAGAGGCTGACCGACGGCGCAGCGGTGGCTCTTGAGGTATTGCAAACCTGCCTGAGTGAGAACTTGTGCATGGTCCTGGGACTGCTCAGGGTGCCGCAGGCATTGTGCCACCGTATACAGTGCAGCAAGAGGGCTCGTGCCATAGTCCGAGCTGATTGTATAGCGGGCATCCTTCCACCGAAGCGACTGGCGCACGACATCGTCTTTCTCGTTGCTCTCAAGGGCTATGTTGTCGGCTTTGAGTGCCGACACTAGCGACAGCTCCACTTTGACGTCCTGCCCATTCTTGTCGAAGCGGGCGTTGCCCTCGCCCTTCAGCTGGGGCACGAGTTTCTCGGTTTCGTCGGCGATGTAATCAGGCAACAAGGCATAGGTCCTAAGAATCGGGCGGTGAGGAGGCTGTCCGCCGCTGTGTCCGAGAAGGGCCAGCATAGGTCCGGCGGAATCGTTGAGGATGTGCGCCTCGTCGAAGACTTCCATTCCCGGCAAAGAGAATACCCGCGTGCCGGAGCCGTTCTTCATAAGCAGATAATCGGAAGCCTGCAAGACAGTGTCGATTTCCACGACTTTGAGTCCGCGCGGAAGATCCGTAACATGCACCTCAAAGGCAGCTGCCGAAAGAGCATTTTGCAAGGCAGCGGTCAGATCTCTTGAGTTGAGACTGCCTGCCTTCCCGAGATAGGTCGTTATTGCCTGGTCGAATTCTTTCTTGATTGCCCTGGCCTCTTCCGGTGATGAGGGACCGGCAGCCAGCTTCTTGCCGACACGCATCAGGTTTTGTTGCGGATCGATCATTCTCGGCACCACAGACGAAAGAAATACGCCAGCCGCCACAAGGACGATTGCGCCGCCGGCAGCCAGTTTCACTGACATCGGCAAGGGTTTCTTCTTGAACCGTTCCCCGCAAAACTCACACTTTTTGGCAGCTACGGAATTTCGTTCTGTGCAATGTGGACAACGCATGATCCTGTCCCCGAGGTGAACTGAATGAGTCTATGTGTCTCTTTAACTCTGGCTACTTTATAGGTTATATCCGGACATTATATGGATTGTTCACTATTACCTCATGTCATGCCCCCTCTTTTCTTAGCATCGTTTCATTGAAGATTTCTTTAACATGAATAATACTGCCGAAGGTGGCGCCGCCGCAGGCGCGGACACCTGATGGCGCCCGGGCAACAGCTAGAATAAATACGTCTTACTCGGATGTGTCCAGCAAAGGAAGTATGAACGAAGATGACGCGCGCAGACAGCTGGCTGAAGTTTGTCGTCTGGCGTATACCCGTGGATTGCTCTGCGGAGTAGAGGGCAATCTGAGCATTCGTCTTTCGGAGCATCGCCTGCTCTCGACGCCAGCTGGCACGTGCAAAGGACGGCTCGACCCATCTGATATGGTACTGACAGATTTATCCGGCGAGGCTATTGCCTCAGACCATCAGGGGAAGAAAGCTCAGCAGCCAGCACGTCCCTCTACGGAGCTGAAAATGCACCTGGTGGTTTACAGAAAGCGCCCCGATATAAGTGCGATCGTTCATGCGCACCCGTCGACGGCCATTGGCTTCACGGTCGCAGGCCTTTCCCTGGAGAAATGTATCCTGCCGGAAATAGTTTGCACATTCGGAACTATTCCTACTGCACCATATGCAACACCAAGCACGGATGAGGTTCCAGACAGCATACAAGACCTCGTCGACAATCACGATGCCATGCTACTGGATCATCACGGAGCCCTGACTATGGGGGGGGATATCTGGCAAGCATTCTACAAAATGGAAATGCTGGAGTCCTACGCCAGAACCATGCTGGTTGCTCACCTGCTTGGCGGTGCCAGGCCGCTTGCAGCCTGCCAGGTAAAGAAATTGATAGATATTCGCGACGTCTATGGCTTGAAAATGCCCCTTGCGGTAGAAAAATTGTTGAGCCCTCAGATGTGCGGTCCTGATCCGGAGTTCGGTAGTTGACGGAAGTTCTTCATCCCGAGGAGACAGTCACCACCTTTGTCTTGATCAGGCACGGACACACCGCGCAGACAGAGGGCGGATTGCTTTACAACGATCACGAAGCTCAGCTCACGCCGGTAGGGCGGCAGCAAGCCCGCATGGCAGCGGAATGGCTGCCGTGCGAGAGCCCGGATGTTCTTCTGACGAGCGGGGCACTGCGTGTCAGGGAGACTGCC
>JAHFBI010000164.1 GCA_023250095.1 Candidatus Melainabacteria bacterium
TCCCCCCTACCTCTTTTGCGCTAACTCGGATAGTGGCAAGCGCTTGCTCAAGTCGCTTTATGAGTACGCCCTCAGCTACGAACAGCAAAAATGGTCGAGATGGGTGCATTGTGTGAAAGCAAGTGACTTCAATCAGCTATACAATAACGACTGAGTCACCGGTGGGATGCTATGAAATTCACGTGCACTGTTTTTCTTTTGGGCGCCTGCACTATCGCCTCTGGCATTGCTCCCTCATTTTCGGCCGAGAATTTGAGGATGCGAGAGGGTGTGTCATATTTCCACGATCTCGATCAGGGCTTTCCTCTGGTCGCCGATAAGATGGATGATGTATGCCTGGCGCAAGGGCATCCGACTCTAGTGTTCTTCGGCGCCGCAGGCGATCTTAACACCAACCGTCAGGCCCGTCGGGTTGTAGATCTGTATAAGAAGTACCGCGCAGGGCAGGTCAAATTCGTAATTATCGATGTCGATCACGCGCAGTCGCCTGACGCAAGACAAATGATGAAGAGCCATTATCCAGGCTACATTCCCGCGACAGTGCTCTTTGACAAACAGGGCAAGTCCAAATGGAATCAGACAGGCGAGGTCGAGCTAGGGCTCATTGCCAGTCAACTGGAGAAGCTGCTCTGAATCTGGCAAATGCCGGGCTGCCCTGAATTCTTTCAAGACTCTGACGGTGTCGACGGGCACGAAAACGGAGCCGATGGAGGCCGGATAATCTTCCAAGGGACCGTGGCAATCCGAGCCGCCCGTTATTATCAGCTGGTTGGCAGTGGCCAGGCGCATGTACTTCTTTACTTTGGGCAGGGAGTGGCTGCGGTGGAAGACTTCAATTGCTGAAAGTCCGGCTGCTTTCAGTTCGGCAACCAGTTGTTCAGTGTGCGATGTTTTTCCCGGGTGCGCGAGTGACGCAACGCCTCCGGACAGGTTGATGGCTTTGATGGCAGCTTCCGGCTCCGGTGCCTGGCGCGGGATGTAGAAGTCACCCTGGCGTTGCATAAATTTTCCCCAGGCTTCTTCGATGCTCTCAGCGCCACCAGCCTCGACTATTGCTCTGGTCACGTGCGGGCGCCCGATTACTCCTTTGCCGGTGTGGCTGAGCAGCCGCTCCATGGTCAACTCTATGCCCAGTTGCATGAGCGCGGCAATTGCCGCGTCGGCGAAGTCTCGCCGTGCTTGCTGCTGTGACGCCATGATGGCTTTGAGGGCGCTGTGAGAGCTGTCGACGTAATATCCCAGGATGTGGACATCTTGTTCTTGTGCCGTGCCATTGCGCCAGACCGTACTTAGTTCTATGCCGGGGATAATCTCCAGGCGGCCTGCGGCGGCGAGGCTGGCTTCCTTGATACCGTCCATGGTATCGTGGTCTGTGATCGCGATGTGGCTTAGCTTGAGGGCAAATGCCTGTTCGACAAGCTCGGCGGGCGACCATGTGCCATCCGAGTAGTGCGTGTGCAGGTGCAGGTCGCAAGACATCAATCTTCCAGGTAAGTGACTCGGGAAATAGACGTGGACTTGCCGGACGATGTGTCGATAGTGACGGTTACTCCTGAGGCGGCGGCAGGTCCGCTAGCCACTTCGAAACGCGTGGGCAGTTGCTTGATGATTCGCCTGAAAACTCCGTCTGTTTCCATGCCGATGATACCGGTTGTCGGGCCGCAAGCGCCGGTGTCGGTGATGTAGGCTGTGCCGCCAGGTAAAATCTTCTCGTCGGCTGTCTGAATATGTGTGTGCGTGCCGACGACAGCCGAGACTCTGCCGTCGAGGTAGAGCCCCAGGGCCACCTTCTCGGCGGTGGCTTCTGCGTGCATGTCGACAAAGATGATGTTCGTTTCTCTGGCGGCTTCTGCGACAAGCTGATCTGCCACTACAAATGGTGACAGGATCGGCTCCATAAATACGCGCCCCATCAAGTTGATGACCGCGACTTTGACATCACATGCCGTCGTCAAGCAAAAGCCGCGTCCCGGGGTGCCTTCCGGATAATTCGCCGGACGGAGCAACTGTGTGTGGTTGCCGATGAAGTCAAATATTTCTTTGCGATCGAACGTATGATTGCCGCCAGTGAAGACATGGACACCTGCAGCTACCAATTCGTTGAGGTTCTGCTCCGTCAGACCGAAGCCGTGCGCGCAGTTTTCCACATTGGCGATGACGAGGTCGGCGCCGGGGCTTCTGGCTTCCAGGAATTTGGTCAGTACTCGGCGCCCTGGCTTCCCAATAACATCACCGAGGAAGAGGACCGTGATGCTTGATTTCATGGTCTCAGAATACCGTACAATGACAGCAAGTGCTACCTTGACGGACTATTGTCTAAACGGAATTATAAAGTGTTGTCAGGCTCAAAGGAAATGAGTCCAAACAGGCTCCTTAGCAAGCCGGCCGTTGCCCTTGTGTTTTTTCTTTCACTGTGGCAAGGGGCAGCCCTTTCCGCCTCGCCTCATCCCTCGCCGGTTAGCCTGCCAGAAAAAGAGACTAAAGCGGGAGACTCAGGCGGCGCAAAATCGCGCAAAGCAGGAGCGTCGGCTCCTGCTTTCTCCCTTGAGAAACATGGTGAGAAAAGAACACCCTCCGCTCTCACGACAAGAGTGCCATCCAAGCCCGCCAATGCTGACAAAATATTGGTACCGCCGCCACCGCCTGAGATCCCTCTTTCGCCTTCTCTTTCTCATCTTACTGTTATGAGGGGCGTGACACTGGAGTATCTCAGTTGCGCCGAAGTCCAGCAGATGTTGTCCAAGATTGAGAAATCGCTCGAAAAGGCTCATAAGGACCTGGCTTCTCTTGACGCCTCTGTGTCAGAGAAGAAGGAACGTATAGATCAATTTTCTTCCTTATTCAAGGAAGGCGTTGTCAGCCGTCGTGAACTGGAAGCTGCAAAGAAAGAATTTGCCGATGCTCAGGATGAGGCAACTGAGTCGAGAGAGCGGCTTGCAGAGCTCGAGAAGGATCTCTCAGCTTGTGAGGTCCGGTTGAAAGAGCTCAAGAAGCAAGAAGTGAAGCCAGCTGGCAAAAAGCACCGTTGAGAAGCCGGCAGCGATATGCTGCTTTGTCTTGGAGCTCAATTGACAAGCCAGACAAAGCAAGGCAATTTAATTAAGGGGTACTAAAGAGACCTTGCTGTCGCAGACTTGGAATGACATTGCCGGTGTCAGCTGTGTAGCGCTTAAGATTCTGTTTCTTGCCGAATAAGCCACTGCTTAATATTCGATACATATGCTTTTGCCCCACCGGAGGCTAGAAACAGGTATCCATGAGATCCCAATAGCAAATCGGAATGGATCCTGAAAAAGGACTAAGTGGAAGTTTTTGTCAGCTAACATTTTTCCTACGGAGTCTGGAATCCGATTTGCTCAGGCGCAAGACACTATGTTCGGCGCCGGGCAGAGTCGTGTTTCAAACTGAGAATACAGTTGGAGGTACAACTAAATGTTCTATACCAGACAAATACGGGAATACCCAGTCCAAATGAGAAGACCGTTTGCACGCCAGTTCTTCAATACACTCAGCCAGTACGGAATGCCTGCAGTGCAGACGCCGTATCAGACTGCATCGTGGGGCTGGAACCTGCACACTGCCTCTCCGGCTACCGATGTTCTCGAGCTCGATGACCAATATATCCTCGAAATCGCTCTTCCGGGCGTCACACTCGATGATATCGAGCTGAAAGTCGAAGAGAACGTGATTACATGTATCGCCAAGCGTACCCCCAATATGCTGGAAGAAAGAGCTTGCATGCTCAACAAAGAAATGCCCTGCGGATACCTTGTCCGCCACTTCGAATTCGAAGGCGAGATTGTTCATGAGCAAATCGAAGCGCGTCTGGATCGCGGCATTCTTTTCGTGAGCGTACCCAAGCTTGAAGCGGCTTTCCGCGTTCCTGTCTCGGCTGGCTCGATTGAAAGCCATCTTCCCGGAATGAAGACTCGCGTTACTGGGAAGAGCGAAGTCATCCGCTCCGGCAAGGAAATTACAGTCAAGTAATTTTGCTTACAGCAAACTCTCCAACTTAAGAAGTTGAAACAACGGGGAAACAGGCTTGCGCCTGCTTCCCTCGTTGTTTTCAGTTTTCAGTTTTCTGTTCTCAGGCAGGCAAAAGCTTTATTGCTCGCGGGTTTCTTCTTCGGCAAGAATTTCCTGGCAGAAGGTCACGCATTCATTGCAGATGTATGTGGTCGGTCCGGCAATCAATTTCTCCACTTCGCTTGATGCTTTCTCGCAGAAGGAACATCTGGGCAGCGGGCTGGCTGCGTCATCATGGATGCGTTCGATCCAGTATTCGATGAATTCCAGGAAGTCTTCCTGCTCTTCGTCAGTGGGCTCAGAATGTCCGTGATGGTTGTGGTTTACTTCCTCATCTTCTGGGGCGTAGTCGAGCGTGATGAGGCGCTGGGCATAAGCTGCGCAAGTTCCCTCCTCGACCGTCAGGCTCCACCTGTCGTCAAGCTCGCCGTCTTTGTAATAGCCGTAATGTGAAAGTTGCCCGTCCTCGTAGAATTCTGCGCAGAAGCCGTCTTCGGTTTTATCTGTTCGGAAGCCTGGAGGAAGCAGGCTCTTGTCAAGTTTCTTCATTCAAGTCCTGCCGGTGTTTGAGTGATGTGTGCCGGGGATGGCCTCTTTCTAATCGCCCAGCCAAAGTAGATTATCATCCCGGCGCCCATCCAGATGACAAATCGAGCCCATGTGATAAGAGGCAGGCTCAACATAAGCAAAGAACAACAAGCAATTCCCAGAAGAGGCAAAGCTGGAGAAAGAGGGCAGCGGAAGGGGCGGGAGTGATGCGGGTGCCGGCGCCTGAGCACTATGACACCGCCGCATACAAGGATGAAGGCGGCAAGCGTGCCGATATTGCAAAGCTCGGCTGCCTGAGAGATATCAAGGATCATGGCTGATGCCGCCACAATGACGCCGGTCAAAATGGTGGGAATGAAAGGAGTTCTGTATCTGGGATGCAATGTAGCAAAGAATTTGGGCAGCAGCCCATCGCGTGCCATGGCCATGAAAATCCTCGGCTGACCCAGTTGAAAAACCAGAAGTACTGAAGTCATGCCTGCCAGTGCCCCGGCTGAAACAAGCATCTGCGCCCAGGGATTGCCTGTATGCGCCAGAGCTGTAGCTACAGGGGCGGCGTCGTTCAGGTAATGTTTGTAAGGCAGTATTCCTGTCAGTACGAGCGACACCAGTACATACAAAATAGTGCAGACACCCAGGGAGCCGAGCATGCCTATGGGCATGTCTTTCTGAGGGTTTTTTGTCTCTTCGGCCGTCGAGCTGACTGCATCGAAGCCGATGAAAGCAAAGAAAACGATAGCTGCTCCTGCCAGTATGCCGGCAAAGCCGGAAGGAGCAAACGGCACCCAGTTGGACGGGTTGACGTAACCAAAACCGTAAACGACGAAAAAAATTACGATGGCTGTTTTGATGAATACAACAACTGTATTGATCCGGGCACTCTCCTGGATTCCTACGACCAGAAGCCAGGTGACAGCCGCAACTATAGCGAATGCCGGCAGATTGACAGCCAGGGGATGCCCGAGGAATGTGGGCAGATCGATGCTTGAATAAAGCTGCCCCATGGCGGGATCTGTTTTCAGCAGTCCAAGCCTTGTGATAGCGGTGGAGGTGTCTGTGGAAAGCCACAAGGGGATTTTAAGCCCGGTCATCCCATGCAGAAACTGCAAGAAATAATCCGACCAGCTCACAGCTACGGCGACATTGCCAACTGCATATTCAAGAATGAGATCCCAGCCAATCACCCAGGCGACAATCTCCCCGAGGGCGGCATAGGCGAAAGTGTAGGCTGAGCCGGACACCGGGATCATTGCGGCGAGCTCGGCATAGCACAGTGCTGTCAGCCCGCAAGCTATGGCGGCAATCAAGAAGGAAATGACGATGGAAGGTCCAGGACCATCTCTGCCAAGCGGTGAGTTCAAGAGAAAGTTGATTATCGGCGTGGAAAGAAAGCTCTGGCTGCTTGCCGCTTGCCCGGCTGCTGCAGTGCCTGTCAGAGCGAATATTCCCGAGCCGATTGTCGCCCCGACTCCAAAGGCGATTAAATCGAAGGCGCTCAGCGTCTTCTTCATGAGGCGACTGGAATGGCAAGCCTCATCAATCAGTGTTTGTGGATGTTTTGTGCGAAAAATTCGGGGGATTGACACGGCACTTTCCGGCAATTCACTTGATTGTGATGGTTTTGGTAGCTGAATTGCCGGCTCTGTCACTGACTTTTACCTCGAGTTTATGAGACCCTGCTTCGACTTTTACATCGAAGGCCAGAAGTGTCACCTTCAGCCCATCGATTGTTGTTGGTTCGCAACTAAAGGCAAATGGCTCGCCATCATCGAGCTTGTAAATCGCATTTACAACAGGCGTAAATTTGTCTTTTGCCGTGACTTTGAATTCTAGCTTGCCGTCAGCCTTACGGTGATAGTCTATTAGCTCGATTTCAGGTGGGCTGTTGTCCACGGTCAGCGAACGAAGATTAATTACTTGCTGATGGTCGTCCGGGCTGGACAGCCGATCGTCAGCAGTGAATTTCAGGATGTAATTGCCGTCCTTTTGCTTGCTCGTGTCAAAGGACCAGGAAAAAGTCTCTGTTGAAGAGCCACCTTCGGACGGGGATTTGGAAGATGAGTCGGGAGAAGTGCCGGAGATGCCTGCCTTAGCCTGGGATCTGGGCTTCTTGCTCGTCTTCGGCGTTGCGCTGACGCTACCTTTATTTGACGATTCCTTAGAAGATTGTTTGTCTTTGTCGCCTGCCGCCGAGCCGTCAGTATCTTTGTTCTTGTCGCTGTCTTTGTCGGCTGCTGAGGCCCCGCTGTCAGTGTCTTTGCTGCCGTCTTTGTCGTCTTTCTTTTGAGCGGGCGCGTCATCGGAGGACTCTGAGCTTTTGTCTTTGCCGGATGTCTTGCCAGTGTCTTTTTCTGAGCTCTTTCGAGCGTTTTGCAGGGGGACGGTTTTAGCCGAGCCTGCTGGCTCTTTTTCCGGTTCCTTGGCGGGCTCTTTCTTCGAATCGTGGTTTGAGTCGGTGTCGGAGGACTTTTCTGAGTCCCTGGAGGTTTCTGATTCGCCAGCGGCGTCTTTGCCGGACTCTTTCTTGGATGTTTTGGCTCGCAAATCGGTTTTGAGGACTTTCCATGTCGTGCCGCCATCGCCAGAAATGTCAATGGAAACGAGCATATTGTCTCCGTCGGGGTCGGTGCCTGTCACCGATAGTTCTTGTTTGCCGGAGAGGGCGCTGCCGGATTTGACGGAAATGCTCGTCAGCTGCGGGGCTGTATCCTTCGGCAGGTAAATCGTGTCAATGCGCCCTATTGTGAGTTTGTCGATCTTATCTGGACCAATCTTGTCGTGTGAAGTGTTCCAGCTCAGTCTGTACTGGAAATAGCGCCCGGGAGGCGAGGCGATCAGGAAGCTGTCATCTTGAAATTTAGCCGCTTGCCAGGCAGACCACGTTTCATCAGGTCTGGCTGTCTCGCCCACGCGGGTTTCAATTTTGACTTTGGAGGCGATGACTTCGCTGGGCTCGTTGAAGGCTCCAAAACAGCGCATCCGTGACCACTGAGATGTGTGTTGCCCATCCTTTACTGCCGAGATATAGACCGGTTTGTCCGAAAGTTGCATTTGAAATGTTCGCAGGACGGCCAGATTGGAGGTGCCGGCAAAAAGGCGGTTGCCTTCCGAGCCAAGGGCCAGGACTGCTTCTTGCTCGGTGTGGCACACTGGCATGAAATAGGGCTGTTTGGAGACGGGATCCAGACAGGCCATCGTGATGTCGCCTTCGGCGTCTCCGGAGAACACCGAGTCTGTCGCCTCATCATAGTGCAGGGTGTAAAACGCGTCGCTCGTGGCAAGCGTTTGTGCTTCTCCTGAAGGCAAGAGACGAACGAGGTGTCCCTGAGCGGCAGAAGCGATGTAAAGGTCGCCTTTGCCGTCGCGTACAAGCCCGGTGACGAAATGATCCGGGGACTGAAAGATGGCTCTGGCTTTTCCCGACGAAGGAGCGATACGGTACACCGAGCCGCGCTCGCCTGTGCCGACATATAGCTGTCCGTCAGCTCTGGAGTAAAACATGCTCAGTATGTGCGCCTGACCCGAATCGAAGAACAGCTCGGATTTGTATGAAGCATCTGCTGCCGTCGTGTCGCGTCCTTTGCGCTCTTCTGTCCGTGGGCTTATCCTGTAGATTCTTCCGGTCCCGGCCGTGCCCACGTAGAGATTGTCATGGTCGTCCGTACAGAGGCACGTCACTATGTCTTCAGCTGCGTCGAAGACTACTTGCAGGTGCTGCTCGACGGATTTCGTGTCGAGGGACCAGACTTTGCCGCCTGGAACGGTGGCTGCATAAATCCTCCCTTTAGAATCGCTCACCATGGACGGTATCAAGATGCCGCCGAGTCTGGCAACTGATTCGGGCTTTGCCGCATCTCCCTTCCAGCGCCAGATGTCTCCTCCGGAGGCATAGAAGAAGTAGCCCGAGGCAAACACACCCGACCAGATCTGATCCTCAGATGAAACCGTCCTGTCGCAGAGGCTATTGAAACCAGGGCTGATTCTTCCCCAGCTGTCCACGGTCGTATCATCCGTTTTGCCGGCGCGGAACTCTTCTTCTGTTTCCTGGCGCCAGATCATGGACGGGCGCATGTGAGGATAATCTTTGCCCGGAGCGGACATGATAGAGGAGCCGGAGGAGGCAAGCGCTTTGTTGCTGCTGGCAAGCGATCCCCCCGAGGAGGAAGGTGCCGAGGAGGAGGAAGCCCCACCCTGCAAAGACCCGGAGTTGCCGGATTGCCCGAAGCGAGAACCGGCTCCGCTGCCTTTTCGCGCGGGTATGGACTCCATTGTTTTTCTAGCTTGCTCCGTGATGGCTATGTCGTCATGGCTGGAGGGAGCCGATATCGCATATGGTGCAAGCCGCGCTGCTGCTTTATCAGGATTGCGTACTTCGACGGTGAGAATATGGCTGCCGGAGAGGAGCCAGTCCATGGTTCTGGTTGTGCGCATTTCGCCGCGCACCAGGGTCGGACCTTTTGTGTGGCGGTTGGAAAAGAAGACTTTTGTCCAGTAGGCGGGCGGATCGGCAAGCTTTGTCCCGTTTATCATCAGACCTTGCTCCGGCAGTGCTACGACCAGGCTTATCTGATCGCCCCTGCCGTCCTCGAGAATATTCTGGGCGATTTGTTTGAGCGATTCCGGCTCCGGATCGGTGACGCCGATCCGTCCTTTGATGAAATCCACATCCTGTCCCCCGGCCACACCTATGAGCATGTTACCGTCCGGAGCATCGCGCGGGATCTGGAATGAAAGAGTCTCTTCGAGCGGGTCTTTGTTGTATGGCTTGACGAGGCAAGTCACCTTTACCTCTTCGCCGGGAGCGGCGTATGGCTTGTCGATGTAGACGCGATCGAGTCTAGCTGTCTGGTGCCCGTCTTCCAGCGTTATCTTCAGTTTGACGCCTTTGATGGATGCTTTCTGAAAATCGTTGTTGACTATCTGCGAGGTGGTGCGGTGCACGTAGCGACCGACCGGGTCGCCGCCCATGCCGAAGAGGTCGGCCAGAGAATGGGGAGACAGATTGGTCGAGAACCTGTCTGTGCGGACAATCGGGTCGATGCCTTCAGCCTCGATGCGGCTTTCCACGGCGACGACGTAAGGACCGGCCGCCTGGTGCGTGGCGTCGATAGCCGAAGTGGCGGTTGCTGCCAGAAGCTCAGGGGTGAGGTCCGGGTGATCTATGACCTGACAATTGTAAGTTCGCTGGATATGCCGCGTCTCATCGACCACAGTATAAGAGGCCGGAATCAATTTGGACTTGCGGCCTATCTGTCCGCCGCAGGACCAGGGACGGTCGGCGGTGAAGGAGCCCACGGTCGCAAGCGGCGAGGCGACTTTGAAAGACACGGAGAGGCTGGGCAGAATCTGGTGCACATAAGCTGTAGCCATCGGGAAGTCGATGGCGCCAGCTTGCAGGAAGGGGTGGCCGAAGGCGACGACTTTGCCTCCGAAGCGGGCTGTGGCTGTTCCTGTGGCCACCACAGTAAAGTCGCCCGTGGAAAGAAGAACGCTCACTGCCCCGCCCGGCTGTATCTGCTGGATAGCGGTTTTGTCGAGTTGTGCATCCATGGCCCCGGCTCCGCCGGCGGTAATCGCCATGCCGATGTCCTTGAAACGCCGGCCGAGGAATTCTTCAGCCCGGCTGGAGAAGCCGCAGAGTGACACCGGTGAAACGAGTGGCACCATATGCAGTGCGCCTGAAGTGGCGCTGGAGATACCGGCGGAAGAGGACGGCATCGACCAGTCTGGTGCTTTGAGATGCGCGATCGAGCCTCTGGCTTGAGTGTTATCGGCCAGAGCATCGAGCATGTCCACAATAGGCGTGATGCCAGCAATGGGCTCTTTGGAGAAGTCGTAACCGAAAGACACAGCCCCTATCAATTTGCCGTTGATGTAGACAGGGCTGCCGGACATGCCCTTTATGACGTTGTTCTTGTTCATGGCACCGCCGGACAATCTGGCCAGAATCGCGTCGCGCCCGTTGAGCACTTTCTTGACGACGCCGATTATCTGCACATTGAATTTTTCTACTTTCGTG
>JAHFBI010000165.1 GCA_023250095.1 Candidatus Melainabacteria bacterium
AGCTGCCCGCGCGAGGCGTCTTTCATCGAGACTTCAGACTGAAGCACATTGCCGCAGACGAAGCCGGAGATGATGAGACCGACGGCAGCAGCCCAGGGAGCTGTTGCCATGGACGCAAAGCCGAGGAGCAGGTAATAGGCAGAGAGTAAAAGCCCGTCGAAGCGTCGCGAGCCGGTCGCCTCGATCTTTCCGCCGGGCCAGGTTATCGTGTCGATGCGAGGGTCGCAGGCAGGACGCTTGCTGACCGTGACAGTCACCTGTATGAGCGGCTCTTCTGCTTGAAAGGACCTGGCGCGATCGACTGGGATATCGGAGGTAATCTCACCGACTTGAGGAACATCGACCGTGACGAAAGCATTGCGCCCGCCGGAGCCGATGAATCTGGTGAATGTGAGAACGCGTGCCTGTCCCTGGAAGATGAGCTTTTCGTTTTTCATCCAGATGAGCCAGGCAACGAAGGGCAGTGACAGAGCGCCAATGAGCGCTTCAATTGGGATGTGCATATTTCCTCCAGGAGAACAGGGCAGCTCAGGCTGCCGCTGTTCTTCAGGAACGGATGCCGGTGGCAAGTGAACGGCTGTCCGGGTATTTGCCCAGGAGCTTGCGCACACCATCGACATCAAGAGGCTGTGAACTTTGTGACAGGATTGCCGCTGTCGCTGCCACCACTTCCGGGAGCCGGAAGCTGATTGGTCCCAGACCGGCAAGCAAGACATCCGGCTGGTAGCCGGGCAATTCTTGCAGCCTGTGATAGCTGCCGCCGCGCAATCCGACGGAGATGACCTGCGGGAAAACTGCCGGCTCGTTGACTGTGTCCGGGTCGACGTGATCCAGGAAAGCTGCCCCGCCGCCCGAGACCCAGCAGTCGAAGCGCTGAGCGCAACTTTGATCTCCGCAAGCGACACTGTCGTCGAAGCGCACCAATTTTAGTGTCACCAGCCCGGGGCCTTCGATGGTGAAGGTCTGCTGCTGGCGGTTGTTCCAGAGGTTGGGCGGCACGCTATCGCTGTGTGCGGCAAAAACTTGCTGTCCGTCCTTGTAGGCGATGAGAAGCCAGACCGAGCGGCCTGTCCGGCAGTTGTCGTCGTCAGGGAGCTTGCCAGCCCAGAAGTTGTAGGATGCGCTGTCTTTCTGGTAAGCCTTGACTTCGACTGTCTGGCAGGCAAGGCTGTGCCAGACAGCGTGCACGGCGCGCCCGTCCCCGGCTCCGGCTGCGGCCACGACGATGTGACCTGGTTTGCCTGAGCCGGTGACTTTTGCCAGCTGGAAAGAGTTCCAGCCTGTCCCGTCCATGGCGTGGCCGTATCCTCCGAAGGAGCAGTTGGCCACAGAGTTGAGGCCCAGGCGGTTGCAGTGTTCGACTGCCCAGAGATAGGCTTCGGTCCAGCCCGGCGACTTTATCTGCCCACCGCGATGGGCTGAGTCGAAGCCGTGCCAGGATGTGCCGATGAGACCGTCGTCTCCGAAGGCTCTGATCAGCACCACCGGGGAAGCCGGCGACAGCTCCATCAGCCTGGTGAGCACTATCGAGCCGTGATTGAGAGCATCACCGGCGAAGGCGTCTGCCGCTTCCGAACCGGTGAAGGGAGAGTTTGCGGCGTACTTTCGCCCTGAAGGCAGGTCGTACACCCCCAGAACCTTTTGGGCGCGGCTCAGAGAGTCCGCTGAAAAACCACTGTCAATGACGATCAAAGCTGTCTGTCCGTCCATGACATTACTCCTTTCCCCACCACAAGCGTCATCTGACGAGCCAGGCTCATTAGATGGCGCAGCAAACATGAGAAGAACCAGCCGTGCCGTTACGGTAGCCGACCGCGACGCACGGGTCTGGCTGCCTGCTTCGGCTTCGGCATCTGAGCTTGCTTTTTCAGCTCGCTTTGCCGGTCGGCAATGCGGCAGCGCTCTTCCATCGACCAGAGATCGGGCGATGAGATCATCAGGCTGTCGTAGAGTCTTTCGGCCAGCTGTCCGGCCAGGGCGCGGTG
The DNA here is from genome assembly GCA_023250095.1 of Candidatus Melainabacteria bacterium. Classification (GTDB taxonomy): domain Bacteria; phylum Cyanobacteriota; class Vampirovibrionia; order Obscuribacterales; family Obscuribacteraceae; genus JAHFBI01. The sequence goes on from JAHFBI010000165.1 coordinate 1,986, forward strand.
CGCCTTCACTTCGTCGGGGCGGTATGGATAACCAGTGCCTTCTTCCCACGGTGTGTAGACGAAGAAGGAGACCTGAGTCTCGTAATCATCGGTTCCGGCGTAGTGCCAGGTGAAACCGCTGATGATGAGATAGGACTGAATCGGCTCGGAAGGTGCCGCCTTCTGCCATGGCCAGCGCCAGGGCTTCTTGAGGGGAATCTTCCAGTATTCCGTCCAGACTCTTGTCGAGCCTGTGACGTCGGGGTAAGAGCCGGCCGGGGCCAGGGGCTTTTGCACCAGTTCGTTGTCCATCGTCTGGTCTGAGGAAACTATGCCGTTGGTCACGGCTGCCAGGTCGTACATTCCTGAAAGAGCAGCAAGCTGTCTGACCTTGGTACGCACATCGAATTGCCGGTGCGGCCAGACAAGCATTTCGACACGCCTGTCGTTGTAACGCAATCCTGGCAAGGGGAAGAAGCTCTCCTCGTCGACGGGCTTCTGCCCGGTTGTGGCAAGGAGGCGTTGGAAAGCCGGTATGTCGCTATAGTGCCCCTTCCTGTAGTTCTGCGTTTTGCCCAGTTTGCTCGAGGCGCCGGTTGAGGCGTTGCCCGGCGAATTAGTAGCTTGGGGGTGGGCCCCGTGTCCGAGATCCTGTCCAGCGCAGCAGAAAGAGTGATGCCCGCCATGGGCATGCCCTTCCATATGCGCGCCCAAGCTGTGGTCCGCCAGCCCGAAGGCTCCTTCGGCCCAGCCGTAGCCATGGTCGTCCCAGCCGACGGCATGATCCATCCAGCCGTGCATATGCGAGCCATGCCCGTGCCAGCCGTGCCCTTCGTGTCCGCTATGGCCTAAGTCTGCATGGCCGTCGTGTCCGTCCCACCCGTGACCGCCATGTCCATGCTCGTGGCCGCCGTGGCCACCATGTCCACCATCATGTCCGTCCATAATTAACCTCCTCGGCTGCTTCTGGCAGCCTGAAGCCAATACGGCCGTCTGCAAGACGGTCGCAAAGTGATGTGTTGTCAAAGCAGCCTCGAATTGAGAGGCTGCAGTCAGCGGGTTAAAATCAGAGGGATCTGCCGGCAGCTTGCCAGAGGAACCCTGTGGAAAACTCATCGCTCCAACTCCTGAAACCCGCACCAGAGGAGCGATTAGTAACCTGGCTTGCCGAGTTCTATGGCAAGCCCGTCGAGATTAAACGGCGCGAACTCTTGCGCCATCGCGATCTCTCTTTTGTCGAGAGGCTCTGGATTGCCGATGCCCTTCCGGAGACGCTCATTTACAAGCTTGTTTTGCCGCCGTGGGATGTGGAGCAGGATCTGCACGAACGTGTCTTGATACCGTCCATTTCCGGCTCGGCAAGGCTTTTTCTTTCCGGACGTTTTGGCAATCTCACTGCCCTTTTCCTGGAGGATCTGGGCAACAAGTCGCTTCTCAACGCGACAGTCGATGCGGAGCTAGCCTCACAGATTGGCAGGGAACTGGCCAAGTTGCAGCGTGCTTACAGCTATCGCACCGACGAGCTTATGCAGATGAATGTCCTGCGCAGCCTGTTGCCCATCGATTATTCGCAGTTCACTGGCGAGATCTGCCGGAGGCTGTCCAGCTGGAAGCTGGTTGACGACAGCGTCTGCAATGATTTGCTGGCTCTGTCGGAGCTTCTGTCGGCAAAGCTGGTCGGAGAGCCCATTTCTATTGTCCACGGCGATCTTTATGCCGAGAACATTCTGGTGTCCGACGGGCGCCTGTCCATCATCGACTGGTCGTGGTTCACCATGATTGGTGTTCCGACCCTGGATTTGGCCACTCTTACAATGCGCCATCACAAGAATGGTGCTTTTGCCGACTGGAAAGACACCGTGCTTGACGCTTATTGTTTCGAGTCTGGCCGCTCTCCCGCCGATGTAGCGCAGTCGCTGCCGTATGCCGAGGGGCTGAGCCGTTTGCTTTTCTTGCACTGGCTCGTCGAGCGCCGCAGCCGCGGAATCATGGGCACAACAGTGGGCCCGGTCGACGGCGTCATTGCAGGCGCTTTGCAAGAATTGCGCCTGCTCCTTGCTGCCCTGCCCTCTTGAGTCACCTGCGACAAGCTGCCTGTCTGGTTTTCGGCGTGCTTGCTGGAGTTTCCCTTTTAGCGGGATTCAGTGCCGTTGCGGCGGTGTTCTTGTCGTCGGCTGTATTCCTGCCACAAGCCGGCAATCCCGCTGACCAGGCAATAGATGCCCAGGGCAGCGTAAAAGAGGCAGAAGAGAAGCAGGCAAATTACTTGAATCCATGCCATGTGTCCTCACATGCTCAAGTCGAAACGGATTTTTCATCCGTGGGAAGAAGAAAGAACTACTGTCAGCCAACTGAGGTAAGGCTCTGGAGAGACAGGAGCCCAGAGCTCAGAACTTCCAGTAGGGAGCTTTTGTCAGGCGGTCTGAACCGTCTTTGGTGACCACGAGGTCATCTTCGATGCGCACGCCACCTAAGCCCTCGATGTAAATCCCCGGTTCGTCGGTGATGACTGTGCCCGGCTGGAAAGGGTCATGTTCGTAGTCGTATGGATCGTGCGCCACCAGCCCGAGGCTGTGCCCGAGTCCATGCGTGAAATATTGCCCGTAGCCCTTGTTGACGATGAAGTCGCGCGCCACTTTGTCGAACTCTTTCCAGGTGACGCCCGGTCTGAGGGCTTTGAACGCTGCTTTGTTGGCGCCAAGAACGATGTCGTATATCTCCTCTATTCTCGAGTCAGGCTCTTTCCCTGGAACGAAAACTGTTCTGGTGATATCAGAGCAGTAGCCGCCCGGGAAAAGCCCGCCGAAGTCCAGGATTACCGGCTCGCCTGCTTTCAGCTTGCGCTCACCGGTAGCATGGTGCGGTACTGCCGAGTTCGGGCCGGAAGCGACAATGGAGGTGAAGCTGTTTGTTATGGCGCCGTGCTTGCGCAGGCGCATGTCCAGCTCGAAAGCTAGTTCCAGCTCCGTCATGCCCGGCTTGATCAGCGGCACAACTTCGCTGAAGACTTTGCTTGTGGCGCGGCAGGCTCTGGAGAGAAGAGCGATTTCCGCCTCGTCTTTATATTGGCGGAAACGTTCGACGAAGTGCACAGTGGGCGTGAGTTTGGAGTCGATTTCTTTGTTCCAGCGCCTGAGCCCTTCCACCGAGACATGGTCGGCTTCAAAGCCTATCCGGGCAGCGCGAGTCAGTTTGGCAAGCTTCAGAGCTTCGTTGATGTAGTCGCTTACTTTCTTGCCACGCTCGACTTTGACGAGTTTGAAATCCGGCGCTTCTTGAATGGCGCGCGCATAATAACGGGCGTCGGTGATGATGAAGGCTTTGCTTGCCGTGATGAGAAGCACGGCGGTTGTGCCGCCAAAGCCGCTGAGATAAAGCACGTTCTGGTTGTCGCCCTCGAAGACTCGAACGAGGATACCGTCGAGTTTCTGCTTGGCAAGGGCTTTCTGGACTTTTTTCAACCGTTTGTTCATAGCGGTTACTTTAGCAGGCTTTTCGCCCGACCGTCCTCCCCCTGACTGCGCGCCGGCAGCGAGCATTTGCTGGCTTGTGCCGGGCGCACAGTCAGGCAGGAAGGTAACGGTAAGGTGGGTGTGCCTGGCTTAGCTCTTGCGGCTGAATTCCCAGGCCAGAGAAATTAGCGTACGCGTGCCCCAGCCGGTAGCTCCGGCGGGATCCGGTCCGAACTCAGCGTCACGGAAGGCAACGCTGGCGATGTCCAGGTGGACCCAAGGAGTCTCACCAGCGAACTTCCGCAGGAACCAGGCAGCCGTGGAGGAGCCTGCTCCGAAAGCGGCGCCGCCGGAGTTCTTCAGGTCGGCAATCCGCGATTCGTTGGCTTTGGACAGTGCCTGCCACATGGGCATTTCCCAGAGCAGCTCGTCGCAGAAGGCGGCGGCGGCAATGACCCGGGAAGTAAACTCCGCCGTGTTGCCGAAAGCGCCAGCGCCGACATGCGCCGTGGCGGTGCGGATGGCTCCGGTCAAGGTGGCAACGTCCACGATGTGGGTGGCGCCACCGAACTGCCTGGCGTAAGCGATGGCGTCGGCCAGGGTCAGCCGCCCTTCGGCGTCAGTGTTGTCCACTTCCACCGTCAGACCCGCCAGCGTCTTCAGGACGTCGCCGGGCTTGTAGGACTTGCCGTCAGGCATGTTCTCGGTGGCGGCCATGTAGGCCTTCACGCGCACCGGGATCTTGAGAGCGGCAATGGCGCCGATGGCTGAAAGGACGGTAGCGCCGCCAGCCATGTCGCCTTTCATCTGGCGCATGCCGTCGGCCCCCTTGAGGTCCAGACCGCCAGAGTCGAAAGTCACCGACTTGCCCACGAGAGCGAGCACGTCAGAGCCTGCGGCGTTGGTCGGCATGTAGGACAGCTCGATGAGCACGGGATCGTGCGCCGAACCCTGCCCGACTGCCAGGAAGGCATTGAGGCCCAGACGCTTCAGCTCTGCTTTCTTCACCAGCTTGACTGTGATGGCGCCCCGGGAGCGACTGGCCAGCTTGACGGCTGCCGCGGCCAGGTGGCCGGGGGTGCAGTCGCTGGCGGGGGTGTTCACCAGGTCGCGAGCGTTGTTCACTGACTGGGCGATTATGCGCCCCATCATGGCCCCGCGCCGGACTTCGGTGCCCTTGCCCGGAGGCGGCATGATCTTGACCAGCTCCAGGTGCGTTTCGCCCTGGTGCCCGCCGGCGGCGGTCTTGTGGTGGTTGATCACATAGTCGATCAGGCCGGCGTACTCAGCGACGGTAGCTCCGTAAAGCTCGGCGCTGATCTGCGAGCCTTCCAGCTCGACCGGGGCGACGGTGACTTCGGTCACTTTCAGGCTCTTGGCCTTGCGGAACGCGGCAATGAGCGCTTCGCGCAGGCTGGAGAGATTGAAGGCGGACTTTGCGCCTAGACCGAAGGAAAGGACGCGTTTGGCACCCACCAGGTTGTTGGGGAAGTGGATCGAGGTCTCGCCGATCTTGCCGGTGAAACCCTCCACGGACGCCTGTGCCGCGAGCTGGCCTGCCGAGGCGGTATTGATGGCGTGACTGACGCCGGTGTGGAACTCGTTCTCGAAAACACCAACCATCAACAGGCTGGTAGCAACGTTTGCAGGACTGGCCTGCGGGGTGAGGAATTTCATGGAAGCCATGTTATTTGTCCCCTTTCTTTTCGCTGCCGTCGGAAAGTTCAATTCCCGGCGGGACGATGATGAGATGCTTTGCAGGCGCAGGCGGCTTCACCTTGATGGCGCGTTCCCAGACCAGTCGGTTGGGGACGCTGATGATGCCGTCAGCTGCCTCGATAAGCGTGGATGTGTACCCTACGTCGACGACCTTTCCGGCGACGTCGAGTCCAAGAATCTGTACGTTGTCGCCGCTGCGGACTCTTTTCGTGAATTGCATCTGCACTCCCGAAATGAAGTCGTTGGCGGCGCCTTGCATTGCCAGCGTCAGGGCTGCGCCTAAGACGCTGAAACCGAGCAGGAACTTGCCCATCAGCTCGGAGGCAAAACCGGACAGGATGACAAATCCAATCACTGCCCAGTAAGCGAGCTTGATCACCTTGAGGGCGAACTGTTTGCCTCTGTCACTGGCTCCGCTGTCATTGAGAACTCTGGCAAGAGCATTGCACAGCGGGTGGTAGAGCAACCAGGCGATGTTGGCCAGAATTGCCACGATGAGTATGTTGATGACACTAGGCATGAACTCTGCAGCGCGCTCCCTGAGGGATTTGCTGAAAAGCTCATGGACCGTAGTGCTGAAAGTATCCGTGGCGCCGGCCAGGACTGCCAGCACTAGAAGCACTATCGTCGGCAGAAGCCGGCGAACAGTCAACGGGATGGCTTTGAAACCTTTGCTGAACATAGTTTGCTCCTGACACTGAATGCGGTTGCAGGCCCCAAGCCCTTAACCGGTCAAAAGGCAGGTTGACTTTTCTTCCCGGACAATGGATATGGCGCCTGAATCTGGCAATACAACTGTCCTCTGCGTTTGAATTGCAGAGGTATCAGGCTTGTCGGCGGCAGGCGTTGTTTTTGAGCTTTGGTTTGAGCTTTGTCCAGAATCTAAAAGAGAAAAGTTATATCGATCTCTGAAACTACTGATAACTTGCCTGTTATTACAAGAATCAGTTGCGATCAGCTTCAGGCCAGATATATATATTTCTCTCTCAGGTGCCGATGGCTCTTGCCAACTTCGCCTAGCACAGATGTCAGAGAACTTAATAGCTCTACATAAAAGTGGCTCTCAATGAGCGTTTGCTAAGGTCGGCGCCTGCGCCCCGTGGAATACACGCTTGGTGTTATGGCAATCAGGAGCCTTGTTTGCGCAGGTTGGCGTGATAAGCCGCCCGATAGAGCATGTCGGCGCCTTTGAGGCGATTTGTCGGGTGCGTGCCTGGTGAGCGGTCGCCGGAGCCCGGGAAGACCAGATATTCCACTTGTGAGCTGGAGATGCCGCCGCGAACTGGATGGTTGTTGATGCCCAGCTCCCTGGCCAGAGCCATTGAGCCTTCGCCCAGTTTGTAGGACGGGCCGACATCGGCGAAGACAGCAAACTCTACTTTGCCGTTGTATCTTACTGCTGCTATGTCGCCTAGCTTGATGCCCAGATGTTTATACTTGCCGGCCGGCAGCACGAAATAGGGGATGCGCTCGGCATTGACCGAAGACCCGTCATCGTGTCTCAGGCTGGTTGAAGTTTGTCCTGTAGGGTCTATTTGTCTTGCGCGCGGGCTGCCGTCCGCATCTATCTGCATCCCGGCCCGGAAGTAGACAGCACCACCTGGCAGCCCTTCGATACGTCTGGCTCTACCTGTGGTCTGCTCGGACACCTGGTCGAAGAGGTCATTGAGCCGTGACTGGTCCAGGACTGGCAGATCATCGAAGTTTTGCCTGGGCTTGTCGTGAGCTGGGTCGGCAGAGCCAGCCGGATTGTCGCCCTGCTGTCCATCCGGTCGGTGCGTGTAGCGATAGAGCCCTCGCAGACGCCGTTCCACGTCTTCGCCGCGGGCGTCGTAATATTCGTCCGTTTCTGAAGGGGCAGGTACTGCCAGCGCCGATGACGCGCGCATGTTTGTCTCCCACCACGAGCCGTAAAAACTCACATTGTGTCCGTTTTTGTTGGTCTCGTGGGTGTATGTGCCGTCACCGTTGCTGATGCCTCGCAAGAGAACATGCTCGCGCCCGCCTTTATCGGCGGCATAGAGGTGGACCAGGGTTCTTGCGCCGGCTTTCTCCAGCTCCAGCCTGAGGTCGCGAACGGAGCCGTCCTTGTCTTTGATTTGCAGATGATCGATGCCGCTGGCAGCCAGTGTCTCCACGGCTTTCAGCTTTTCCTGGGCCGTTGATTTGTCGCTCAAGAGGACCTTGCTGAGATCGGCTTTGCCATCGGCAAGGGAAGTGTCGGGCAACACGCCGGTTGACTCCAGTTGCTTGCCCTGCGGCTGCCGTTCAGCATTTTCCTGGCGGCTGGCTTGACGCCAGTCGGAAGGACTCAAACTTTCCACAAGCTGACGATACTCAGCGGCAGCGCCCTTTTCGGGCGGCTGGCGCAAAGGAGAAGTATCAGAGTCTCTCTTCTGGTAAGTGTCCGACACTGAATAGCCCACGAGGCAGTGATAGAAGGCATTATGCCGTCTATTAAAGATTTGTCAAGAAGCTGGATGACAGATGCTGCCTGTGTGGGGTGTAAAGTGAGAACAACTATAGGAAATAATAGAAAAATGACAAAGAGGAAAATCCGGAAAGAAGGTGCTGCTGCCGGCGACCCCATTCAGTCGCAGGTACAACGGCGCTGGGCTCGTTGTCCTCTGTCCTGCATGGTGCAGGGCGGCAGCAGCAGTCTTCTGACTCGAATTCCCCCAGGGGTCCAGCAGAAGGCTTGGGAGCCTGTCTGCTGGACCCTTTGACATTACCGGACCATCATGCGCTTTCTTCGGGAGTCAGACTGAGGCCCTTGCGGACCGTTGGTTCAACTTCCGTGTTACTTGCGCACTGCCAGCTCTCTGCCGGTCGCGTTGACGGCCAACTCGGGGTTCTGGCTGTGGATCAGCTTCATCATTTCCTCGGTGGCGACCACGGTGCAGGAGAACAGCCAGGGCGCCTTACGGCTGTAACCCACCCAGGGGACTTCCACACCGAAGATCTCATCGAGATCGTGCAGGAGAGCCTGGCTTCCTTCGAGCAGTTCGCTCTGGCTGTCGCTCTTCAGGACGACGCTGAATTCCTTCGGCGTGTCCTTGCTGTGCTTGGCCTTTGCGACCCGACGCTGGAAGGACAGACCCTTGGCTGACTCGGGAGTGTCACCACCCAAGAGGAACATGTCTTCGGCTGCCGACTTGCCGCCGCAGCCGGAGGCCACTGCGAAAGTCAGATGGTCGGAGCTGCCGTCCTGGCTGACACGCACCAGGTCACCGCCGGCCACCTTCCGGTTGTACGGATTGAGCAGGCGTCCGAGCGGCATGAGTAGCTCGCGGTTGATGATCCTCTTCAGCTCGGCGACTTCCTTGCCAGCCTTGGCAAGCAAGAAGT
>JAHFBI010000453.1 GCA_023250095.1 Candidatus Melainabacteria bacterium
TTGTGGGGAATCGGTTTGTTCGGGGTTCTCGAGGCTGATCCCTGGTCAGCGAAGCTGCTTATCGTCTCGGTGCTCTGCCCTTTATCGCTGGGGCTGGATCGCTTTTTCTGGGGGCTGTGATCAAGTCTTCTCAGGAGCGGTGGCGATAGCGGCACCGCGATAATAGTGGCAAAGAATCTCCTCACAGGATCGTCCTTTGAGAGCCAGTCCCTGAGCTCCCGTTTGCTGCAGTCCTACTCCGTGCCCGGAGCCAAATCCCGATATTTCAAGCTTGGAAAGCAGCCCCAGTCGATCGAATGTGTGATCGAAGAAAACGCGGGCGCTCTTGAGACGTTTCACTTTCAAATCGGTATTGCCAAAAACGTTGCGGATCGTTAGCTCCTTTTTCACAGTCCACGGACCTTTGTTTGTGTGAATGATCATCTCTTTGGCTGTGCCGGCGACACCTCTGTCAATAATCTGGACGCGCTCGATGTGCCCGAAAAAGGAGCTTTGAGGTGGCAGGATAAAGGGGCTGAACTGTGGGTCTTTTCTCAGCTCTTCTATAACGTGGTGCATGTGTCCTTCCAGGGCATCGCTGCTGAAGGACATCTTCCAGCGGAAGGCTTGCGACCAGGCATCGCACGTAGCTGGTGCGGCAAGCGCGAAAAGCTCTCGCATGGCCTTTTCGCCTGGATAGCCAGCCGGCAGAGCTCCTTCGGGTACGCCTTTCAAATAAGGGATGGCAGGCGGTGGAAAGGCCTGTGTCACCGGGTCAGAGAAGCAGTTCTCATAACTTTCCGTATGCCCGCCCGCGCAAGCGCTGAACAAAGCCAGTGCCGGCTTGCCGTCAAATACGAGAATCTGGTTGGAAGTTGTTGTAATTGCCTGCCTCTGCAGCGGCGTGAGCCTGGCGGCAGCTCCGTTGAAAGCCTGGCAACAGAGGTAAGAATCACAGACCATAAAACCGTCGGGGGCATGGCTCACGCGTGGATTGAGGGCGTAAGTCCTGGCTAGAATAGCCTGTGCTTTCATGGCTTCCAGTTGAAAGCCGGCTGGGACCTCCGAGTTGAGGACTCCTTGCACATAAGTTTCCAGATCACAAAGAAGAACCAGCATAAGCTTGTCATTCTGAGCCAGCGCTTTGATGCGCCCGCAATAGGCAGCAGCTGGCTTGGCCGGGGGGACTGCGCCCGGTTGCCCTGCCAGTTCGATGAGACCATTGTTGACTCCAGGCGAAATAAGAATGTGCCCGCCAATCTTGAGATTGTGGGGCAGGTGAGCACCGCTGAGAACCAGGTTCGAGGATGAGGCGCGCAAGGACAGGTGTTGCCCCGGTTGGCAAATAAGCTCGTTTGAGTTGTCTGAATGTGCATCTTGTACTGCCAGTCCTGTCGGACTGGCAAGAGTCACTGTCCCATGATAGAGGCTGAGAAGATCGCCTGCTTTGAGTCCGACTTCAATCTGCATGCCTCAGCCTGCTGGCGCCTCCGACTCATCAGCTGCAGCAATTCCGATCTCAGTGCCGGACATTGACAAGAGCACGGCTGGCTTGTCAAATTGATTCATCGGCAAAACTCGGAGCAGGAGGGACTCGAACCCCCAACCCTTTCGGGCAGCCGCTTTCAAGGCGGTTTCCTCATCCAGTCGGGTCTGCTCCACGGCTGTGTTCAACTCAATTCTACGACACAATCTTTCATGATATCTTATCTGTTTCAAAGAACCTTAATCAAAGCGTGAAAAAGAGACTTGATCTAATCGTTGTCGAACTCGGGCTGTTGCCCTCCAGGCAGGCGGCTCAGACTGCCATCATGGATGGTGGCATACTTGTGGATGGGTGCAAGTGTACCAAACCAGGTACTGCGATCAAGCCGGAAGCAAAAGTCGAACTGCTGCCTGGCTGGGGGCAAGCGAAATATGTCAGCCGCGGCGGGCTGAAACTAGAGAAGGCGCTGACTGAGTTCGGAGTCAATTGTGAAGGGCGGATCTGTCTGGACATCGGAGCGTCGACTGGCGGATTTACCGACTGCCTCCTCAAACACGGTGCATCCCTTGTTTATGCTGTAGATGTCGGTTACGGGCAACTGGACTTTGCCTTGCGCCAGGATTGCCGCGTGATTGTCAAAGAAAGGACGAACGCTCGCTTTCTCTCGCCCGAGCTGCTCTACGGGCAAAGCGACAGGTGGGCCGAGCTGGCCGTGGCCGATGTCTCTTTCATATCGCTTGCTAAAGTGCTTTCATCCTGTATTCCTGTTCTGTGCGGGCAAAGGGTCGAAATCATCTCTTTAATCAAGCCGCAATTCGAAGCCGGGCGGTCTTTCGTGGGCAAAGGCGGCGTGGTGAGGGACCCGGCTGTCCACGTGGCAGTTCTTGCCCGTGTCTTAGAGCAAGTCTTGAGCCTGGGCTTCAAAGCACACGGACTCACCTGGTCCCCGCTCACAGGACCTGCTGGCAATATCGAATTCCTGGGGCATTTCTTGAGGGCGGATGAGGTTGCCGCCCCGCCTGACATTGAGGCAGTAGTGAGAGAGGCTCACTTGTGCCTCAATGTCAGTTGATTGCCTGTTGAAAATTCAATGAGTCCTCCCGGTCGCAGGAGGACTCATGATAGTGATCATTGCCACAATTTCCATCAGGAAAGAGGCAATTGGCTGCCTGTCGCAGCTACTTGCCTGTGACCTTCTTGCCGGCGGCTTTGAGCCCCTGTCCAAGTTTCTTGAAAGGCCAGACAATTGCTGAGCCGATTTTTTTTGCTCCGGCTACCACTTTATTGTCGTCTGCCATTGCAGCACCGGTGCTAGCTGAAATAGCCAGTACTGAAAGCAACATTAAAGCCAGACTCTTCTTCATCTCCAACTCCTATTTAGATTTCCTTCTCGCTCAACCAGGTAGGCCAA
>JAHFBI010000166.1:0-1871 GCA_023250095.1 Candidatus Melainabacteria bacterium
AGTTTCTCACCCGCCACGAAAAGCTGGGTGAAGTGCTGGTTACGCACAGCCGGCTTACCATTGAGCAGCTCGAATCTCTTCTGGAAGAGCAGAAAGCTTCCGGCAGACATATTGGTCAATTGATCGTTTCGAAGGGGCTCTTGACCTTTGACGAGATACTTGAGGCACTCAAAATGCAGCATCTCAATGACAAAGTCAGCCTGGAATCGATAATTGAACTGAAGAACAAAAGTAAGGAGCCGTGAGATTCCCTTCTAGGGTCACTTTGGTTACCGGGGGCGCATCCGGGATAGGACGCTCTACGGCTCTAGCATTTGCTGCCGAAGGGGCGTGCGTGACGGTCCTGGATATAGACGGCGCAGGTGCCAGGCAGACCTCTGCAGCCATAGAAGCAAATGGTGGTAGTTGCCTGGCTGTCGAAGGCAGCATCGGTGAGCCATCTGTGGTGGAAAAAGCTGTTGCCCTGACTGTCGAGAAGTATGGGCGACTGGACTTTCTTTTTAATAATGCTGGCATCGAGTGGATTGCACCGTTACTCGAGACAGAAGAAGCCGACTGGGATCGAGTGATGGACATCAATCTCAAGGGTACTTACCTCGTAAGCCGTGCTGCTTTGAAAGAAATGTTGCGCACCGGCGGCGGTGTCATTATAAATAACGCTTCTGATGCAGGGCTGCGAGGAATAAAGCTCAACGCGGCCTATAGCTCATCAAAAGCGGGAATCATTCATCTGACGCGCTCCATCGCTCTCGATTATGCAAAACATGGCGTGCGTTGTAACTGCATATGCCCTGGCTGTATTCGCACTCCACTCTGCGAGCGCTTTAACGCCGAAGTCGGCGCGCGCAAAGGTCGCTCGGGCGAGGAGATGCTGCAGGAATTCGTCATGAACAACATTCCTATGGGGCGCGTCGGCTTGCCGGAAGAGGTAGCGTCCGTGGTTATGTTTCTCTGCTCGCCGGAAGCTGCCTATGTTACTGGTGCCGTGTTGCCTGTTGACGGCGGGCTCACAGCCGGGATGTAAGTTTCAGGGGAGAGCCAGCATGGACTGTCGTGGCCACACGCCAGACGGATCTCTCGTCGCTTGGCTGACTGGCGCAGAACAAAATAGTCGCTCAGCCAGGCTGGCATCCAGGCTGCCGAGTCGCGCAGTTCTTGCCGATCCGTGCGCCCGCACGTGCTGGCTGCCTTGCGTTTGGACTTGTCTGTACAGGCTTGCTCGCCTAGCTGCCAGAGTGCTCGAATGACTTGTCCGGCCAGGCTCTCGCCTGATCTGTGTTTTCTCATGCAGGCGCCTTTGAAATTAATGACTGTACCGCCATAATGAAAAGAGCTTGAGCTGCCGGTAATGATATAGGTCGGCTCCTGATTGCCCTTTGCCTGCAGTGCCATCTTGTGTCCAAGATCAACCCCGTGGCTGGCAATCTGTCGGCCGAAGGATTGAGCCTTTATTGTGGCGACCGCCAGAGCAGAGGGGCGCGGTGAGCGCCAGTCAGCTTTCATAAATACGCCCCTGGCCAGACGGGTGATAATTTCGGTGCGAACCATGCGGCTAAGTGCCTTGTCGACCGCTGCTCGCGAGCCATATTTCAGACAGTCTCTGGTCGTGAACATCTGCCCTTTTTCGAGAGCGGCAACGTGTCGGCGAACAAAAACGGTGCACATAGTCCCTCCTCGCCACTTTTCAGGGTGGTCAGATTTTTCCGCATAATTCAGACAACGTCAAAATGCTCGAAAAGTTCACCCCCGCGCCGCGAAAATTCCAAAATTTCCGGCTTCGGAGCGTGAAACTTTCCAGTCATGCTAGCCGTTGAGACAAGGCAAAATCCATCAGAGTTCTTGAAGATAAGAAGATATTGTTGCGCGCAGCG
>JAHFBI010000166.1:1881-10471 GCA_023250095.1 Candidatus Melainabacteria bacterium
CGTCGTCGGTCTCGTTGCCGATGAGACATGAAAGAGCGGTCTTTGCTGCTTGCTCTTTGTACTGGGAAATGGCCCAGGCGGCATGTTCGCGCAGGAGCGGATCAGCTTCGCCAGCGGCGAACTGGCTTAGGGCTTTGATACCGCCTTCAGGACGTTGATTGCCGAGAACGACAAGAGCGTTGCGGATAAGCCCCCGCCTCTTCGGGCGCCGCAGCGGTGAGTGCGCGAAGCGAGCTCGGAATTCTTCTTCTGTTGAGATGTTCAGTAAGTCAAAGAGATTAAGATGATGACCAGCACCTTCTGGGACCTTAAACTCCTGCCAGGCAGACTCGGGCGGGTCCTGATTGTAGGGGCAGACTTCCTGGCAGGCGTCACAGCCAAATACCCAGGAGCCAAGCTGTGTCCGCAGTTCAACGGGAATGCCTCCTTTGTTTTCAATAGTCAGATAGGAGATACAGCGTCGTGCGTCTACTGTGTATGGCTCAACGATAGCCCCCGTGGGGCAATTCATGGCGCAGCGGAAGCAGCGACCGCAGGTGCCTGCGTATGGCTCGTCTGGTTCAAGCGGCAGATCGGTCATCAGCTCGCCTAAAAAGTGATAAGTACCCATGAGTCTCGGACCGATGATCAGGCTGTTTTTACCTGTGAATCCAACACCCCACCGCGCAGCGAAGGCTGGCTCGAAGAGGGTGACATCATCGGTAAAGGCTTTGCCGATGATGGCTCTGCCGATATGTATCTCGATGGCTGCTTCAAGCTCGCGCAGGCGGCGGCGAATGACTGAGTGATAGTCATGTCCTATTGCGTAACGCGCTACTCTGCCGAAGTGTTCTCCGGGAGACGGTGGGGCCTGCGTAAAATAACTTACCGAAACCACAATTGCACTTATTGCTCCGGGGTACAGTAGATGCGGCGATGTTCTAAAATGAGGGTTTCGCTTGAGGTACTCCATTCCCGCAGCAAAGTCTCTGGCAAGCCAGTTCTCAAAAAACTCGCGCCCGGACTCCAGCGGCTCCAGACCAGCAATTACAGCTTTCTGAAAGCCGAGGGATTCAGCTGTTTCCAGAATAATTTTCTTGTGATTCATGTCGCCAGGACAGGACCGCCATCTAACTGAAGAGTTGCGTCTCGAGGATTTCGAGTATGACTTGCCGCCTGATTTGATTGCTCAGCAGCCTGCGGCAATCCGGCACGAATCGCGGCTGATGTTGCTAGATCGTCCCAGCCAGGCTGTAAAGCATTATCCATTCCGGGATATAGCACAGATTCTAACCGCCGGAGACGTATTGGTTTTAAATGATACCAGGGTGATTCCGGCACGGCTCGTTGCCAGGCGCAGCTCGGGTGGGCTAGTGGATATTCTTCTTCTTCGCCCTCTTGCCGATCGCCCCGGCTTATGGGAAGCCATGGCCACGCCCCTTAAGAAGCTCAAGAAGGGCGAGATTCTAGAGGTGGAAGCCGATGGCATCTCCTGTGGAGCCATCTCCATAGCTGATTTTACGGTTTCTCCTGATGGGCAGCGGAGGGCGATTGTGGATTTCGGTGGGCAGGAGAACGTTTATCGGATACTCTCCGCCAGAGGCTACGCTCCCCTGCCGCCCTATATTCAGCGCTGTCGCAAGGAGTTCGACGAAGCGGCATCGCGCCGGAGGGATCTCGAGCGCTATCAAACTGTTTTTGCTCGTGTACCAGGGGCGGTGGCGGCTCCTACAGCAGGACTGCATTTTTCTGAAGATGTTTTTGGCGCTCTCAGCGCAAGAGGGATAGAAATCTTGAAGTTGACATTGCATGTTGGACCAGGGACGTTCAAACCCATTTCCACTTCCCTGGAAGAGCACTCGATCGAAGCTGAGGAGTTCTCGATTCTGCCTGAGACGGAGCTAGCAGTAAACAAAGCGCTTGCCGATGGTCGGCGTATTATTGCCGTAGGTACCACATCGTGCCGCGCTCTCGAGACGGCCGCGTCACAGGGCAGGTTGAAAGCGACACAACACTCGACCAGCTCCTTGTTCATCAAGCCAGGCTACAAATTCCAGATTGTCGGTGGCTTGCTGACCAACTTCCATTTGAGTCGCTCCAGTCTGCTGGTGCTGGTCTCCAGTTTTGCCGGACACAGGCTTACCATGTCGGCTTACAGGACAGCCGTTGAGGAGCGCTATCGATTTTTTAGCTATGGTGATGCCATGCTTGTCTTGTGATCTGGATTTCCGGTGGGTTGCCAAGCTACAGCAAAGTTTTCTACATTTATGCTGATTGATATTGGCTGGTGTAAAGCTGTATATGCGGCGTATCTGGATGGTCGGCCTGACAGGAGCAGATATGTTGTCTACAGGTTTTCTACAAGAGTGAAGGTTGCAAAGATCAATAGAAATTCCACCTGTCCATCTGAAAGTTGAAAGACTGCTGTCAGCCCCGTAAATTTGTCGACACTCGCCGATCTTGTGCAGTTCTGGAGAGCCTCCCCTAATTCAACCAGACTCAGCCGTTAGTTCAGTAATTTGGGAGAGGGTGGCATCTGGTTAATCCTATGTTGAAGGCGGGATTGAAGGAGAATTATCCATTTGCGGTAATGTAGTTATAGAATGGGATTGACGCTTCTCGAACCGGGTAATTTGTCTGTCTGACCGCTTCTGCTGCAATTGCTGGGCGTCAAGCTGAGGAAGACCTGGCTTTCTTTCCAGGGGTATCCTTTTCCGGTAACTTTGGAAAACATGTGGATCCCGGCGTTTGCCGGCCCGTTTTCCTGACTTAAAGATGGCTGCCTTGCTTACGTCAGTTTCGCGGGGGTAGTCGTTCCGTCCGGAGGTCAGCAGTATGGATTACTCTAGTCGCCCGGTGCACTGGAAACCTTTGATTCTTGCGGCGGAAAGAGCGCAGCAAGCTGGCGACGGGGAGAGGGCGGAAACCCTGTTCAGGCACGCTGTGGCAGTGGCCGAAAAAGCGCTGGGGAGAGACCATGTTAATGTGGCAGCTTCTTTCTTGCTACTGGCCGATGCGCTTTTCGGGCTCGGAAAGTATGGTCCTGCGGAAGTTGCTTACAGGCAGGCTGTGAAAGTTTACCAGGCTCTGGGACCGGACCATGAAGTCATGCTAGTGATGGCGATCCGGAGCCTGTCCCAGGTTATCAAAGCCCAGGAGCGCGGCCCCGAGGCTAATGACTTGATGTTGCTTGCCAGACAGATACTTTTTGAATACCAGGGCACTGGTAACGACGAGGATGGACAACCGGCTGACCAGGATCTAGTGACTATCGGTGATGATGGTGTCACTGTTGCCCTCGATACAGGCGTCGGAGAGCCCCTGGATATAAGAATAGAGCTGGCGGGGCGGACAGAGAGCAATCTTAGCTTCGACGCTGACATAGACAACAAGTTCTCCGACGAGCAGATAGTAGCTATCTTGCAGGCGTCTGAGGCCGGAGCCGGTGCTGCCGATCTTTGCCTGAAGTACCGCATCCCTGACGATCTCTTTTTCGAATGGAAGTCGCTTTATGGTGGATTGCGCTTGAAGGACATCAGGCGACTGAGGAAGGAACGCAAACAGCACGGCAGTTGTTCACAGCTGCCGCCGCGATGAGTTCTTTTTGCTTTGCCAGGGGCCGCGCCGAGAGAGGGCAGGCTATCAGGCTTGCGATGGAGCTATGCCGAGCAGATGCAGGCGTAGAAGGTTCAGGGCGTCGCTTGCCGCGCGGAAGCGGATATCGGCTCGAGTGAGTGTGGCTGGATACACCTTCTTTACTGACCTGGTGGACTCTCTGTCGGACAGTGCGAAGTAGACAAGTCCTACCGGCTTGTCCTTGCTGCCGCCATCGGGTCCGGCTATGCCGGTGATGGACAGAGCGATGTCGCACCCGGAGATGTGGTGCATGCCTTCAGCCATGGCTTCGGCACAAGCGGCGCTTACTGCTCCGTCCGTGGAAAGTAGCTTCTCATCAATGTTCAGGAGCTGTGCTTTTGCTTCGTTAGAGTATGTGACTATATTGAGTTTGACATAACGGGAGCTACCCGGAATATCGGTAAGGCGTTTGCTGACCAGACCGCCAGTGCAAGATTCGGCCAGGGCGACAGTAAAGTGCTGCTCTACAAGCAATCTGCCTATCGCAGATTCAAGCGTGTCGTCCCCCTCTCCATAGAGCAGCTCCTTGCTTTCCTCCCTTATTTCGGCGATGACCGGCGCCGCCAGAGCCATGGCTTGTTCTTCGGTAGCGGCTTTGGCCGTGACGCGCAGCCGGCATTCGCCAGTGCCCGCCAGCGGTGCCACAGTGGGGTTGGACAGGTCGAGCAGATGAGCATACTTTTCCGCCAGGGTCGACTCGCCAATGCCGTAGTGTTTGAGATCGAGCGACCAGACCACTCCTGGTCCGAATGTACGGGCAAGAAAAGGGGCTGCAGTCTCGCGCCACATCGACTTCATCTCCGCGGGCACTCCCGGGAAAGTGAGCAGATAGCGGTCCCTTTCCGGGTGGCAAACGCCGGCGGCAGAAAGAAGACTGCCTGTCAGCCGCCAGATGATGCCCGGGGCCGTGCCGCGTGGATTGGGCAGGATATCCGCGCCTTGCGGGCGCAGTGCTTGTTTGCAATTGGACTGAGCCATCGGGATGCCGCGTTGCTCGAAGAAAGCAGCAATTTTCTCCAGGGTGGCGCTGTCTAAAATAAGTGGAGTTGAGAAGAACTCGGCGATTGTCTCGCAGGTGAGATCGTCTGCAGTCGGACCGAGCCCTCCGGTGATTATAACCACGTCCGAGCGGTTCAAGGCAGCTTGCAAACAGGCTGAAATGTTTTTTTTGTTGTCGCCGACTGTGGTGTGAAAGTAGCAATCGATGCCTATTTCAGCCAGTCCGCTTGAAAGGAACTGGCTGTTGGTGTTTAGAATCTGCCCGAGCAAAAGCTCTGTGCCGACGGAAAGAATTTCTGCTTTGGCCATCAATCGGGACTCCCGTGTGCCTGGCAAAGGGGCTCTTCTGGTGAGCGAGCCTTATTATGGCTTGACTGAGATGAACAGACCTGAGCAAAGGGAAAGAATAATCCACTTTTGCTATTCTTTGGATCCATGAACGTGAAATGTCTGCCACTCATTGCCATATGCTCCAGCTGGCTCTTTCTTCTCCCAGGTGCTGGGACTGCTTATTCGGACAACAGCCAAGCCATCGACGGCAGCGCCTGGAAAGAAAGGAGCAGTGAGCTGAAGATAGCTGTTTGCCAGGGCGCGCAGTATAAGCGCGCCGGCACAGTCGTCGAGTTGAGTGAAGGAAGCATGCTTCTGGAAGCTGTAAAACCGGCTGTGATCAAAACGCCCCTGTCTCTTCTGGAAGTCAGGTGCAGGGGGCTGGTCTTTGTGCGCGTAAGCACGGGCGCAGAGCGTATTTTTGTCTTCCTTGAGTCTGCCAGGCTGATCTGCGGCAAACATTTCGTTGGTCTTGGGTCTGGCGAGGAAGCCTACGTTGCTGATCATGAACCCCAGGTCCGGGAAATTCTCGTCGATGACGCCATCGGGCGCAGAAGAGCGCGCGTCGTCAAGCTCGGTGAAGGAAAGGGGCTGGCCATGAGCGAATTTTCCATGGTACAGGCGATGGAGAGAGAGCCTGTGATTTATCAGGTGATTCATTCAGGAGATCCCCAGGATCTCGCGCTCAGGGACAAGCTTGTGAAAACAGCTGCCGTGCTTAACTATGTCACATCACGCCATGGACAGTATTCCGGCGGCAATCGTTGATGCTCCGTTTTTCAAAAGCAACGGAGAGACGGTGCCATAACCATTGCTGTGGCAGAGGCTTGTTGATATGTTAAAGGCGGCGACAAGCCGCTGCCTGCGAGCTTCTGCCTGGACTGAGGGGCTTACATTAGAGGACCGCTCTAGTGCGCCTGACAAGACTGGCGCTAGTATTCAGCCAAAGTTGACAATGTCACAAAGAGGGAGAGGCGCATGTCTACTACGATGGTTGAAACGGAATCTGCTCTGGATAGGACCCTTCTGGAAGAGATGGTCGTCTGGATCAAGACTCTGAAGCAAGAAGGAGTGTCCCCGGATAAAGCCGCTGAAATTGCCAAAGATTTCTTCCTGGCGATTTGCTCCGGCGAATTCGAGCCCTGTTGCGAAGAAGAATACGAAGAAGGGTACGACGAAGAAGAATAAGCTTCCGGGCTTACCGTTTCCAATGACAAGGAGGGGCGCTCAGGGCTTGCTCCTTCTTGTCA
Source organism: Candidatus Melainabacteria bacterium (assembly GCA_023250095.1). Classification (GTDB taxonomy): domain Bacteria; phylum Cyanobacteriota; class Vampirovibrionia; order Obscuribacterales; family Obscuribacteraceae; genus JAHFBI01. Next base: position 8,076 of record JAHFBI010000166.1, read on the forward strand.
TTTATTCTGTGGTGTGAAATGAGGCAGCCGGGATTTTTTCCTATCGCCTGGCTGTCCACTTTTCAGGCAATCCGGTGCCAAATGGCTGAGGGCTGCCGGTGCTTCCTGATGGCAGGTATGCCCAAGCGTATGCGCTGTCAGGGCTGTCTTTTTTCTTACTACCCGAATGTGGCGAATTGCCAAGCGTCCCCGGCAAAACCAGTCGCGCGGCTGTCAGTCCGTTAGGTTGTTGGAAAAGGGTCAGAGTGAGGGATGTATTCTTTGTCCTCAGGCAAGATCATGCCGTGTCCACCGCCTGGAGCTGGCTCGGGCGCGTTGACATGATAAGTGAAAATGGCTACTAGCCCTATGCCCACTAGAATGATCACAAAGCAGACAAAAAAGAACCAGAGCCAGGCATTGCTGGCATTTGAATGCGACGCTTCAGTCATGTTTCTTATCCCCCCGGCTGAAACATTTTTGCAGGCTCCTTTACTTCGAGCCCTCGATTTATTTGATTATCTAGACATGATAAGCCAGTTCCGGCTCTCATGTTGTAACAAGCGGAGCGCTTCTACTTAAGAAAATTGACCGGGGGTTTTCAGGCCCAGCCCCCTCCTTGCTCCTGACCCAGCCCCGGCTGTCAGCGCAGCTGAACTTCAGCCATCTGGCAAGAGAATTCTTTTCAGGAGCTTGAGGTCCACATTTCCGCCGCTTACGACACAGCAGATGCGGCGACCGGCAAAGAGCCCCGGGCTGGTCAGCACGGCACCGAGGCTGAGCGCTCCGGTAGGCTCGGCCTTGAGATTGGCAAGGTTAAACAGGAGTCGCACAGCCCCTTCAATGTGGTGCTCGGGCACTTCAACTATGCCTGCAAGACCTTCTTTGAGGATCTGCCAGTTGTTCTTGCCGAGGCTCAATGTTCTGGCCCCGTCAGCAATTGTCTGAGGTTCGCTTTCGTTTTCGACGATCACTTGGGCCTTGAGCGAGCGGGCGGCGTCGTTTGCTATCGCCGGCTCGGCCCCTGTCACGTGAGGGCGGTTCAAGCACCCGGCAGAAGTGAGCCCTGAAATAATGCCGGAGGACAGTCCGCCGCCGCCAATTGGCGAGACGATCACTTCAGGAGCTGGCGTCATTGCCGCAAGTTCTCGCCCGAGGCTGGCGTTGCCCTCAATCACCAGGGGATCATCGTAAGCGCTGGCTACATAAGCCTGAGGATGTTGTTCTGAAAGTTCGGCGGTTGCCTGAGCGCGGCTCTTGAGCCTGGTGTCGACCAGAAAAACAGTGCCTCCGAATTCCCGCACGGCTTCGATTTTTACGGATGCTGAGTTGTCCGGCATTACTACCAGACATTCCTTGCCGAGCAAGGCGCAAGCATAAGAGAGAGCTTGCCCGAAATTGCCGGAGGACGCTGTAATCAGCATCTTTTCTTTGACTTTTGCCGCTAGATTGTAAGCCGCACGAAATTTGAAGCTGCCGGTAAGCTGAAAGGTCTCGCTGGCGATAATAATATCCAGCCCAAGGCGCGCAGACAGGCGCGGCGCCTTGATGATGGTCACCGGTCTTGCCACGTGGCTTAGCGGCTCAGGCTCAGGAGTTGTTCGGGGCATGGAATCAGCAGGCGAGGTGTCAGAAACTCTTGATGACGCCAAGAAATTCTTTTGTCGCATCCATGTTGTATGGGGATTTCTGGCTGATTCCATAAAAAAGAATGGCTTTCTTGTGATCTTTCGTCAGGATGGCTCCAATCAAACCCTCTATCTTCTGTCCGGTCTTGTCTTGCGTAGTGCCAAGCACATACGGCATCTGCTCGCCGGCGACAGTTTCCACGCCTTTGCCAGTCACCTCGAAACTCGTTCCGACATTGGGGATGCCCTTGCGCGACAGCTCCTGTGTCATGGATTCAGCTGAGTCTTCTTTCTTATCGGATGGCGGCATCATGCCCATGATCAGCTGCAGGTTGTCAGGCTTGTGATTGACGATGAACATATTTGCGCCCATGATCTCGATGGCCATTTGATACTGGAAACCCTGGGGAAGCGGATCTTGCACGACGGCAACGGACTTGACCACCCGGGATATGTAAGCGGGGTCCGTTGCCTGCTTGGACATATTGCCGAAGAAGAGCACTATCCCGACAAGGAAGGCTACGACTCCGATAGTCCCAACCACAACGAGTCCAATCAGGATCTTCGCCCAGGTGGGAAGTCCGCCTTTTTTTGCTTCACTTGTCATGCTAACTCTCCGGATGTTCGAAAACGCTTCTCTTGCTTCCTTTAGTACGGATTCATTTTAACGTGGTCACTCCGGGATCGGGGAAAGTTTGCTCTTGTAAGCCTGCAATGTATTGGACAGGAGCATGGCAATGGTCATCGGACCGATCCCGCCTGGTACGGGAGTGATGAGCGAGGCGACAG
>JAHFBI010000167.1 GCA_023250095.1 Candidatus Melainabacteria bacterium
TGAATTTTTTCTCTTCTCGGAGGCAGCAAGCCACAGCCAAAGCCGCCGAGGCACTTTCGGGATTAGCCAGCCTTTTGAAGATCTCACAGGCGTAATCCGAGAGTCTTTCGCTTTCTTGATAGTTTTTTCGATAATAATAATTTTGGCCTAGAAACACCATGGCTTCCGCCGATTCCGTGGTCTCCGGACCGCGGGCCCGCAAGTCCATTTCCACCGTCTTCTTCAGCCAGAATTCTGCTTCTTTGAAATTGTCCAGTTGCTGGTAAGACTGGGCAATCTGCAGATAGATTTGTGCCTCCTTCCAGCGCATATCCTCGAGATCGGACTGGCTCATGCCCTGGCTGACATCGGACAGGTCCGACAGGCACTGCGCCAGCCTTTTTTGATCAGACAGGGCGACTTGCTGAAAAATTCTTGCTTTCCGCCTGCTTGCCTCTCGCACATCAGCTGGCTCCGTGACCGGACACACTTCAAAGAGATTTACCAGCGACTGAGACATCCGCTGGCTGGTTGTAGCTTTTTTGCTGACAATTTTCACTGCTCGCTGCAAAAGATAGGCTGCCGAGGCGGACCTGTCTTTGTGCCGGCAGGTGCTTGCGGCTGCCAAAAGGCCCTCCTGCAAACCAGGATCGTCACCCGGAAAGATGAAATCGTGCAAAGTCAGACAAAGCAGACAAAGCTGTTTGGTTCCTGAGTCGTGAGAAAGGGCAAGCGACAACAAAGATATGGACAGGATCATCGAGAGGCAGACAGCAGCAAGAAGAAAGTAAGGCTGTCCTTGGGCTCTGTCCCTTTTGAGCCAGGACGGCGGCTCCATGCCGGATTTGCCTGCGCTCTTTCTTGTCTTGGCGACAGTACCGCTGGACAGATCGGAACTGAGAGCCTCCCAGGACTGATAACGGTCGGCAGGATTCTTTTGCAGGCACTTGCGCACAACAGCTTCCAGACAGCTGGAGACTTTCAAGCCGGGGCGAGCCTTGCTGAAGGGCTTGACAGGCGCGCTGACATGGTTGGCCATGAGATCCAGACTGTTAAGTCCGGCGAAAGGCGGCATGCCGGTCAGAGTCTCATACATCAGGCAGCCCATAGAATAAATGTCCGAGCGAGAGTCTACCTCCTTGCCCAGGCATTGCTCGGGACTCATGTATGGCGGGCTGCCAAGCCCGGCCGATGTTTGAGTCAGCGCCTGCTCTTCTTTGCCTGACTCGGGCAAGAACTTGGCTATGCCGAAATCGAGTATCTTAGGACTCTGCTCACCGTTTTCCTGCCGCTTAAGGATAACGTTGCTTGGCTTCAAGTCCCGGTGTATGACACCAGCGTCAAAAGCATAAGAGAGCGCCCCGGCAATCTGAGAGAAAAGAGGCAAAGCTCTTTCCTCGCTCAGACAACCGGCAAGTTTGATGGTCTCAGAAAGAGTTTCACCTTCCAGATAATCCATGACCATAAAGGGGAGCCCGCCTTCGCTTACTCCCAGCGCGTAGATTGTCACTATGTTGGGATGGCTGAGAGAGCTGATAATGGCAGCTTCGCGCTGAAATCTCTTCAGACTGCCAACGTCGGTCATCAGTCGCCCGTGAAGGATTTTGATGGCGACCAGACGATCAAGCAACAAATGCCTGCCCTTATATACGCTGCTCATACCGCCCCGCCCGCAGGAAGCGATAATCTCGTAACGGCCGTCCAGCAGCGCGCCAATCAAAGGATCATCTTCACTCACAGGCGCTCCTTAGAGCCGGCAGGTCAGGCCGAAGGACATGGACTTTAAGGCTGGAAACAGGTCCTCTCAAAACTGAACGAGCCAAGTCCAGCTCAGTAAGGATAAGGGGCAATTCCATATTGTTGCCGGGTTTGCTGGTCGAGATCTTTGACTGCGTGTTCGAGGGACTCCAGTATTTGTTTGCGTTGCAAGAGCCCAGCTGCCAGAGGCTGCCCGGTCGTGGCATCGGTGAGGAACAGATTATCCTGGACGCGCACATAGTCAGCAAACAGCTGACCAGCTGTGCTGAAGTACTGGTAGTAACCGCGGTGCAATTGCTGCGTCGGCGGGATCATCGGCAAGGATTTCAGCTGCTGGGAGGCGCGCTGATACCGCTCGGACAGACTGCTCAAAAGCGCTTTGGTCGCCAGCTTCTCGTCTCCAGGAATCAAGATGGAAAGCCCCCTGGACATAAGCGAATCAGCTCTCTGCCGCTCCAGCGGATTCATCTGTGCCTGGTGCCGGATCAAGTCGTAATGCGCAAACCAGTCAGCAAGACTGATGGAGGGCAGTTGCGCCGGACGGGCAGGTTGTCCGTTATATACACCCTGCCCGGTCACAGACGGCTGGCCGCCGTAATTGCCTGTGCCCGGCGCGCCACCCACGGCTCCACCCCAGCCAGGCGGAGCTGTGAAGTGAGCCGGATATGCTTTCTGCGAGAAATTGTTTGTTTGCGGATATTGTCCGGGCACCTGCCCGTAAGAGCCGTTGTTCTGCCCGGGTTGCCCGCTTACACCTTGCATCTGCCCGGGAAAAGGAGACTGGGCATTGCCATCGTTCAGTCCATAACCTGGCTGAGCCTTGCCAGGGGCCGCCAGCGTGAGAGCCGCCGCCGCAAAGAAAACAAGCAATTGTTGGTTCGATGGCATATGTCTGGCTCCCCAATAACTTGATATTCTACTTGTTTGTTTCCCGGAAGGATGTTGCCTATCAACGCAGTCTGCTCGTTTATCATCAGTCAAGTAACTAGAGTAAAGGCAGGCTCGGCAAAATCTTTGGACGAGTCAATGATTCATTTGTTTCACGGAGAAAGAGAGGGGGCTGTGTCTTAAATGACGATACTGGTAGCAGTCAAGAAGAACGGGCGTGTTTTTGTCGGGGCTGATCGCATCACGACATTCGGCAATGAATATTTCACCGACCTTGTGGACGGTTCGAAAATCATGAAGCTCAAGCATGCCTATCTGGCCACGAGCGGCTACACGCTTCTGGACAATGTCATCGAGCACCTGCATGCTACCAACCATAAGATGATGGACAATGCCTTCAAGAGCCGGGCAGAAGTTTTCTCCTTTTTCCTGGAGCTGTATTCCGAGCTGAAAAAGTCTTATACGCTGGTGGACACGGGCAAAGACACTTATGCCGGCATCTATAATGTCTTTTTCATCGTCACTCCGGAGAATATTTTTGGCATTTCGAACAATCTCTCCGTCCATGAATACCCGCAGTACGCAGCCAAAGGGGCAGGCTCCGACTATGCGCTGGGCTGCCTTTATGGAATCTATGACACGATAACTGACGGCTTAGAGGCGGTGCGCCTGTCGCTTGAGGCTGCCTGCCAGTTTTCTGTCTATTGCAAGGAGCCGCTCGATATCATCGAAGTGAAAAGCAGCGACTTCGGGCGCCAGCCAAAGAGCTACAAGGCGCTCGGACGGGGGCTTAAGACCCTGCCCAAACGCAAGAGCGCCGGCAACCTGGCTGGCACTGCCCAAGGCTCTCCCACCACAAGAAGAGCGCTCAAGAAAAAAGCCTCAAGTCAAAGTACCGGCAAGAAAGGCAAAAGCGCCGCTGACACCAAGACAGGTAGTTCCTCGACTGGCAGCAAGAAACGTCGCGCCGTGAAAAAAACAAGGTGATCTCGTCATGAGGTTGTCAGGGACAAGAGATCCTCTTGGAATGACGGGTAAGAGACGGCAACGCAGGCGGTATCGTCGATAGAAAGAGGACTCTGGCAAAGAAGGCTGGCGATCACTCCGGTCATGGCCAGGCGGTGGTCGGCATAAGATTTCCAGGAGGAGCCGCCGGCAAGCCCGCCGGTTCCTCTAATCTCAAATCCATCGGCAAGTTCCCTGACAATCGCCCCGGCAGCATGCAAGTTGTTGACTGTGGCAGCCAGCCGGTCGCTTTCCTTGACGCGAAGCTCGGCGGCGTCCCGCACGCAGAAAGTACCCTCACAGAAGGCTCCGGCCAGAGCCAGTGCCGGGATTTCATCGATGCCAGAGGCGATAGTGTCGCCTTCTATCGTCGTGCCGTGCAATTGCCGCCCGCCTCTGACCAGTATGTCGCCAGTGGGCTCACCGGATAGATCGCCCCTGTTCACTATCTCAATATCGGCACCCATCCTCATGAGCACATCAAGAACCAGTGTGCGCCCAGGGTTCAGCCCAACCTGTCTCAGCAGTATGTGCGAATCAGGCAAGCAGGCAGCCGCGACCATAAAGAAGGCTGCAGAGGATATGTCGGCCGGCACAGTCAAAGAAAATGGCGGCGGCGCTGCCGTCAGGCAGCATACGGACATATTGAGATCTCCCCCGCTCTCAAAGGGGATCTGCATATATTTGAACAGCCTTCTTGTGTGATCCCGTACCGGGCAAGGAAGGTCGACCACGGTTTCCCCTTGCGCCTGGAGCCCGGCCAGAAGGAGAGCCGTCTCGACCTGGGCTGAAGCCACAGGCAAAACGAAGTGTCCACCCTTGAGCTTCCCGCCGGCAATGGAGAAAGGGGCATAATTTTCTCGTTTGGCGAAAATCACTTCTGCTCCCATGCTGGCAAGCGGTTGAAGCACTCTTCCCATCGGGCGCTGCCTGAGCGATTCATCTCCGTCGAGAGTTGCCCTGAAGGGTCGCCCGGCCAGAAGTCCGCTGACAAGGCGCATTGTTGTGCCGCTGTTGCCGGCAAAAAGTGTCGAAGACGGTCTCATCAGTCCGCTGAGTCCGGGGCTGACGATTGTGTAAACAATTTCTTTGAGACTCTCGCCATCGGACTGGCTCTGGATCACCTCTGCTCCGAGCGCTTTCAGGCAGGCAATCGTGCTCATACAGTCATCAGCCGGGGAAAGCTGCCGGATCTGGTTGGTCCCTGCAGTCAAAAGAGAGAAGATGAGCGCGCGGTGCGATATGGATTTGTCGCCTGGAACACGCAACTGCCCTGATAGTCTTATTTTGGGGGAAGACATGATTCTTTTTCTTTTCGTGACAAGCCGACAGGTAACGCGGAGGCTCGGCTTATTGTAAGATTTATAGCCCGGGAGGGCAGGGCTTATGTTGCGGTTCTTAACATCAGGGGAATCACACGGACCGTTGCTCGCGGTGATTCTTGATGGCGTGCCCTCAGGAGTCGCCCTCGATGTCGACAAAGTGAACGAAGAGCTGTCCAGACGACAGCAGGGATACGGACGCGGCGGAAGACAGAAGATAGAAGCCGACACCGTGGAGATTGTCGGCGGGCTCAGGCATGGTATCACATCCGGTGCGCCGCTTGCCCTCATGCTGCCAAATCGCGACTTCGAGAACTGGAGGCATGTGATGTCGCCCTTGCCGGTAGACGCAGATCTAGACGAAGTGCGCGACCAGCTTTCCCAACGGGCAATTACCTGCTTTCGCCCCGGACACGCCGATCTGCCCGGCACTCTCAAATTCCACCAGGCAGACATCCGCGACGTTCTCGAGCGAGCCTCCGCCAGGGAGACGGCAGCCAGGGTTGCCGCTGGAGCCGTGTGCGAGCAGATACTGTCTTGCCTGGGCATTGAGATAACAGCGCACGTCGTCCAGGTAGGCACGATTTCATCAGGCTTCTGCTGCGATAGCATGCCCCTGTCCAGGCTTCACGAGCAGGTTTGCCTTTCCGAGATGTTTTGCGCCGACAAGAAGGCTTCGAAGCTGATGGAGGAAGCCGTCAGATCCGCCTGGCAAGAAGGAGATAGCATCGGCGGTGTCGTGGAAATTCTCTCAGATGGGCTGCCTGTAGGGCTGGGCAGCTATACTCAGTGGGACCAGCGGCTGGACGGACAGCTGGCGCAGGCAGTCATGAGCGTTCAGGCAATCAAGGCCGTGGAAATAGGCGACGGCATCCAGGCTGCCGGGCTTGCCGGCTCCCAGGTTCATGACGCCCTTTACCCTGTCCATCCAGGTCATGTTGAAGCTGCCGGCGGGCGGGTATGGGATGTTGGCAACGGACAAAATATCCTTCCCTTTTGCCGCCGCACCAATCATGCCGGCGGTATCGAAGGTGGTATGACGAACGGGGCGCGCTTGAAACTGCGCGCTTATATGAAGCCGATACCGACTCTGCGCAAGGGCTTGCCTTCGGTATCCTTCGGAGATTTTCAGGCGGTGACTGCCCATTATGAGCGCTCGGATGTATGCGCGGTCCCTTCAGCGGCAATTGTCGTCAAAGCCATGACTTCTTTCGTCCTCTGCCGGGCTTTGCTGGCAAAATTCGGCAGCGACAGCATCCAGGATATCGCCACGGCTCTTGAGACTCACAGGCGCTTCTGTCAAAATCCGGCGCTGCCGGAGCGCCCGGGCTCAGGCAGGCTGCCACAGTCAATCTTGCCTTGCCCGAATATAGATGAAGAAATGGATGGCCAATGACCAACTTTCATTTTCAAGCTCGCCACAAGACAGAAATTACAACCTTGCTCTTCCGCTCCACTTTGCCCGTGCAAGGGCGGGTGGATATAGGTCCCGGCGCGCTCCTGTCGCCTGCGCGCTTCCTGCGCCAGGGTGATTGCGGCAAGAATGTACTTGTCATTGCCCAGCGCTCGACGTCTGCTCTTTTTGGCCGCCAGCTTACGAAAGCACTGAAGGAACTGGACTTGCAAGTGAGCTTTCTGGAAGTTCCTGACGGCGAGAGCGCCAAGTCGTCTGGGCAATTGCTTGCCGTCTGGGAGAAGCTCGAATCGCTTTCTTTCGAGCGCGGCGATACTATCATTGCCCTGGGCGGAGGCGCCGTGTGCGACCTGTCCGGGTTTGCCGCTTCGACTTATTTGCGCGGAGTGAGGCTGGCTCTGATTCCTACCACGCTTCTATCGCAAGTGGATGCAGCTATCGGAGGCAAGACCGCTATCAATTTAGCCGCAGGCAAAAATCTGGCCGGAACGTTTTATTTCCCGGAGGCTGTTTTCGTCGATCCAGAAGTGCTGTCAACCCTGCCTGAAAGAGAATGGTTGTCCGGAATGGGCGAAATAATCAAATACGCCCTGATTGAAAAGACAGTGTCCGCGCAAGCCGAATACAGAAGCGGACCGCGTCCGCTTTTTGCCGTATTGCAGGAGAATCTGGCAAACGGAATCAAGTGGGATGCCCCGTCCATGCAGGGCATTATCGCTTCTTGCATCAAGATGAAACTGGCAGTCGTGGGCAAGGACCCGCTGGAAAAACACTTGCGCCGCAGCCTGAATCTCGGGCACACACTGGCACACGCCCTGGAGACGGTTTCTAACTACGAGATAGCCCATGGGCAGGCAGTGGCTATCGGTCTTGTTTTCGCCATGAGCCTTGCCGTCAGGTTCGGGCGTTGTTCTGCTGCCATGCGGCAGAGCGTAGTTGATTTGCTCAAAGAAACCGGATTGCCCTTAGAGATTCCTTCTTCTTACAACCGTCAGGAAATCCTCAAAGCCATGTTCCAGGACAAGAAGCGCCAGGCGGACCGGCTGAAATTCGTCCTGCCTTGCCATGAAATCGGGCAGGTCGATATAGACAGCTCCATCGCCTTCGATGAGCTGGCGGCGCTATTATAGTAAATTGTCGGATTTGGGGCTTAGTCCCGTCAGGAAGGATGATGATGTCCATGAATCACAGGCAGATAGCATTTCAGGGGGCTCCAGGCGCTTTCAGCCATCAGGCAGCAACTTTGTTTGCCAGGCAGCTTAAGCTGGAGTCGGACTGCGAGTATATTGCCTGCCAGACATTCGGCGAAGTGTTCGAGCGCGCGGCCTCCGACGGCATATATGGTGCTATCCCGCTCGAGAACTCATCTGTGGGATCGATCGTCGTCAATTACGATCTGCTGTGGGCTGGCACAGCGTCGCTTGTCGATGAAGTAATCGTGCCAATACATTTGCATATGATGGCGCTTCCCGGAGCTGATTTCTCCCAGATCAAGGAGGTCTATTCGCATCCGGCAGCGCTTGATCACTGCCGCTTGCTGTTCAAGGAGAATCCAGGCATGGCTGCCCGCGTCTTCTGGGACACAAGCGGAGCCGTAGCTTTTGTCAAAGACTCCAGGAGCCTGGAAAAAGCGGCAATCGGCAGTGAGATGGCCGCCAGCGAGTTCAAGATGCCAATCATCAAGTCGAACATTGAGGATTATGCGCACAATAGCACGCGTTTCGGGCTGATATGCCCTTCTGTCAGAATCAACGAAGACGGCAATAAGCCATTGAAAGTACCATACAAAATTTCCTGCGCCGTCGAGCTTACCCATAAACCGGGCTCGCTTGCCACGCTTCTCTGGGGTATTTCTCAGTTCGGCATCAATCTCACCAAAATCGATTCGCGCCCGGTTCCAGAGACCCCCTGGCACTATCGCTTTTTCATGGATATCGAAGTAGATCGTGCAGACAAGGAGGAGCGGTTGCTGTCGGCCCTTTCCAAAGCCAGCGCCAGCCACAAGATCCTCGGGCGCTATAATCTCTGCCCTGCCCCTGCAATAACAGTCCCCTGACACTAAAGATACAACTGGCTCCTGAAAGTCTTTATGCCTGGAAGAAAGAAGGTAAGCCTACTATTTCTGCCAGTTCTGGTCCTTTTGCTTTTGCTCGCGTTGCCTGCCTAATATATCGAACTTGCTCTGCAATGCTGCCAGCTCATCCGAATTACTGCCGGCATTTGTCAGAATTTTGATGGCTCGCTCAAAAGTCGTTTCCGCTTTGAACGCTTCGCTTTGCCTCAAGTGCAAATCTCCCAGTTTGTGCAAATAAATGGCGTTTTCCACATGCTCGCCTCCGAGGAATTTCTGTGTAAGAGTCAGACATTCTTGATACAGTCTTTCAGCGCGGAAATATTTGCCTGAAGCTTCATATGTCGAAGCCAGGCAACAAAGACTGTCTCTCAATCGCCTGTCATGAGAGCCAAACTGTTTGGATTTTTCGACAGCTACGGTGAAATTGCGCTCAGCCTCAAGAAAGTTCCTTTTCTCCAGAGCAGCCTTGCCTGAGCTGAGATATTTCTCCAGAAGGAAGCTGGCAATCTTGTCTTCGACCACATCAGGGTCGAAAGTCAACTGGACGGAGTTGTGAGCTGTAGCCGGTGGCATTGCGGGTGCCGGGGTTTGAGGTGACTGCGTAGAACTGTCGCCGGCGGTGTGGACTGTGACCTTCACCTCACTGGAAGCTGAAGATTCAGCTGCTTGCGCACTGGCAAAGTTTGCTGCCTGATCCTCCCTTTCCGCCAGGCTTTGAGATGGCTCAAAGGCATCCTCTGGAGCTTCCAGCTTCTCCAGCTCTTGAAAATAATCCCAGTTGCCACTCACTTTTTGAGGCTGGGGAGAGGACGGACCCTGCCCAGGCTCTTCGGCTTTTATCGGAGCAGGAGATGGGGATCCTTCCTCAACTTGTTCTGAAGAGTCGACAGGAGTTGCAGTGGCTGTTTCGGCTCCCTCTGTCTTCCAGTCGTCTTCCCAGTTATCGGAGGGTTCCTCTTGCTGAGCCACTGCACGTCCGCTGTCTTGCGCGCCAGGGTGGGCGAAAGTCTCTGCAGCATCAAAATCGTCAGGAGCAATTTTTTCCTGTGCCTCTGCTTGGCCCTCAGCAGCACCGACGTCCTGCGCAAGATAGCTGGGCTTGCCCAGCGGCTCTGGCGTTTCCTTAGCCAGTGGTCGCAAAAGGTCGGACAGTTGCCTCTTGATGTTCTCAGCCTCCTGGCTCTCCAGCCCTTTTGATTGCTCGAATATGGTCAGAGCCCAGTTCAAGAGAAAGCGGGCTTCTTCGGCTTCTCCTGTGCCCAGCTGCAATTGCGCCATATCAGCCAGGCAATGCGCGATGGTCGGATCGGTTGCGCCGAGGCTGTCTTCGTATACGCAAAGAGCTTGCTGGCAATATGCAAGCCCCTGGGCAAATTGTCGCTGCGCCAGGCGTACTTTTGCCAGATTGTGCAGAATTTCAGCTTGCGGAAAGGTCTTGTCTGCATAAGAGCGTGACACATCCAGCAGCAAGACAAGCAAAGGCTCGGTCTCGTCCCACAGCCCACTGGCCACCTTTATCCGAACAGCCTCAAGATATTTCTCCCAGGGAAAAGGCAAAGCGAGCTCGCCACTTTGGCTTTGACCTTTCTGTGCTTTCTGGGTGGTCGGCGTTGCTTGCTTTCCATGCGAGGGTAGCAGAGGCAGCTCCTTCCCTTGCAATTTGAGCACATGCAGCCAGGAAGAAAGAGCGCGCTGGGAGCTTTCATCGTCGCTTCTGCCGAGAGTTGAACAGGTCTCGTAGCACCAGCGAAAGAAACGCTCGGCTTCAGGCAGATTGTCCTGCCCTTCATAAAAATGCCCGAGATCCTCAAGTGTAGAGGCTACATTGGCATCAAACTGACCAAAGCACTTGTGGCGGATCTCCAGCACTCGCCAGTAAAGAGCCTCGGCTTCCAGATATTTCTTCTGGCTGCTCAGGAGGTCCGCCATGGTAGAAAGAGTGTCTGCAACTTTGAAATGATCGGCTCCCCAGCGACACTCCTGTTCCTCAAGCAATTTCTTGAGGTCGGAGGCGGAATCGGGTGTGAT
>JAHFBI010000005.1 GCA_023250095.1 Candidatus Melainabacteria bacterium
CAGCTTCCTCCAAGTCCGAAGACCAGTTCATGAAGTTCAGCGGAAAGTTTACCGTTCGCCTTCCGAGGTCCCTGCACCAGGCGCTGGTGGACAGAGCCGAAAAGGAAGGCGTCAGCCTGAACCTCTTCGTGACCAATGCCCTTTCCAGAACCGTGGCCATGCCCGGCAAAGGAAAGAGATAAGCCGACAGCTGACAGTCAGAATCAAGAGGCGGGGATCTAAGAAGCTCCCCGCCTCTTATTGCCCAGCAAGCGACAGGCTGTTCGCAAGTCCCTGCTAGCTTGCCTGCGCCACCACCTGCGCTATCGATACCACCGACAATGCCGGGGGCTCTGATGCGGTGGCATGCTCACCGTTTCAGACCCCGGCGCGCCTGAAGCCGACATAATCTCCGCAGGGATCGACAGCCGTCAGAGCCGGCGTAACAAAGTCTTGCACTATGATGAAGTGATTTTTATCAAGCTTTTCGGAAGCCGTGCGGAAAACATACGCCAGTGCGCCTTGTCTGAAAGATTAAACGCGAACCTTATACGTCCTGTCTTGGACAGCTGCGTTCTGCCCGCTAGACTCTCTTGATTACGGCCGGGTGGCTTGCCTATCCGGATTGCCGGTAAAACCCTTCAAGGAGACCAGAGAGTTGTCCTTTCCCAAAGATAAACCACAGCAAATTTCGGTCCTCGACCTTAAAGAGCAGTACAAGCAGGTCGGCGCGCAGATTGAAGAATCCGTCCTCGCCGTTTTGCGCAGCGGCAATTATATTCTGGGTCAAAACGTCGCCAGACTGGAAGAAGCTGTGGCGCAGCTGTGTGGAGCGAAGTATGCCGTGGCCGTGGCCAACGGTACGGATGCCTTGATTCTAGCGCTCTGGGCGGCCAATATCGGACCGGGTGACGAAGTGATCACTCCTCCATTCACTTTTGCCGCCACAGCGGAGGCTATCGCCTTGAGGGGCGCCAGAGCGGTCTTTGTCGACGTCGACCCGGCGACTTTCAATCTCGATCCGTCCCTGGTCGAAGCAGCCATTACGCCCAGAACCAAAGCCATCATCCCTGTCCATCTATACGGGCAGCCGGCAGATATGGACCCGATCCTGGCCATCGCGGACCGCTGGGGGCTGAAGGTTATCGAGGACAACGCGCAAGCCATCGGCGCCACTTACAAAGGTCGTCCTACCGGCAGCCTCGGAGACATGTCCTGTATAAGTTTCTATCCGACCAAGAATCTTGGCGCGGCAGGCGATGCCGGCATGGTCGTCACCAGCGATGATGCTCTCTCACAGCGTCTGAAAGTGCTGCGCGCCCATGGCTGCCGCAAACGTTATTATCACGACGAACTCGGCGTTAACAGCCGGCTCGACGAAATCCAGGCAGCTGTGCTGCTGGTCAAACTCCCCCACCTGAGCGCCTGGAATGAGCGTCGCAACCAGGTGGCTAGATGGTACGCCCGGGCGTTCAAAAACTCCCCGCAGATTGTGCTCCCGCAGCCCATGTTGCACACCGGGCACGTCTTCCATCAATACACCATACGCATCGATGGGGGGCCCGGCTGCTCACCCGTCAGCCGTGACGAAGTCATGTCGCAGCTGTCCTTGCGCGGCATCGGCTCCATGTGCTATTATCCCGTGCCCCTGCACCTGCAGACAGCCTTCAGCGCTCTCGGTTACAGGCGTGGTGACTTCCCCGTTTCCGAAATGCTCGCCCGGGATGTTCTCTCATTGCCCATGTATCCGGAGCTGACCGAAGAGCAGGTCAATCGTGTAGCTTCAAACCTCAACGACATCGTCAGCAGCCGCTTAGCTGCCGGTGCCATGGCTGAGATACCATTGTCAACCGGCATGTAAGCCAAAGACAACAAGCAGCAATGTTGGGGGCCGACAAAAACGAAGAACAGAAGCAAAAACAACAGGTGTCGGACAGGAAGACGCCCGCCTGCCAAGCAATGGGAGAGCAGAAAGAATGCAAGCTGAAGCGGCGCAGAAATATCCAGGGATTGCGCCCGGGGCAAAAATTGGCAAGAACGTCAGGCTCAGCCCTGATGTTGTCATTGCCGACGGCGCCGTGATTGCCGATGATACGATTATCGAGCCGGGAGTGGTCATTTACGAGAACGTCAGGATCGGTCCCTCAAGCTTAATCGGCGCGCAATGCATCCTTGGTGAACGCCTGGCGGCGTGGCGCAAAGATCCCTGCTATATCAACCCGGAGCTGGTCATAGGGGAGGGAAGCACCATCCGCTCTGGAACAATAATATACGCCGGTTGCACCATGGGCAAAGGCTTCCAGACCGGGCACCGGGCGGTCATCCGGGAGATGAGCCTATTTGGAGACAACTGTAGCTTCGGAACTCTGTCGCAATCGGACGGGCACATAAAGGTCGGCAATGATTGCCGCTTTCACAACAATGTCTTCATCGCCACCTATACGACCGTTGAAGACAATGTGCACTTTTATCCAATGTCCTTGACTGTGGATAGCTTGCACCCGCCCTGCCAGAGAGGGCGTGAGGGCCCTTATCTAGAGACAGGGTGCATCGTGGGAGCAAGAGTGCTCATTCTTCCGAGAGTAAGAATTGGACGCGGTGCCGTAGTGGCCGGAGCCTCAGTCGTCACCCATGACGTGCCGTCCAATATGGTTGTGGCCGGGGCCCCTGCCAGGGTCGTCAAAGCCCGGGGAGACGTTGCCTGCCACCTGGAAGATCGTCCGGCTTACGATGTCGCCCTGGAGTCGAAAGAGTGCGCGGAGTTTCCCAACTGATAGCATCGTCAACCGGAGGCAGCACTCGGGCAACTCCGAGAGAGCAGTCGCGCCTGAGCGTCTTTCTTCTGTTGGCAGCCATATTCTGCTTGACACTGGTCTCATACAGCCCGGTTTTTTTCAATTTCTTCCTGGGCGACGACTTCGTGCACCTCACCTGGCTGCCGCAAGCCATTCAAAATCCCGAGCTCATCTGGCGCAATTTCCACAGCTCATGGCTTGACGGCACCACGACGCGTTTTTACCGCCCGCTCATCTCAGTGTTCATGGTGAGCGACTACCTTATCTGGGGCGTAAACGGGCTTGGCTTCCGGCTGACAAACCTGGCTTTCCATCTGGCTGGCACGGTTTTTCTCTTCCTCACTGTCAAGGAGTTAACCGCAAAACAGCCCTCTCACAAGAACTCTGTGGCAGGCTCATCAGACAAGTCTGAGGACAAATTCAAAGCCTCAGATAGTTCAGAGGCGGAAGGCAGACAAATGCCCTCCCCTCGTGAGGCGAACACCTGGAGCAAAGAGTTTGCCTGCGGTCTTTCCGGCTGCTTGAGACAGAATAGCTGGGCTGCAGGAAGCGCGGCAATCTTTGCTCTTCATCCCCTGCATCCCGAGGCCGTATCCTGGGTAACAGGGCGCGTAGACTCAGTTGTGACTGCCTTCTGTCTGGCAGCTGTCTTTAGCTATATCCGCTGGCGTAACAGCCGGTCAAGAGTTGCCTTTCTCTTTGCCCTGATCGCTATGGCGCTCGGGCTTCTATCCAAAGAGATGGCTATCACTTTGCCAGCCGTCTTCCTGGCTTACGAAGTTCTGGTTGCGCTGCCGGCAACGGAAAGAAGAAGTGCTATTGCCTCAAGTATTCTTGCCACAAGCCCCTTCTGGCTCCTTCTTCTTTCTTACTTTGTCCTGCGCTATTTCGCTCTCGGCACTGTTGTCGGTGGTTACGATGACTCGCTCTTGTTCATTGCCAACATCAAGTCTTTTGCCTTGAACTGGCTGCACGGCTTGCGTATGACTATCGTCCCGATCAACAAGTCTCTCACCGGCTGCCACAGCCTGCTCACAAGATCCTGGGAAGCGCTGACGGTAACAGCCGTTCTTGCCCTCACATACACTGCCGTCAGACACAAAGCCTCGCGCCCACCCCTCATCTTTGCGCTTGCCTGGCTTGTCCTGTCGCTTCTGCCTGTCTACAAGATATTTGCTATTGCCGATGACTTGCAGGGCAGCCGCCTGGCTTACCTGGCCACAGCGCCACTGAGTGTGTTACTAGCTGGAGGATTCTTTGCTGGCTGTACCAGCTTGAGTCCAAAGCTGTCCAAACTCCGGGCGGCTGCCGGTGTCTTGTTTATTCTCGTCTCATCCTTTGCCTTATGGACGAACAACCAGAGCTGGAGGGCTGCTGGGGAGGAATCCAATGCCATACGCGCGGCACTTAGCAAGTTATACGCCATGCTTCCCGGCGACCCGCAGGTGCTTTTGATTGCTCTTCCCGACCATCGCAGGGGTGCCTACCTGTGCCGCAACGCCCTCTGGGGAATGACAAAACGCCCGCAAATGGAGCGTGACATCAACAACTGCTTGATGCTCAATCCATTCGAGCCAATCCTGCCTTTCGGCTTTTTGAAAGATTCTATAGAGCGCAATTCCAGCCAAATCCGCATGTACTTGTGGGATCAAGAGAAAGCTGACTTCGCCCCGATTCAGTTGCCCGCACGAAAATCACCGGGCAAGCTGCCTGTGTGGAAAGGAGAGAGCCTGTCCCAAGCTTTGACGCCTTTGCCTTCATCCCAAACAAAATATAGTTTTGGAAGCAGCGGCTGTCTGCGCGTAATCAGTGAGGACAAGGCTCCTGCTCCGGAGCTTCTCATGGGCGACGGCGGTTTGAGTTGCTGGGACATTGACTTCATCGAGCTGACTGCTACGCTCAATAGGATATCGGGGCGGGGGCTCTGTGCTGGTGCCGATCTCCTGTATGCCAACGACATCCACCCGGATTTTGCTCTGGCAAACAGAGCTCATGCCAGTTTCAAGCCCGGTGTCAAAGAACAGAAGCTGATTTTCGCTTTGCACGGCTTGCCGGAATGGAGCCTCGGCGGGCGCGTGCATGGGCTGAAGCTCTTGCTGCCACCAGGGGCTGACATGGAAATAAAATCAGTGGCATTTCTGCCGCCCTCTCAAGTAATGCCACTGCTCAACTTCAAGAATTCCGGTTACCTGGGCACAAAAGGCTACTTGCATATAAGCCCCGGAAGCGCGCTCAGAGAGCTTTCCATAAGCGCCTCAGCCATACCTGGTTGCACCTCGACCCAGTGCGAGATCACGCGAGCTAATTTGCTCTTTGAAGAGCAAAACTCGCAAAGCCCAAGCAGTGTCGCCATGCCGCCTCTGCCGGCGCCAAAAGAAGGCACCATAGCGCTTCCCTCAAGTAAGCTCAAAGCTGCCGGGATATACGAATTGCGCGTCTTCGCCAGGAGTTGCAGTGGAGAGAGGCTTGGTGTTGCCTCGGATCATATTGTCATTGCTGTGGAAAAATAGGGAAGAAAAATTGGAACAAGAAGAGTTCGACGAAGAAGAAGCGGCATTGAAAAGAGCAAACGGCCGGAGATGTCACGGCAAAGTCTGAGACAATTTTGATTGGAAAGGCAGTCTGAAAGAACTCACAAATGAGCACCCCGGCACAGCGTTTCACCTCCAGTCTCATCGGTCAGCGCCTGATAGAAGCCCGGTATTTGACTCGCGATCAAATCAGAGAAGCACTCTCTCTCCAGAGAGAAACAGCTCTACTCTTCGGTGAAATCTGTCTCCTGAAAGGCTGGCTCACTTATGAGCAACTCAAAGAGTGCCTGCCGCCTGTCCGTTCCAAGCTAGGACAGAGACTCCTTGGTGCCGGCTGTATAACAATGCAACAGCTGTGGCTGGCTATTCTTGAACAGCGTCATTCCGGAGCACGCCTCGGCGATATCTTGATCAAGCGCGGCTGGATTGACGAGAAGACGTTGGGTGATGTCCAGAGCGCACCGAACAAGCACATGGACAACGCTTCGACTTGACGGGATTCTCTGGCGCAAGAAAGGACAAGGTCAGGATGCAGATAGTCAATGAGAATACTCATGGACAAAGACAGTCCGGACGCTTAGCTTTAAGGGCTAAATCTTTGCCTGCGCCTGAAGCTCTGCCCGGTTCTCCGGTTGCAGTTATTACCTTCAATATGGCTGTCGTTTTAAACAGAGGAAATAGAAGCAAATGACCACAGCTGCGTTTGGCTCCTGGGTATCGCCCATAACTTCGGATCTGATTACCGCATCGACCATCCGCATTTCACAGATACAGTTGGACGCCGATGACGTTTACTGGCTGGAGTCGCGCCCTTTTCAGAAAGGCAGATCAGCCATAGTGCGGCGAGGCGCCGACGCTCAGATCGTCGATATGACCCCTGAGCCTTACAACGTGCGCACTCTCGTACATGAATATGGCGGTGGAGCTTACACCGTCCATGAAGGCACTATCTATTTCTGCAATTATTCCGACCAGCGTATATATCGCCAGGCGCCCGGCTGTGAGCCGGTGCCGCTCACTCAACCAGCCAGTGTTCGATATGCCGACCTGACGGTCGATCCTCGGCACAACCGGCTCGTCTGTGTGCAGGAGGATCATGAGTTACCCGAGCACGAGGCGCTCACGACAATCGTTTCCATATCCTTGAAAGACGGCCGCGTCGATATGCTCGTTGCCGGCAACGATTTTTATGCAAATCCTCGCTTGAATCCTGATTCGACAATGCTGTCCTGGATGAGCTGGAATCATCCCAATATGCCCTGGGATAGCTCTTTTGTCTGGGTGGCAAATGTTGGCTCGGATGGTTTTCCTGCCAATATCCGCCGGGTAGCAGGCAGCCCCACCGAATCGGTTTTCCAGCCGCAGTGGTCGCCTGCCGGCGTGCTCCACTATGTTTCGGACCGCAGCGGCTGGTGGAACATATACCGGCATTGCGATTATGAAGGCTCGACGCCTCTTGTTGAGATGGATGCCGAGTTCGGCGCGCCACTGTGGAACTTTGGTTTTTCCACTTACGCATTTGACGGCAAGGACTCGATCGTCTGCGCTTTCTGCCGACAGGGCATCTGGCAGCTTGGTGTCATCAATCTGGCAGATGGCGCCTTCCGTCCACTTCAAACGCCTTATACCGATATATCTTTCGTGAAAGCGTGTCCAGGCAAAGCTTTCTTTTGTGCCGGCTCGCCGACCGATTCAACAGCCCTTATCGAGCTTAAACTGCCAGACAGTCAGTGCCAGGTCTTGCGCCCGAGCAATGACCTGAAGCTTGATTCCGGCTATCTGTCTTCGCCGAGGACTCTGGAATTCGAAAGCGGTCAAGACAAGAGAGCTTATGCCTTTTTCTTCCCGCCGGCCAACAAAGATTTCAGCGGACCTGCAAACTGCTTGCCTCCTCTTATCGTCAAAAGTCACGGCGGACCTACTGGAGCCAAACCTAACTCCCTTGACCTGGGAGTTCAATATTGGACAAGCCGGGGTTTTGCTGTGGTTGACGTCAATTATGGCGGCAGCACGGGCTTCGGGCGCGACTACCGGCTGCGCCTCAATGGTGCATGGGGAATAGTCGATGTGGACGACTGTGTCAATGCTGCCTTGTATCTTGCCGAGCATAAGCTTGTCGACCGGGAGAAGATGGCAATCACAGGTGGAAGCGCTGGTGGCTATACGACCTTATGCGCCCTGACTTTTCGAGATGTCTTCCGCGCGGGTGCCAGCTATTATGGCGTTTCCGATCTGGAGTCGCTGGCGACCGACACACACAAATTCGAGTCGCGCTACGGCGATCAGCTGGTCGGACCTTATCCCGAGCGCCGAGATCTCTATCTTGAGAGATCTCCGATACACCATACGGACCGGCTGAAATGTCCGGTGATTTTCTTCCAGGGGCTGGAAGACAAAGTGGTGCCGCCGGATCAATCGGAAAAAATGGTCCAGGCTCTGAAGAACGCCCGCGTGCCTGTTGCTTACCTGGCTTTTGCCGGGGAGCAGCATGGTTTCAGGAAAGCAGAAAATATCAAACGAGCGCTGGATGCTGAGCTTTATTTTTATTCGGCAATTTTCAAATTCACTTTGCCTGGCGCCGTTGAGCCGGTCGAAATTGACAACCTGGACCCATCTCCTTTGACTGGTCAATTATAATTGCCTCTGATTGCCCCATAAGAACGATTCGCGTCAGAGGAAATCAAATGAAGTGGCTCTCAGATATATTCGGCTCGAAAAAGACTGTCCAGAGCTGTCTGGAAGCTGCAGATCAGGCGGCCGATGTTGCCGACTACGCTCTGGCGGAGAAGCTTTATTTGCAAGCACTGGAGATGGCGGAAGAGAAGAAGGAACATGCGCAAGTGGCAGTTTGCTCGTTCAAACTGGGGCAGATTTGCCAGGCGCAAGGAAAGAATGCTGTGGCAGAAACGCACTTGCGGCGGGCATACCAGGTGCACGAAGACTTTGAAGAAGCTGAGGACGCAGCCATATGCCTCATTGCCCTCGGTAAGCTTTATAGAGAACAACACCGTCTTGCTGAAGCCGAGCAACTCTTCCACTATGTCTTGCGAATTTACCAGCAAGAGCATGGTGATGACTGCCAGCAAATGGTTGAGCCATCCATGCTTCTGGCAGATTGCTGCCTTAAGCAAGGTGGCTTTGTCGAATCGGAAAATCTCCTCAGGCGAGTATTGTCCATACAAGAGAAGCAGTATGGTGCACAGAGCCTGGAAGTTGCCGGACCGCTCTTGCACCTGGCTCAGTGCCTGTCCCGGCAGGACAGGTTGACTGAAGCTGAAGAACACTTCCTCCGAGCTTTTGACATATACACGGCAGCCAGCGCTGAAAAGGGCAGAGAAACAGCCCTTTCCTTGTGCGCCTGTTGCCATGAGTACGGCAGGGTCTGCCTCAAATTGAGCAAGCCAGAGCAAGCGCAAAAGCTCTTTCGTCAAGCTGCAGTCCTAGCCGAAGAATTTCCAGGTTATCTGCAAGAGGCAGATTTAGTCGAGGAGCTGGAGGCTTTCAGCCAGAAAGGCTAGAAAGAGAGCCAGCACTTAATGTCCTGCCATTGTGACCCAAATGCTCTCTGGCACAGGGCATCAGATGAGGCTATACATTTTGTCCAACCGGCGCCTCCTGATAGATGACAGGTTACAGATGTACCATTAATAGACCGGTTCGGCAGGACGTCCAGCCAGTCCGGTATTAGGAGCAACAACCGGCTCGACGTAAGGCCCTTTGTATCTGTCGAACATCCAGTTGATGACCGCTGCCGTTTTCATTATCTCGGAAACGGTGGCTATGTCGCCTTTGGCTGGCGAGTGGCGCAGATCCTGGAGGAGCGGGTGCTTGATCAAGGCGTCGAGGATGGAGAAGTCGTTGGTGACAACGCGCATCCTGTCGACAGCGACTACACGATATCCCCTTCTGGAGAGACCATCGGCAAAGACCACCGGCAGAGGATCGCGTGTTGTGTCGACAACAGCAGCTTCCTTGCCCGGGAACAGTGTCAGAACATGCTTGCCAATGAGAATCGATATGGCATCCTTGTTGCGGTCGGAAAGATCGCGCACGCGCGTTATCTTGGATCCAACCGAAACCAGCACGATTGAGCCGACATTAGCAATTATTCCTGCATGAGGCGTATTTATTGCCAGCTTATTTCTCACGTTGACGATCACACTTCCGAGATCAAGCGTGTAAACATTCTCGCCAGCCTGGGACAGGCGGGCGCGCCGTCCAACCGTGAAACCAGGTGGGCTGAGGCTGGGCGCGACAGTCGCCACATTGAGGAAGTGATCATCAGCATCAGCCTGCATCGTTGAACCTCTTGCCTCAAGGCTCTGGAGATTGCTGGAAACTGGGGTCCTCAAAGAAACTGGCGAGAGCGACGCGGAAAGATCAGCACCGGGAGGAGGTGCAGAGGAGACTCCATCTGGCTGTTGCCTCAGGAGGTTTCCGGCCGGTCCGAGTTTGTCGGCAGGCGAGCCCACCTGGGCTAGATCCGGTCCTCGCTGGCTGTATTTGGCTTCTAGCTGATTGCGTAGAGCGCACTGCCGGCACTGGATGAAGACCATCTTCGGAATCTCTTCCGGAAGGTTCGAAGCAGCGCGTAAGATGAACACGTTGTTATGCTTTTCCAGTCTCCCCTCAAGGCGCAGAGGAGCTGTTTTTTCGACCCTTCCTTCCAGAGGCGGCCTTTGCGCCACGGTCAGCGGATTTGTTTCGCTGATCAAGAGCTCTTCTCCAGGCGCAATAGTATATTTTTCACCTTCGACGTTGACTGTTACACCATCAGGCTCGGTAGCATCAAGAGCCACGATGCGCACGGGAGCATTTTCCGGCGACTCGATAAGAGCCACAGCATTTGCCTTGAGCGTTACCTCACCTTTCGCTGGATTGATCGTCAAGCTTTCATCGCCGGCTTTGACAATGGCGCTGCCATTGCTCATCACCAGTTGTTTTCCTTGTGCGACCGCCAGTTCTGTTCCAGAGGTAGCCTGCAAATAGCTCTCTTTCATATCCTGAACGAACCAGGCAGTGCAAGGATTCTGAGCGACTACGGCAGGCAAGCCTGGTGCCAGAGCCTGTAGCGCTGCTGGCCCTTGTACGGCTGCGAGCACAGCTTGAGTCGGCGGTCCCGGCGGGGTCGGCGGTGGTGGCGGTGGGAAACATTCCGTGGGTGGTGGCGGCGACGGTGGTCCCGGGCATTCCGGGGCAAGCGGCGCTAAGGGCGGTGTCGGGCACAAAGGTGGTGTCGGCGGTGCTGGTGGCTCGGGCAACAAACAAATTATCGGCGGGGGCTGGCAGTCAGGCGGCAGCGGCGGGACCGGCGACTCCGGCAGCACACAACCGGGGTTCTCGGGCGGGCGGCAATCCGGACGGACCGGTGGAGGACACAAAGGCGGCGGTGGGGCCAGGAAACATCCTGCCGTGAGGCTGCTGTCTTTGATCATGATATGAAAATTGTTGGAGTCACCGCCTGAGTGCATGTAGATGATTCCATCGCTGACCTTGAAATCGCTGCTCAGGACATGGACAAGAGAGTCGCCGCCATTGAGGTCGATCATGCCGCCATCGGACACGTCGATCATCGAGGGATCTCCGCCTCCTCCATGCTGAGAAATAGGGTCGTTGGCGGCATTGGTCTGCGAGCTGAATTGATTCGGCGTGGGATCTATATGGGTGTTATTGCTGCTGCTGCCCTCGAGAATGAAAACATTCAAGGACGGGTCCGGAGCCGGCAGCGGCGAGGGAGTATTCATGTGCGTGACAATATAGATGCCTCCGCCCGGTCCCGCGCAAGTGCCGTTCGGGAGCTGATATTTAGTGGCGATGAGCACATTGTCGAACTTCATATCCACCGAGATGAAAGCGTTCATGACGATGTTGCCGCCGAAGGCTGAAAGCACATTTGTCGGTTGCTCGTCTGGAAGCGACTCATTGCCAATGCCGCCGCTTGTGCCGTCCAGTTCTATGTGACGCGCGCTTGTGATGAATATGTTCCCGCCGTACACTCCGGCAAAGTTACCGTCGAATCCGGGCAGGAAAGCCGAGCTATAGGCTGTAAGCACATTTCCTGTATCGATGAAAACATCCTGATTATCCTTTGTGCCAGTGGACGTCAGGGACAGATCGCCGCCCACGACGGTAATGATGTCATCGACAAAATGGATGCTCCTGGCGGTAAATGCCAGATTGCTTCCCTGGACTGTGAGAGTCTTGCCTGTAAGGTCCAGATCGCCTTGTAGGGTGATGGAAATAGTTGAAGGTCCTCCTCTGGGCTGAAAGGTGCAAAGCTTGTTGTCTTGTCCGATGTCGATCGTGTCGCTGTTGATGATTATATGTCCGCCGACAGCATTGAGGTCATTGGAAGTACCCAGATTGATATTTCCATCTGCCGCGGTAAGCAGGATGCTGCCGCCAATCAAAGGATTACTCAAGGAAAAGAACGCATTGAGCGTATTGTCAGAGCCGAGATCTATATCGCCGCCATGGCTGGTCAGGGTCAGATCACCGCCTCCAGCTGCCAAGGTATCGAACCTTCCCAGATAGATGCTTCCCGCTGGTCCGCCGGACCGTCCGGCTATAAGACTTACCGCTCCTTGATTGCTTTCGAGGACGTCATCGAGCCCGAGTGAAATATTCCGGCAGGCAACAAGCGAGATATTGCCCGTGTCGGCGCAAAGGTGATTGTTTCCCAGATCCTCGTTCTCACCTATATAGCCGAACTTTATGTCATGTGCACTTGCAAGAGATATGGAGCCGTTTGCGAAAACCACATTGTTTTCTACAAGATAGATGTCTGCGGTATCACCGGATGTGATACCGACGTTACCACCTGAGGCTGTGATGCTGTTGCTCGTCAAAATTACGCCGTGGGCACTTAGAAGCGACACATCGCCGGCAGCGACCATATTCTGCCCGGTCAGGCTCAAGTCAGTATTTACGATAATCGAGATATCACCTAGACCTTCATCGCCAGGCTTAAATGTACAGAGATGATTGCCCGGCGCTGAAATTACGGTACCGAAAAGGCTTTGCAGAAGGATTGAGCCGCCGACGGCGTTGAGATCGTTGCCAGCGCCAAGGGTGATATTCTGCCGGGCGACAAATGTGATATTGCCGCCCACGGAAGAGCCGTCGGCAAAAGTGTTGAAAGCGTTGAACGTATCATCTGCGCCGCTTGTGATGAAGCCGTGGGCGGCAAGAGACAAATCCCCGCCGACGGCATTGAAGAGATTATCTTGTCCTAGGCTGATATCGCTGTGATCTGACACCAGGCTGATATTGCCGCCAACGGCGCTCCTGCCTATTACAACACTATAAGCATTGACAGCGTCAGTACGCCCCGATGTTATGGGTCCGCCTGCTAACACGTCGACACTACCGCTCACTGCAGAAAGAATGTCATATGAGCCCAGAGAAATGCTGCCATCCGCGGCTCTCAGCTCGATATCACCGGCACCGCTTGTACCTTGCCTGAAGGCGTTTAATATATTGTGTGATCCCAGATTGATATTTCCGCCAAAACTTATGAGGCGCAGATCGCCTTCACCAGCGGACAGTGTATCCTCGCTGCCAAGGATGATGTTTCCGCTGGATTTACACTTCTGCCCGGCTATAAGAATCACAGACCCATGGTTGGATTCCAGGCGATCGCCAAGTCCAAGCTCGATATTCTCACAAGCTATCAGACGGACATTGCCTCTGTCTGCGCAAAGGTGATTATTGCCGGATGCCAACTCGTAGGTCTCTCCTAGCTTGATGTTTCCACCGGCGGTCAAAGTTATCGAATCACCCGCAAAGAGTGTGTTGTCCGCTAGAAGGCGGATGCTGTAGTGAGATCCGCTTCCAATTTCAATATTGTCGCCTGCGGCAATGGTATCGGAGCTGAGCCTCACGCCCCTGTCGCTTGTGAGCAACACATTGCCGGCCGCTGCGAGATTCTGTCCGGTCAAAATAATGTCCTCAGTGGAATTGATTACGATATCACCGCTGGCGACATCATCGCCTTCAGCAGGTTTGCCTGCGAAAGTGCAGAAGGAGTTGCCCTCCTGCGATTCGACCGTGCCGTTCAAGGCAGTCAGCGTGATGTTCCCGCCCACTGCATTGAAATCATTCCCCGAAGAAAGAAGTATGTCCTGAAAAGCAGTGAAGGCAATATTGCCGCCGACTGAGCTGCCGCCCACAACGGCATTGAAGGCATTGAAAGTGTCGTCGACACCTGTTGTGATGCTCCCGAGCGCGGCGTCAACTTCCACATTGCCGCCGACGGCGTTGAAAGTATTCGAAGCGCCCACGTTTACGTTGCCGCTTCCTGTTGCTTTCAAAGTGATATTGCCACCGACTGCGCTTCCAAGCGAGACAGCGCCGAAAGCATTCAAGTCAGCACCCTCTCCGGTTGACAGGTCGCTAGAAGACGAAATGGCAAGATCACCGCCCACTGCATCAAGAGTGTTGCCTGCACCCAGAGAAACGCCGCTGGAGTCCGAATCGATAGTGATATTGCCCCCGGAGGACGTGCCGTTTGTTACGACATTGAAAGCTGCAAGCGAGCTTCCTTCTCCGGTTTGGATATTTCCCGGTCCACTGATAAGAGCAATGTCGCCTCCGTGCGCATCGAGAGAATTATTGTCGCCCAGAGCTATCCCGCCGGCAGGGGCGCTGATTGTCACATTCCCCCCGGCTGCCTCAGTCGTTTTCTCCGACTCGATAATGATTCCACAAGACTTGAGGCTGTCGCCAGCGCCTGTGGTTACATTGCTTGCTGACGATGAAATCGTCAGGTCCCCCCCGACTGCAGCTAGTTTGTTGTCATCGCCCAGAGCCACTTCGCCGCCGGCGCACAAGTTGACGGCACCGCCGGTTGAGATGTTGCCGGAAATAGAGTTGAAAGCGTTGAGCTCTACTGCGCTCCCTGTGGAAATACCTCCGCTTTTGGCTGTCAACTTAAGATCTCCGCCTGCGGCATTGAATGAATTATCCGCCGAAAGAGAAATGTCTCCGGCGGTGGATGCAAGACTTATGTCGCCGCCGACGGAACCACCATTGACCTGGTTGGCGAAGGCGTTGACTGTCGATGAAGAGCCGGTCGTCAGATTCCCGCCGGCGGAGATCTGAACATTTCCTCCGACGGCATTGATAGCATTGTCATTTCCCAGAGAGACCCCGCCGTGCGGGCTAACCAAAGTCACGGAACCTCCGTCCGACTCGTGATTGGCAGTGAGCCTGAAAGCATTGAGGGAAACATTGTCGCCGGTGACGATATTGCCGCCGCCAGCTACTGCGCTGGAAACAAAGATGTTACCGCCAACGGCATCTAACGCCGTGGCACTTGCCAGAGTGACATCACCGTTAAGGGCGAAGAGTGATATATTGCCGCCGATGATGGGATCTTCCCCCTGGTCTGCCTGCTCAAAGACCCCGCAAGCATGAAGTTTGTCCTCCTCGCCGGTGAAGACATTTCCACACAGACTCGAAATATTGATATCGCCGCCGTTGGCGGTCAAAGAATTACCGCCTGCAGAAACAATGTCTTTGCCGGCGATGAGACTGATACTTCCGCCTGATGGAAATCCGTCAACATCCGCGCGCCAGGCTCCGTAGGATCCATCTAAGCCAAGAGATATTCTGTTCCCGGCAAAGAGGAAAAGGTTGCCGCCCACCGAATTGAGCGTGTCCTGGGAAAGAAGGATACTACCGGACAGGGCGCCCAGCGATATCGAGCCGTTGAACGTTGCGATGGATTTGCCAGGCGCCATGATGATGTCGCCACTTGTGCTGAAAGCGTTTAGACCGCCCACCAGATTGGACACATTATTGAAGTTTATGTCGCCGCCGGAGAATAAATTGATTGAGGGTGCCCGCTCTTGCATCAGACCGCTGTCGCAGATGTGCAGGTCGCCGATGGTTATGGAACTCCTCGATTCTTCGCCTGATAGGGCAATTAGATTGATTGAATTGTTATTGGTCGTCAAAGCAACAGTTGGCAAAACAATACTTCCGCCAAGCCCGCTTGCACCAGTTATGGTGAAATTAGGGTCGCAAAGCGAGCAGGCAACAGGGCTGGCACCACCGCTTGTGGTAAAGGAGACGCCGGCGGCAAGAGTGATCTTGCCCCCTGCCCCCAGCGGATTTGTAGCATCGATTAAGGCATCGGCAGGCGCCCCGGGAGCGATGATACTGCCGCCGGAGAGGGCGACGAAATCCTGTCCTGCCGTGAAGAATGTCGAGCCGCTGCTAAACAGTCCGCTAAGATCAAGATTACCGAGAACATTATAGAAAAGGGGATCTTCGCTCAATTGCATACTGGCAAGGCGCAGATCTCCTTGATTTACACCAACGGCAGCCGTGCCCGCAGTAAGCGTCACACCCCCGGTTATTCTATCTGAGTAAAGTGAGACGGTGCCTTGCGGGCTTTTAAGAACAAGTTGCGGGGCGTCAAATACGCCACCTGACACCGTGAGCAAAGCCCTGGACACCAGATTGCCGCCTGCGTCGAGAGTCGATCCTAGTGTTTCCAGAAGAATCGTGTCGTGTGCCGAGATCAAGCCCAGAGAATTATTGATAACAAGAGTATTGCCGGATACGTTGCTTATATTCACGTTTGCCCCAAGAGACTGCATGACTGATGAATTCACAAGACTTGCCGTGTAAGCGTTTAGGCTGCCAAGTTGAGCCTGCATCAGTCCGGAATTTACTATTCCGGCAGCTTGAAGATTGAGGGAATTCATGGCCATAATGACCGGGGTGGGACCTGTTATCCCGGCAGGCAAAGTGTTTCCAATTGTGCCTCCGGCTGTCAACGACAGTGCTCCGGAGCTGGAGATTACACCGGCATTCATAATGTCTTGAAGCGCGTTCAGATTGAAATTGAGACTGGAAGTAGCGCTAACTATTCCACCGATGCCGCTCGTTGGGAAGATGGATGACAGGACGGCGCCGGGCTGATTATAGATATTGACGGCGTTGATACTGGCGGAAAGCGTGGCGGCACTTGATGTGTAAGCATAGAAAGTGCCGTAATTGGTCAGATTTCCCAGCAGATTCAAAGACGCAAGAGTCGTCGCATTATAAAGAGCCGTCACCCCATTCGGTATCACTGCATTTGTGATCGTCATATTCAGGGCATCGCGAGAGATATCGAATGTCCCGCCTACAGCCGCGCCACCTGTACCAAGGATCAAAGACTGTACGCCGCCGGACAGCACCTGGTGGACCGCAATATGCTCAGCCGGGGTCAGGGGGTCTGAGGCTGTGACCGTTCTGGTCGTTCCGCCTTCCTGAATAACAACTGAAGTAAATCCATCGTGGTGGGCGGCGGTTGTGCAGGCTTGTGTGGCAGTCAAGTCGGCGTCCGAATCACAATGCGCCAGAGCGCCAGGGGCTGTAAACAGCACCAGTTGAACAGCAAGAAACCCTCGAGCAATTGCCCTTACGGCGCTTTTAAAATATCTCATTGCACTAACCCCTGCATGTCCTGTGCCTGAATATTTGCACCGGGGACAGTGCCTGCAAGCGGCACGCTCACCCAGCTTCAATTAATATGGATACGCCAGTTCAACCTGTCGAATCTGGTCTTACAAACGTCGCGGCAATCTGTAACATTTCTGTTGCCCAGGTCGCGGCCTTCAAAGAAATATTTAGTCTGGTCTTGAATCCTGAGGCGGCGCGCCCCCCGCGCATCCCTTGCCTCAACGTTGCCTTTCTTATTGGACGGAAATAAATTGCGATTTCTGTCTCAACATTGCCTTATAGCGGCATGTGACTCTACTATATTAGGAGCATGTGAAAACAGCGTGAACAGTGGCATCTTGCGAGCCAATGGAAAGTTCCCCGCACTTGCGCCAGAGTTGACTTTGTCGTAAGAGCCCAGATAACACAGCCTGCACCAATAAAATAGCTCGACTTACGTTTCGTAACGATGAATGCGGC
The DNA here is from genome assembly GCA_023250095.1 of Candidatus Melainabacteria bacterium. Taxonomy (GTDB): domain Bacteria; phylum Cyanobacteriota; class Vampirovibrionia; order Obscuribacterales; family Obscuribacteraceae; genus JAHFBI01. The sequence continues at coordinate 17,222 of JAHFBI010000005.1, forward strand.
TGAGTTGGTTTGCAGCAAGGGAAGGCTGCAGTTTGAGACATCGAGGCAAGCACCGCTGACGATATCAGCTAGCCAGTCAATGAGCTGGCTCAAGAAAACAATTTACTCTGGCGGCTTCAGCGAGATTCAATAGAAGTGCCAGCAGAAGCTGGCCGAACTGCAAAGGTAGTGCGATGCAGATGCTGTGCAGACATTTTTAGTTGCAGGGCCGCCCTCTCATCGCCAGTTATCGCGTTAAGCTCCCTTAGCTAGGTTGAGAAAATCTGGGTCGAGTCGAACAATAACTTTACACAGACAGGCGCCAGAATCAGTTTTCACCAGACTTTCACGGTCCTCATGGCATGCTCGCAGGTATGATGCACCAATTTGGGAGTTGTGTGTTTTGTTGAGGGAGCAAGAGGAAACGAAATATATGCCTTCTTCATCACGCAAGCAGAAGGGACTGTCGAAAGCCGGCAATGGTCCAGCCGGTATTGCCCTCATCGTTGAGGACAACGTTTTTAGCCAGAGAGTAGCTGCAAGCTTGCTCAAGCAACTGAACTATACGACGCACATAGCTAGAAATGGACGTGAGGCAGTTGAGTTCGTTCGGCACAATCATTATTGTTTCATTCTCATGGACTGTCATATGCCGGAAATGGATGGGCTCGAAGCCACTGCAGCGATAAGGCAGATGGAGAAGACTACCGGCAGCCATGTCCCCATTTTTGGCTTTTCGGCCGACTTCGAGGATGCATCTTGCCTGGCGGTCGGGATGGATGCATTCGTGGGCAAGCCTATCGAAATGGAAGTCCTGAAAAGGGTCCTTTCTCAATTCGTCGAGCAAGCAAATGACGCGCGCACTTGCCCTGTTTTGCAAAACTGCTGACACCGACAAATTCAGGAGATATTCCTGAGAGCTCAAGCAGCTGCGACAGTCTAGACCTATTTGCCCGGAGCCCTAAGCAGAACTCGCCCGGATGTAAGACGGCGCGTGATTTTTTGATCGTCAAAATATTGCAGCAGGGCCATGGCATATTTGCGAGTAGTAGAGAGTGTCTCGCGGAAGTCCGACGGAGCTATATTTCGCTTTGTATTCCAGATATCGGATAGAACCTGATGCGCCCGGAGAAGGTTGGCCGGGCTGATAACAAACTCGTAATTGACAATGTGTGCCCGTCCCGTTTTCTCGAGAGCTTGCGCGCCGGCCTTGACTGTTGCGCTTCCGGCACCGCAAAGTTCAGCCAGGTCGTCAAAATCCAGACAAAGATTCTTTTCCAGCGCTTCAGCCATCCTGTCCTGCAAAGCCACAAAGGCCGGATCAGCCTGCCGCTCAAGGGGGGCATGGGCGGAAAACAGCCTGTCGCCCTTTCTTACAATCCGTGCGTGCTGTGTCTCTTCTTCCAGTAAAATCTGAAAAGTCTGGCGATCGAGTTTGGGCATGAGATGAAGTCTCAGGCTCTCCAGAGGAAGCCCTTCTTCCTCCAGCCCCTCGTGTTGCTGGTTGGACTTTGTGGCGTGCTCGATCTGCTTGGCGACTCGCTCGGTCAGCTCTTTGCGCATTTCTTGAGACATGATTTGCTCACCGAGCCGCACAAGTCGCCCTTCCTCGATGAGCCTTTGCATTGCCTCAGACGCTGCTGTTTCGGGCACGAATGAGCGTACGAGGGTTTCTTTGACAAGACCTTGTGGGCAGGACTTCAAGAAAGAAAGAATGGCATCCTCATATTTATGGTCGAGAAGATGTCCGGCGAGCTCAACAAGCCCGGAGCGCTTGATCCAGCGCGGGCGCTCGCAAGAGAGGATCTCTCCGCCATAGATGGTCTCATCGCTGAGGCGCACGACGAACCGATCAGCCGCGGAGGGCACCACTTGATCTGACAGAGCGATAAAAGCGATTGTTTCAAGCGTGCTGTCGGCAGCTTTCTGCCTGGCAGGAAGTTCTTCAACCCAGCGAATAGAGCCGTGGCACTCCGCTGTTCCATGATAGAGACGGACAGGCTGCCCGCTCAAGCGTTCAGCGAACTTGGAGCCGCTGGATACCCCTTTCTCCACAAGGCTGACAAGTAAATTCTTGCAAGGCGTGATCGGCTCGCCAAGAACGACATGTCCTCTGGCGAGGGTGACGTTATCCTTGAGCACGAGATTTACTGCTACGCGCTGTCCAGCAACAGCGGTGTTTACCGTCGCCCCGAAAGTCTCCAGCCTGCGTATTCTCCCGGAAGTCACGGAAGGACCGATGCTCACCTGATCCCCGATATTCAGGAGCCCCTTCACAAGGGTGCCTGTGATGACTGTTCCGAAGCCGGACTTGCTGAACACCCGGTCGATTGGCAGAAACGCGCCGCCCCGTATGGCGCGCGCCGGCTCCTTCTCCAGATGTTTGACAAAGGAAAGCTTCAGCTGGTCTATCCCGGTCTTCCTGGTGGAAGAAAGAAAACAAATTTCAAGCGGCTCGACATCCCACTTCAGTAAAAGCTCTTCGATTTCCTGGCGGACGATATCGAGCTGCTCTGCGTCGTCGACAAGATCCACCTTTGTGACGGCGACAATAGCCTTCCGCACGCCAAGATAGCTCAGAATTCTCACGTGTTGCTTTGTTTGCGGCATGGGACCTTCGTCGGCTGCCACCACAAGGAGCGCCATATCGATGCCGCCCACGCCGGCCAGCATGTTCTTCAGAAATTTGCCGTGTCCGGGAACATCTACGAAACCAACAACCATTTGCTCCGACAGGCGCAAATGAGCAAAGCCCAGGTCCGTCGTCATCTGTCGTTCCTTCTCTTCTTTCAAACGATCAGGATCGATGCCCGTGAGCGCCCGGATCAAACTGGTCTTGCCATGATCCACGTGACCGGCGGTGGAGATTGTAAAGTGGCGGGTGGTTTGCTGAAATTGTGAATCAGTTGCACTCATGAGACAGTAACCTTAGTCGATCCTAATCCTTCAAATTCAGGCTTGCCGCGCCACTGACGTTGGTGTCCGCTTCTTTGAATCCCGCTGTCTGAAAGCAGTTTCCAGTAAGGAGGGAGTACAGAATGTAGAATCTTGTTTTTGCCCTGGCAGTCAGATCTTGAGGTTATCTCATGTTACATCAATTGATCGATCCCATCTTGCAGATGATCCGGGATACAGTAGCCAGTTGGGGCTATACCGGAATTGTCGTCATGATGGCAATCGAGTCGGCTAATATCCCGCTGCCAAGCGAAGCAATCATGCCAACGGCAGGGATTCTCGTCCAGCGTGGCAGCATGAACATTCATCTGGCTGCTTTTGCAGGCGCCCTTGGCTGCCTGCTGGGTTCCATTCCCTCCTATTTCCTCGGACGCTACGGCGGGCGGCCCTTCGTGGAGAAGTACGGCAAGTGGTTTCTCGTAAGCCAGGGCGATCTTGCTACCGCCGACCGCTGGGTAGACCGCTGGGGAGACTGGGCTTTTTTCGTTTGCCGGATGCTGCCGGTGGTTCGCACATTCATTTCTTTCCCAGCCGGTGTGCTGAAAGCGCATTTTGGCATCTTCTGCCTGTTTACTTTTCTCGGCTCCTGGATCTGGTGCTATTTCCTCACCTGGGTTGGTATCAAATTCGGTGAGAACATGGAGATGTTCGTGAACATCTGGCACAAGTTCGATCTGGCGATCGTGCTGGTTGTGGCAGGCGGTCTCGGGTATTATCTCTTTCGGCATTTGAAACACTCCTGATCGATGAACCGCTATAGGACCTGGGGCAGCCGGGAGATGAGAAGATCATGTTTGACCAAAAGAAATTTCAACTGCTCGGAGCAGAGTTCGAGAAAAAGCTCGCCATAGAGGAGCAGATCTCGCAGTACCTCGACACAACAATGAAATTGCTCGAGCAAGCCGCTTTGTCTCTGGCGTCCCTGCTCCCTGGCAGTGCTGGTAGGAAAGAGCCTCTTCTTTCAGTGCGGGCAGCAGACAACGCCCTTTATCTGACTGCTGGCAATCGCAACTTGATTTTTTTGTCCGGGCACGGCGCCGGTGTCGATTACCGCCTGGATAATCCACGCGGCGAGATGTGCGGGCAGGTGCTCATCTTCGGTCACCTGACCGGGCAACAGGAAACAGAGCTTCTCTCCAACTTTCGTGTCTATGCAAACGGCGATTGCCTCTCGGGAGCATGCACCTGGAACGTGAGCGGCGGGGCGGAAGCCTTCAAGCCGTTCCTTGCCGAACTCATCGCCCGCGGAATCCTGGAGATGGTTGTCTACCTGCCGGAGGTGAGAGATCTGCCTTCATTCGTCAAAAGCCTGCCTCTCATCGATGAAGATCTCGGTCCTTCCCCTATCCAGCACCCCTGTGTCGGCTTCGAGTGCTCGCTTGGCTCACCTCGAAAGCCCTCCTGAGTTTTTCGAAGGCGGAAGACAAGTTCATGCCGCAGATACCGGACTACGATTTATGCTACCGCCTTCTGGAGCTTCTACCTGGTGCATCACCAGATGAGATTGAAGACAATTTCAAGCTTCTGGCATTTACCTGGCATCCGGACAGATTTGTCGGCACAAAGTTCGAGAAGAAAGCTACAAGACGTCTGCAAGACATCAATAATGCCCGCGATGTCCTGACGAATTACTGGAGAACTTACCAGGTGGCGCCGCCGACTGCCTCCTGCCCTGCGGGTAGCGGGGATCTGCAAAACAATTCAGCAGGGGCAGCCTTCCGGCAGAGGGAAGCGGCAAGCAAGCAGGCGGCGGCAGCCGGCTTTGAAAGAGCGGCTCCTGGCTCATGGCAATTTGGTCCTCCGGCTTTCAAAAAAAATTTCGTGCACAGGATCTTCGATTTCCTTGATGAGCTTGAGAGATCTGGCAATTCCGGAGCGGCAGCTGGCGCGATGTTGCTCATGCCGATTGGGGCAATTGTTGTCATCAGCGCTTTGCTCAAGCTAACCTGCCGGGCAGCAGGGCTGCCCGAGTCGATACTTTTCAGCAGCCAGGGAGGAGCTATCGTCACTTTTGTTCTCTTTGCCATTGCTGGCTATTTGATCTTTGCCGGCTCTGATGCCTGGTACAAGGCATACCGCATTGAAGAGAGCCCATATCTTGAATTCAGCCCCCAGGGACTCTCTGCTGACTATCTGTCCAGGCGAATTACCGATGCCCTGAAAGACTTCTCACGCGGACAAGACCACTGGGAAATCGCGGCACCAAAAAAATCTTCCGGCGGGTTCACCGAAATCACGGCGACCATACATAGCGAGGAACGGCTCTGGCGCTTGTTTCCGGCAGGCTATCAAATATCGTTTACCGCCAGGATTCAAGAGCGGCAGACGACAACTCCCTGCCTGGTTGCCTTCTGGTTTCACTCTGGCGGATCTCTCTGGAAAGCACCTCTGGTTGCGGTTTTGAGCCAGACGGATGCCTCCGTGAGAAAGAAGCTGGGCAAACTTTCTTAAGGGATTCTGAACGGAGTTGGCGTTGTCAAGATGACCATGTTATTCTCCAGGGCAACTTAACCACATGACAGTTGCAATTGCAGGCAATGACTGCTCTGACGCGGACTCTACCTTTGTGTCCGGCTGCTGGTTGTTGCATGTGCAGTGGCGTCCGTCACCACTTACCATAGCCACTTTGAAAGTGGCAGGGAGGACCAATGAAAGACTTGCTAGCCGATTTCATCAATGACGAACTTGGGCAAGGCATCACAGAATACGGTGCCATCCTGGCCTTTGTTGCTCTGCTGGTGGCGGTCGTATTCAGTTTTGCCCAGGGCAGCCTGGCTTCGGCAATCTCTTCGGCTTTCAGCAATTGCGTCAGGCAGCTGAATAAATTGAACTCGTATACCAGCACGTAAGTCAAAAAAACTGCAAGCTGGTCTGAGAAAATCTATCCAGCGACAGCTTGACGGCCCTCATGTACCACTTTACTCTTGCTAGCCCCGGACTGCTTGGCGGCACGACAATATTGACGTGCCGTCGGCAAGCCGGTCTCTGAGCACAAAATTCAGGGATGGCGGCGTATCTGTGAGGGGCTCTGATTTTCGTTACACGGGTCAATCTTGTTCTCAGCTCTGGTGACAAACTAGCTGTCACCGGGCATGGTCAGCGCAGGATGCTGCCTGCAGACTGGACAACCATTGGCTCAAGAGTCAAAGGAGAGACATTCTCGGCGGCGGCGGATACTTTTGCGGCTTTTATTTCTTTCAGACGCCAGGGAATGTATATCGCCAGGGCAAGAGCCCAGGCTTGCAGAGGCGGTAGCCCGACATGCCATTTGGACAGCGCCGGTACGATTCCTGATGTAATCAGCCCAAGCGTCATGCCGGCGGCAAACGCGACGATGGCCGGCCAGGAAATTAAAGGCACCACTTGCTCCAGACAGCGGCGTCTGCGGCTCAGGAAGAGCCATTCAGCCATGACAATTACCGTTGCGGTAGGGATGATGATGCAATTGAGGGCGCAAATCTGCTCGAGGGCTCCAGCAGCTCCCAGCCGCGCTAAAAGGAAAGATGCCAGAGAGCACACGGCTGTGACAAGGAACACCGCACTCCGGTGCGACATCTTGCCGGCTCCTTCACAAGCATGCACGAGCGCGTAAAGATTGGCGTCATTGGCTGCAAAATAATTGGCGCCCAGAACAAGGACTGCCAGCACGCTCAGTCCGGCAAAAGAAAATTGATTCAAGAACCCGGTAGCCACAGTTGAATCTGTAATACCGAACTTGGCGGCAATCAACCAGCCCGTAAGGGGGAAGACAAACTCGCCGACAAACAAAGCGCAGGCGAGAGCCAGAGCAATAGGAACGGCTTTAGGACGGCAGTGGCGCCAATAGTCAGCTTCGTTACCCCAGATAAAAAAGCCGATCGTAAAGGAGGTAATGGTTGTAAACGCTGCCACAAACCCTGCTTTGCCTGGAGCGAGCAAAAGAGTACTTGAAACCGACGGCGCGATTTTGCAGAAGGTGGTCAAAACCCAGGCAATGAGAACAGGAGCTGCGACATACTTGGAAAAGTTAGCCACTCCGGTAAAGCCAAAGAAGTTGTTGATTGCCATGGCAAAAGTAAAAGCTACCGCCAGACCTACAAAAATACTCTTCAGTCCGAAAAGCCCGCAAACGACATCAGCCATGAGCAGGGCACAGACCGTGTACCAACCGAAAAACAAAAAAATGAGACAGCCGACAAGCATTTTGTTGCCTGCCAGCCCGAAGACCGGACGGCTCAGCATCTTGAAAGACAAGCCAGTGGATGCTGAAAGCAAGCAGATAGGCACGGAATAAGCCAGAATTATGCAAGCGGAGATAGCCAGGCTGATCAGTAGATCGCTTAAGGCGATACCCTGTCGATACCATTCGAAGCCAATCAACAGAGCCGGGAAGCTGGTCAACAAAGTCAGCCAGAGAAGACCCATCGTCAGCGAACCACGCTTGCCACTTACGTGAATCTCTGCCAGCTCTGGATTATCTTTGCGGGCTGGCGGTTTTCTGGCGGACTTGAGCTGCTGCATAAATAAGTAGCCTCATCAATTTGCGACCAGGAAAATACGAGGCTATAGTAGAGCCCGTCCGACTCACCGTCTATGGGAGAAACCGGTCTGCGCCAGATATGTATCAAAGCAGAAACACAAGCTCGGACAGCAAGCGTCTCTTCCCTATCGGCACGACACATAATCGTTGCCATCGAGGTCGATCAAGTCGCGGTATTAAGGACAACACGTAATCTTCCCACGTGCTTTTACTTTGCCGTTACTTGCCCGGGATTCAATGATGTCATCAACCAGCGCAATTGTCGCAAAGACAGGAGGCAGACAGATGGTAGACGTAAGCAAAGAAGTCGAGTCCACAGTCAAAGACGGCAGCGGTTTCTCCGACATGAATGGAGCCGAGCAAGCCTATAGAAAAATGCAAACCGACGTAGCGACCTTTCAGACACAGCACGCTCAGGGAACGCAAGAATACAAAGATTATGTAAGCGGCGTGGCAGCCGGGCTAGAAAAAGCAGGCACTCTGCCAGCACTTTCGGTTTTCTGGGCCCAAGACACGCTCCATCGGCTGCCGGCAGGGCAGCATGGTCTTAAGTCGGCTGACATACAATTTGCAGCTGATGCCGCCAAAGTCGATCCTAACCTTGCTCTGTCCAGCGCGCTTGCCACCGGGCTTCAGTCGAAATACGATCAGCTGAAAGGAGCCAATATCGATTTGGATCCGGCAACCGATGCCGAAATGGATATGATCACGCCTGCCGACCTTGTGCAAGCTCGCAAGTTTGGAACCGCTGAAGCTAGTCTTCTCTCCTGTCAGGGACAGGTCACCGGGCTTACAGGCGAAAGGGACACCCTGACCAAGGCAAACGGCGATCTTGCCAATCAGGTCACCGGGCTTACAGGCGAAAGGGACACTCTGACCAAGGCAAACGGCGATCTTGCCAATCAGGTCACCGGGCTTACAGGCGAAAGGGACACCCTGAATAAGGACAATAATGCTTTGCAAGCTGAGAAAACACAACTTCTGGCACAGCGAGACAAAGAAGATTCTGAAAGGAGACAGGAGCATCAGCAGGCAACGATAGCCGAGATCACGAAGAAAGCCCAGCTGCAAGCAGGAAATGGCGAAGGATACTGGCATCTGGCATCCCGCCTGCTGAATACAGATGGGCACAAGCACAAAAATAACGAGATTGTCTCTGTGATGAAACATCTGCAAGACATCAATCACAACAGAGCCCTGCTTAAAGGAGAAGCCGTACAGGTCATGAGCGTTGAAGAAATGAACAAAGCGCTTGCCGAAAGCATGAAAGTATACGATGAGAGAGAGTCCAAGAGACGCTCGCCTTAAGGGCAGTCTTAAGGGGCAGAAATACTTGCACACAGACTTAGACCCCGAGGCGTCCGGCTTGAAGCCGGACACCTCGGCCGCCTTTTGCCATGGAGGCAAAAATGTTCATTGCATGCACCGCGCTGGAAACCATCGCTTATGTGCACGATTTTTGCCTCTGGCGGCTCGCTCAATCGATATTCGATCGTGAAGATATGCACGGGACAGCCGCCCGGGCATACACAGGTCTTTGCCGTAGCGTAAAATTACCTGGGGCTAGAATCAGATTGAGCCTGGTTGCTAGCCGCTGGCGCCCAACTGCCGCCGCCGGGGTCAAAAGGCTGCCTGGTAATGGCTGTAGTCCCGCGCCAAAACGTTGTCAGTTCTGGACAGGCGAGGTCAATAGCTTATGTCGCAAAGTCTCGGTAGCATCTTTCAGCTCGGGGAGGACACAACCAATTACCGGCTTTTGACCTCCGACTTAGTGTCGGAAGAAGCTTGCGCCGGTCGCAAGCTTTTGGTTGTAAAGCCCGAAGCCTTGACAATGCTTGCCAGAGCCGCTTTTCAGGACATTGCTCACCTTCTGCGCGCAAGCCATCTTGAGCAATTGCGCAATATCCTTGATGACCCCGAGGCATCTTCAAACGACCGTTTCGTGGCCCTGGAACTCCTGAAGAACGCTTGCATCTCAGCCGGAGGTGTCCTGCCCATGTGCCAGGATACGGGCACGGCCATTGTCTGCGCCCATAAGGGCGAGCATGTCTGGACGGGAGCCGATGATGCGGCAGTTCTTGCCGAAGGAATAAAGAAGACATACAGCCAGTCCAATTTGCGTTACAGCCAGATGGCCCCCCTGAGTCTGTATCAGGAGACAAATACAGGCTCCAATTTGCCGGCACAAATTGAAATTTATGCCGAACAAGGCTCCACCTATGACTTTCTTTTCATTGCCAAAGGCGGCGGCTCGGCCAATAAGACTTTCCTTTTGCAAGAGACTAAATCTGTCCTCAATCCAGAATCCCTGCTCAAGCTACTTACCGACAAAATATCTTCGCTCGGCACATCGGCCTGCCCGCCTTATCACCTGGCAATCGTCATCGGCGGGCTTACAGCTGAGATGACACTGAAGACAGTCAAGCTGGCCAGCTGCCATTATCTCGACAGCCTGGTGACGGAAGGCGATAAGACCGGCCGCGCATTCCGTGACATTGCCCTCGAGCGCCAGGTGCTGGAAATGACACGCAAACTGGGCATCGGAGCACAGTTCGGCGGCAAATATTTCTGCCTGGACGTGCGCGTAATTCGATTGCCGCGCCACGGCGCCAGTCTGCCTGTCGGCATTGGCGTATCTTGCAGCGCCGACCGGCAGATTCTTGGCAAGATCGACAACAAGGGAGTATGGCTCGAGCAGCTGGAGGCAGACCCGGCAAAATACTTGCCCGAGATCCAGGAAGAGAAGTTGAGCGATGAGACGCTGAAAGTAGACCTCGATCGTCCCATGGAAGAAATACGCGCCAGCCTGGCCGGCATACCAGTCGGCACGCGCTTGATGCTCTCAGGCACACTGCTGGTTGCTCGCGATATTGCCCATGCAAAATGGAAGGAAGTCATCGAAGCCGGCGAAGAGTTGCCGGAATATACAAAGAAGCATCCCATCTATTATGCCGGACCAGCCAAAACGCCTCCGGGTTATGCTTCTGGCTCATTCGGGCCCACCACTGCCGGAAGAATGGATTCCTATGCAGAACTGCTCATGTCGCGCGGAGCCAGTTTGATCAGTCTGGCCAAAGGCAACCGCGCCAACAATGTGCGGGAAGCGTGCTTGCGCTGGGGCGGTTTTTATCTCGGCACCATAGGTGGTGCAGCCGCGCGCCTGGCGCAAGATTCCATCTCGAAGGTGGAAGTCATCGATTATCCGGAGCTGGGCATGGAAGCTGTACACCGCGTAGAAATCAAAGACTTTCCAGCCTTTGTCCTGATCAACGACAAGGGCGAGGATTTCTACGCCGGGCTCTTTGAAAAGCGCCTGGCCGTGGCGAAGTAAGCCCTGCTGCACCATCGGGTAGAAGGTGGCGTGCCCGGGCTGGTCGTTACTCGTTACTCGTTACTCGTTGCTTGTTACTCAACGCCGGTCAACAGCCGGCGGGAGTCGATCAAATAGCCGCAAATCGGCTGACCTTTGAGTATGTACTGCTGGCGGGCGATCTTTACCCCAAGAAGGCACTCGATCAGTCTTGGCTCGAGGATGCAAAGCTGGCGATAGCGGCCTGCCATCCTGTAGATAGCGCAGTTCTGATGGAAGAGGAAGAAGTTGCCATCTGGAAGCGCTATCCAGTCAGTCATGTAACCCCTGTCGGCAAAGTGTTTTGCCAACACGCCAACTTTCTGCTGCAGGTCTTTATCGACAAAGCCCGGCATTAGCAAAGCTATCATCCGGTCGTTGTTCGCTCGAAGAAAATCCATTACTCCCTTGTGCCCGCCGGCGTCGAAGACAGTATCAAGCAACTCTTCGGCGAGATCCTCGTATCCGGAGGGATTGGATGTGGCAGCGCTTTCCGTAAGACGATATTTGTACACAGGACGCCCCTTGCCTACCTGCTGTATCCGCGAGCATACAATTTCCGCTTGCTGCAACGTGGACAGGTGGCGCCGCACTGCTGTGTGCGTCAGCTTCAGGACCTTGCAAAGCTCAACCACAGTCATTTCACCGCGCAGCTTGAGAATTCGGACAAGTGCTTCACGCGGAGGCTCACCGGGCTTGGGTCTGGCAATGCGCAGGGGTAATTTTTTCACAGTGATTGACGGGCTAAAATGGTACCTGTTCGTATTATTACACAGGTTTGTGTCCAAACTCTTTACACCGGCAAGCACAGCGCCATATGATGACACCGGAGAAAATAAAAAGCAGCGATGCAGTCGAGTTTCTCAGTCGAGAAATTAGCTGGGTATTGGCTTGTTGTTTTCTTGGCGCTACCATTATTCCTTTTAGAACAGCCTGCAAGGAGAAGACCATGTCCTACACGATTGTTGCCGACGTATGCGAAGGCGCGGCCGATTGCATCCCGGTATGTCCAGTCGAGTGCATCCACTGGGCAGAAGGCAAGACTAATGCCAAGGGCACCAAATATACCTATATAGATGATTCTACTTGCATCGATTGCGGCGCCTGCCTCTCGGTTTGCCCAATCGAAGGGGCCATCCTCGACGAGTGGAAGCCAGAGCTTCAAAAGCCCTGAAGGCAGAACGCTCCATGGCGCTTGTTCCCGGCGGCGGGCACAGTCCCAGGTAATGCCAGCGAAAGTACCTGACGCGGGTATTGAGAACGCAAGCCCGGGTTTGCGTTCTCATTTGCATGTGTCTTTAGCGTCTTTGCCGCCTGGAAGTTTTTTGCTCCAGTCAAGACTTACTATTAGGCTGATATAAGTAGCAGATACGTTTGAATGAACAACTCGCCGCTGGACCAATGGCTGATGGATTGAAACACCGCCGGAACGGAATAATCAAATGCCGCTCGACACTGTTTTTCTTGCTTTACTCAGATAGCCATGAGCAACGTCTATTTGCGATACTGACGGCGCCTGGTGTTTTCCCTGATGTCCAGAAGGTCGTGCAGCAATTCTTTGCGCTCGGGACCATCCCATTTTTTCAGCCACTCGCCGATGGCCTGTTGAATCATGCCGCTCTTGTCCGGCGAATGCGTTCCGTATAGTCTCTTGAGTTCCAGCCAGATTGACTGCAGCGCTGCCAGTTGCTCGGACGGGAGCTTGATAGTGTAAGCGACATACTTGCGGCTTTGAGCGAGAGCCTCTTCCGAGGTCAGCGGCTCGGCAAAACCAGCCAATATATCCAGGTCTGCTTCTTCGGCGACTTCGCTCTGCCAGTCCTCGCTGGGCTTGGAGCCAGGCTTGCCTTTGAGATCGTTGGCGTCGGCCGACATTGAAAAAACACTCCCTCTCACAAGACCCCGGCGGACTTTGCCAGTTTCGGCTGAGTCCGACACCCCAAAATTGCCCGGCGGCCGAGTCAATTGTACTAGCTGTGGCAATATCTAGGTACAAGACGGTAGGTTTCGGACAGCAAGGGCGCGCCCGCCGGGTGGTTGAAAGCCAACATTTTGCCCGATCGAAGAATCATCTCATGGGAACTCCACCATGGAAGATATTGCATTTTGGCCGATTTCACACAGAATCATAAGATACGGCAAACCCCGGTTTGCGTTGGCACCAATCTCCGTTTCCACCCCATGCTCTACGAACTGATAAGAAGCATCGTGCAAAAGGTCCTTCAGGACAAAATTCTGATGGGACTTGTCATTGTCGGCGTACTGGCCCTTTTTGTCGGCGGCTTGTCTCTAGGTGACGACAAAGGGAAGAAAGCAGTAAAAGCCGTTGACAGCCCCGAACAGCAACAATCGGCGCAGTCGCCCCAGTTGCCCCAGTCGGCGTCCGGAGGCGGAGGCAATGTAGCTCCGAATCTGGCTTCTGATTTTGTCAAATGGTGGCTGAACGGCGCCATGGATTACAGCCAGTCTACTGCCCAGCAGAGCCACAATGAAGCTATGGCCTGGATGACGCCAGATGCTGCCCGCTCCTTCCAGAATAGCTTCTGGTCCCCTGAAATCGCCAATGCCGTGACAAGCGGGCAGCTTGTGGCAGCCTTTCAACCCACCGGCGTGCAGGCCGAAGCCATCAATCCGGATGGCAGCGTTGTCGTAGGCGTGGCCGGCACTGTGATCGTTCAGTCAAACGGGCAGCCGTCCGTGCAGCAGTTCGGAGCCGATTTCCTTGTCCGGCAGGATAAAGATGGATTGCGTGTAGCAGGTCTTTACAGCAAGGCAGCCCCCCTGACAGGGCAGCCGGTCTATTAACTCTGAGAGCAATTTTGTAAAGAGCAGCTTCTGCAGGCTAAAGCTGAAGCCTGGACTGACTTTGATTGGCGCCTTCACGCAGGACTCGACCTACCTTGTGGATGAGGCTATGGTATATTGTCACTCTGTCTCATTTCACCAGTCGCTAAGATCAGCTGGCTGATATGGGGAGCTGCTTTCGCCGAGGTAGCTCAGTTGGTAGAGCAGAGGACTGAAAATCCTTGTGTCGCCAGTTCAATTCTGGCTCTCGGCAAACTTTTGATCACGCCTCATACTTGGGCGACAAGTCAGGATTCTCATCGGCGAACAGCTCTCCAGGGGCAGCCGGGCTGGCTGGCGATTGCTTTTGTGCATCGCTGCCGCAGCCAGGGCAGTACATAGCGTCTATGGACAGAGGGTTCTCACAGACACTGCATATTTTAGACTGCAAGGAAACATGGGAATGCAACGCCCCTCCACAATCCAGACAAAAGCGGTCGCTTGCCCGGACGGCTCTCAGGCAACCCGGGCAGGTCAAAGGCAGGGCTTGCGCCGAAGAGCGCTCGAGCCCGCAAGTGCGGCAGAACCTGGCGTCAGGTCTGTTTTCGCTTCGGCATACAGGGCAGACAAACATGGCTGTGCCACCAGGTAGATGAGCTCCTATCCTAACCCAAAATTTCCCTCTCAACTGCCGACTGAGAAAATGCCAAGGAGAGCCGGGCGCATCTTTGCCAAGCAGGGCAAGTCAATGAAAATAAGCGACTATAATTCATGTTTACCAAGGCACACCAAGCTAAACAAGTGATCATTACTTCTGGGAGGAGTCAAGTCATGAGACACAAGCTCCATACTCTGGCAATTGTCGGACTGATGGTTTTCAGCCCGTCAGGGGCCCTCGGGCAGAACGATAAACTGGCCAGGGCTTTTGCCCAGAGTTACAGCCTGGAGGCTAGAAAGGACTACAGCAACGCGATCGCGTTGCTGACAGCTGCAAATGCCCATCCGACCTATGAGTCAAACCTGAGGCTGGGCTGGTTGTGTTACCTGGGGCAGCGTTACCCGGAGTCGCTAACTTATTATCAAAAGGCCATAGAACTGATGCCCAGGTCCATCGAACCCAGACTTGGCTATGTCTTGCCGGCTTCTGCTCTCAACAGATGGACCGATGTCACGGTGCAGTACAACAAAATTCTGGAGATTGACCCGCGCAACTCGCTGGTGAATTATCGCATGGGACTCATATCCTACAACAAGAAGGACTACAGCAATGCCCACCAGTACCTGGAGAAGGTGATCAATCTCTACCCTTTCGATTACGACAGCCTCCTGCTGTTTGCCTGGTGCAATTACCACATGGGCAAATCGCGTGAAGCACAGATACTTTTCAACAAAGTGCTGTTGCGCTCACCTAACGACAGATCGGCGCTGCAGGGGCTCAGCCTGCTCAAGTGAAGCAGCCGTCAGCGACACGGGCTGCTTCACTTGTGCCAGATCGAGATTAGCCCAGGCAATTGAACGGACAACAATCCCTCAACGGTCCCCGCGGAGCTCTTCCAGAAATGCATAAGACTAGCAGCATTATCGTAATCGGTCTCCTCCTGTGCACCTTGAGTGTGTCCGGTGTACTGGCGCAGGGCGATGAGCTCAAGGAAGCGTTTGCCCAAAGCTATGCCCTGGAGGCGCAAAAGGATTACGTCAAGGCGACCAGAGTGCTCAAACAAGTCTTTGACCAGCAGTCCTACGAGCTCAACTTGAGACTTGGCTGGTTGAATTATCTGTCCGGGCAATACTCAGAATCATTGAAATACTACCAAACAGCTGCCGCGCTCATGCCCTGTTCGGTTGAGGCAAAGCTGGGCTGCGTTCTGCCTGCCTCAGCCCTGGGTAACTGGTCAGATGTAATTGACTATTACTACAAAGTCTTGGAGATTGACCCGCACAACTGCCAGGCCAATTACTACATGGGGTTAATCGGATACAACAATCGCGACTATGAAAGAGCTTACAAGTATCTGAAGCGGGTTGTGGATCTCTACCCGTTCGACCATGACGGAGTCATACTGTTTGCCTGGTGTAACTATCAGCTGGCAAAGAAGGACCAGGCAAGAGTCCTTTTCACAAGAGCACTCCTGGCTGTGCCCGATGACAGATCCGCTCTAGAAGGATTGAAACTCCTGAATTAAGTACACTGCGTCATCCCTGCAAGAATCCAGAAAAGGTCCGACTGTTGTTTCGTATCACCACAATCATCGTATATGCACTCGGCTAGCACATGAAGATTAAACGCAATATCGCTGTCAGCGACTCCGGATTTGTATTCAACCCAACAACCGGCGAGTCTTTCTCAACCAACCCCATTGGACTTGAGATCATCATGGCTCTTAAGAGTCACCAGGGTCCAGCCCAGATACAGGCGTCCATACTGGACAGGTACACGACCGACCAGGTGACTGTAGAGAAAGATCTTTCCGATTTCTTTGACATGCTGGCGCGTCTGGACCTCCTGGAGCAGGATGAAAAGAACCAGGATTAATGTGGCTGTAACCGGGCTCAACGCCATTGACAGTCCCGGTCCTGGCGTTCCGGTAATTCGTGCTCTCAAAGAGAGCGCGAGCTTTGACACACGGATTATCGGTCTTTCTTATGACACGCTGGAGCCGGGCATTTACATGCACGAGCTGGTCGACAAGGTTTATCAGCTGCCTCTACCATCGGCAGGCAGAGCAGTGCTCGAGTCTCGCTTGCGTTACATACATGCCAAGGAAAACATCGATGTCCTTATTCCAACACTTGACGCCGAGCTCTTTAACTTCATTCATCTGTCAGGGAGCCTCAAGGAAGAGCTTGGCATAAACGCCTGCCTACCCAGCCCTCAACAGCTCGAGGACAGAGACAAGGTAAATCTGGCAGCATTCGGCAGGAAGCATAATGTAAAAGTGCCTGAGAGCAAAGCTATTTTCAAGGTTTCGGATATCTCCGGGCTATCGAGCGAGTTTCCTTATCCATTCATGGTGAAAGGCAAGCTCTATGAAGCGTACGTCGCTTACAATCCCGAACATGCTGCAGTGTATTTCAACAAGGTAAGCGCAAAATGGGGCTTGCCAGTCATCATTCAAAAAATCGTCCACGGCTCGGAGGTGAACGTGTGCGCCATCGGCGATGGCAAAGGTAATACTATTGGCGCCGTGCCCATGAGCAAGCAGTACGTCACCGACAAAGGCAAAGCCTGGGCCGGTATCTCCCTGGATGATCCACACCTGCTCGACATGGCAGACAGGATTATCAAAGGCACCAGGTGGCCCGGCGGACTGGAGCTTGAAATAATCAAGACTGCTGACAATGATTACTATTTGATCGAGATAAATCCACGCTTTCCGGCCTGGGTGTATCTGACCGTCGCCTGCGGGCAGAACCAGCCGGAAGCGCTGGTCAAACTTGCGCTGGGAAAGTCGGTGAAGCCGTTTCGAAAATACGACGTTGGCAAGCTGTTTATCCGTTATTCATACGATCTGATCGTCGACCTGAAAGAGTTTGAAATAATATCAACCATGGGCGAACTATAGACCACGTCACTCCAGGGGAATACAGCAGTACATCATGAAAAAATGCCAGTACGAACGTCCGCTAATTCAGAGGCTGAACGTCGGTCTCATGAACAAGTTTGGAACTCGCACGGAGTACGTGCCGTTTACACATATTGACGGGAACTCGATCAAGGCTCTTCTTGCTGCTTATGGATCGCCCCTTTTTGTCATCTCGGAGGCGACGATCCGGCAAACACTCCGGGATGCTCAGCGTGCTTTTCGTACTCGTTATCCCAAGGTTCAGTTCGCCTGGTCATACAAGACCAACTATCTCAATGCCGTCTGCTGCGTGTTTCACCAGGAAGGCTCCTGGGCAGAGGTCGTCTCTGGCTTCGAGTACCAGAAAGCCCTGAAAAACGGGGTTCCTGGCAACAAGATCATCTTCAATGGTCCGGATAAGACCGTCGGCGAGCTGGAGCTGGCAATAAAGAACTCCTCCCTTATCCACATAGACCACCTGGATGAACTGTACATGCTCAAAGAACTGTGCATGAAACTGGAATTGAAAGCCAGGGTCGCCGTTCGCGTCAACATGGACACGGGAGTCTATCCCATCTGGGACCGGTTTGGGTTCAACTATGAGAACGGACAGGCATGGGATGCCATCAATAAGATCATGCTCAGCGACATGATGGACCTCTGCGGGCTCCACTGCCACATCGGGACATTTATGCTCACCCCCAGCGCTTATGCTGTTGCAGCATACAAAATGGCCGATCTCGCGCTCGGCGTTCGGCAGAAATTCAACAGGAGCATCCAGTACATAGATATGGGCGGCGGCTTTGCCTCGAAGAATACGCTCAAAGGCTCTTACTTGCCCGGTGTCGATGTCTCTCCCTCCTTTGACCAGTATGCCGAGGCCATCACAACTGCGATCCTGAACGCCGGCTTCGGAGAAAGCGAGCTTCCGATGATCGTTCTGGAGACTGGCCGAGCTCTTGTTGATGAAGCCGGGTTCCTCCTGGGCACGGTGATTGCCAACAAGCGCCTCGGGGACGGCCGGCGCGCCACCGTGCTTGATTTCGGGGTGAACGTGCTCTTCACCTCCTTCTGGTACGACCACAAGATAAGCCCGGCACAAGATTTCAGCCGCTACACCGAAGACACTGTCATCTTCGGACCTCTGTGCATGAACATCGACGTTGTTCGCGAAAACGTGCCCCTGCCACCACTCAATCGGGGCGATCATGTCGTGGTACATACAGTGGGTGCTTACAACCTGACTCAATGGATGCAGTTCATCTCCTTGCGCCCGGCAGTGGTCATGATTGACATGAACGATCAGCTGCACATTATCCGGGAACGAGAAACCATGTCCAGCGTCGAGAAGGATGAACGCCTGCCGGATTATCTGACGGGCTTCAAGCTTTGACGGAAGGACAAGAGGTGATTGCCGAGAAGCTGAAATTCTACCGCGATGGCCTGGCTGGCAGCTATGCTCAGGTCTTCTTTTCCAATGATCGCAGGTTTGCCTTCTTGCTCATACTCTCCTCGTTTGTCGATCCCTGTACGGGATTCAGCGGCTTGCTGTCGGCACTCCTTGCTCTTATGGTGGCACGCTGGTTCGGGTTCAGTCCGGCACTGATACGCGACGGCACATACAGTTACAACAGCCTGCTCGTCGGGCTGGCAATCGGGCTTTATTTCAAGATGAACGGGCCCTTCTTCTTGATTCTGGTTCTTGGCTCTACGCTGACGCTGTTCCTTTCCGTGTTCATGGTCGCGCAACTGGAGAAATGCCGCTTGCCCATCTTGAGCCTGCCATTTCTTATGGGGACATGGGCTGTCTTGCTCAGCACGCGCAGTTATGGCTCGATGGGTTTGAGCGAGCGCGGCGTATACGCCATAAACGAACTCTGGCGTTTTGGGGGTGAAGGGCTGGTAGCTTTTTACGACAAGCTCTCCCACTGGACTATTCTGCCGGCAGTGGCAATCTACTTGAAGTCACTGGGAGCAATACTGTTTCAGTATAACGAGGTTTCCGGTCTGCTTATAGCGGCCGGACTGCTCCTATACTCGCGCATCGCGTTCTCGCTGGCGCTCGTGGGCTTTCTCACTGGGCTCCTTTTCTATTATCTTGTGGCTGGCAACTTCACAGAGCTCCAGTACAGCTATATCGGCTTCAATTTCATACTGTCGGCCATTGCGCTGGGCGGTTTTTTTGTCATCCCGTCGCGCAGATCGTACTTGCTGGTTATCCTGACCACTCCGTTGATTGGTCTCATCATGAGCGCCTCCGGACGCCTGTTGTGGACCTACCAGTTGCCCCTGTATTCACTGCCGTTCAACCTCATTGTCCTGCTCACTCTCTATGTGCTTTCTCAGCGCAGCAAAACCAGCAAGACGCTCCAGCCCGAGCTCGTGGAGGTGCAACAGTTTTCTCCGGAGAAGAATTTCTACCGGCACCACAACCAGAAACAGAGGCTGAGCAATGACAGCTACTTTCACATTCATCTTCCCTTCTTTGGTGCGTGGTATGTGAGCCAGGGGCACGATGGAAATGTAACCCACTGCGATGACTGGCGCTTTGCCTGGGATTTTGTCGTAACAGACGAGATGCGAAAGACAGCTCGTCCGCCCGGTACGAGCCCGTCCCATTTCTTTTCGTACAACTTGCCGATTCTTGCGCCAGCGGCTGGTCAGGTAATCGAGATCATTGACGACGTCCCGGATAACGACATTGGCATGGTGTCACTGGCAGAGAACTGGGGCAACACAATTGTCATCAAGCACCTCGATCATCTATACAGCAAGTTAAGCCATATCCGCAAGGGCAGTTTCCAGGTGAAGCCCGGCGATTATGTCCGGAAAGGAGACTTTATTGCCAGCTGCGGCAACTCAGGACGCTCCACCGAACCGCACATTCATTTTCAGCTGCAGGCGACCCCTTTTGTTGGATCAAGAACTCTGCAGTACCCAATTTCATACTACCTGGCAGCCGAAAAGCAGTCTTGCCGCTTGCGCGCCTTTTCTTATCCGCGCCAGGGGGAGACAATTTCAAGATTAGCTGTGACACCATTGCTCCGGCAAGCATTGTGTTTCATTCCAGGGTCCACCCTCCACTTCGAGGTGACCACCACAAATGGTGGCAGCCAGAGAGTCTTGTGGGAAGTGCTTGTCGACGCCTTTAATCAATCATATCTCTTTTGTCACAACACGGGCTCCGTGGCTTATTTCCGCAACAACGAGACGCTGCATTACTTCACAGATTTCTTTGGCGATTACAACTCCTTGCTCTATTACTTCTATCTGGGTGCCCATTCGGTGCTGCTCGGCTATTATCAGGATCTCGAGTTGACTGACCATCTTCCCCTGGACAATTTCTATCCTGGTTCTCTCAAGCTTTTGCAGGATTTTCTCTGCCCCTTCCATGTCTTCCTGGAAACATCGTTTCGGGCAGTGTTTACCCAGATCGATGATCCGGACAATCCCCGATCGATTACTGTGGCCAGTGAGTCCAGGGCGTTGGTCGCCAATTCGATCAAAGGCAGTATGGACTTCTTGCTTGTTTTCACAGACAACAGGATTCATGAGTTCACGGTTACGGAAAAAGGCAGGACAATCATGGCCAGGCGTGTCGAGCCCAGTTGAGAACAGGGCCTCACGGGCGAGCTGACCATCGGCTTATTCGACCGGGATGTAAATATCGACCTCGCTTTCAGGAGATTCAGACTTGAAGCGCTGGTCGTACAACTCGAAGCTGGGAGCATTTCTGTATTTTTCTCTGGTCCGCTTGAGCCAGCTTCCCCAGATGTAATCCATGCTTGAGGAGAGATTCGCAAGCGGCCCCTTGTGCGTAAATACGGCGTAGCGGCCAGCAGGAAGTTCGACTTTTACCATAGCGTCGGGTAAAGCCTCTGCGCGCGTGACCGGCACCGCAGCAACATATACATAGGCATCGCCCGGGCGGCGGGAAATTTCCGATAGTCCAGCACAGGATATTCCAAGCGTGTGAGTCCCCTTGGCACTGGGGACTTCCTGAATACGTGGCTTAAACCGTTCCCAGAGATGGACAATTTCTTTAGAGCCTTCAAGCGAATAGCTAGCCCCCATGCCAACGGCCAGCTCGGCCTCGCGCTGGACAATCTTCGGCTCCAGGCTGGTCAATGAAAGCGGTGTCTTTACACCGGCTGTTGTCCCCGTTGCCTTTGGAATGACAGCAAAACTGTCACTCCAGTCTGCTCGACTCGGAGCTAGAGAAAAAATGACCAGCGCAATGGCTGCGCTGGTTCCATAGCCAAGTAGCTTATCCAGCATGGCTCCCCCTGCAAATGGCATGCCAACTTACTTTCCCGAGGCAAGTACAGCGCATGTTCCTGCCCATCTGGCAGCTATTGCATACTGCCGCTGCCAGCTTTGGGCAACTGGACGCCCTGATTTATAAATTCTAGGTGAGATTCCAAATTGACGCAACTCAGGCTGCAAGCACTACTACCCCTTTGAATAAACATGTCGTTGTGTCTAAAAAGACACCCTGACGGCAGGATCGCTGTCTTGCCAACAGAGGCATCTGTCTGACTCAACGAGATCGCAAGGAATCTGTATGTGCGACCGCCTGCACTGGCACTCGAGCCCATCCTTATTCCAGAGGTTGTTTGAAGACGGGATTCAGTTGGCGGGTTTTGCTCTGCCCGAAAAACAGTCAGCAGCTAAAATTTCTTTCAATTGCTTGCCTGCCTGCACTACTGGAATAGGTACTCAAAAGATGGGGCTGGAGCCCCTCTTGCCTGCCAGAGCTTTGGCTCTTGAACCTGTCTGTAATTGCCGCGGCGATCCTGTACGATTCGAATCAGCTACACTTATGCCCTCTAATTGCAGCATTGCTGAACATAGCGCAGGTAAGCACCAGTGATAAATCTAAAAGGGTATCTCCTGGCAGCGTCTTTCATAGGAGTCTTCGCCAGCGCAATCGCTGCTTTGCCAGCACGGACGGGCTTTGACAAGGCCGTCCAGGATTACAACACGCACAATTATTCCCGGGCACTTTCGGCCTTTCAGAAGATCCTTGGTGTGAACCCGCAGGACGCCGAGACGCACTACTATATTGCCCTTTGTTACCAGGCTCTTTCCCAGATTGCTGCCGCTGAGAGCGAGTATAAGTGGGTCTCCAGTAACTCGCAGAACCAGAGCCTTCGAAACAATGCCAACCAGGCGCTGCAAAATATTCAGGCCTGGACTGCTCATCGCACCAGCTCCGGGCGCGGCAATAACTTCCAGAGCTCTTCCACACGCCCCTCCGGCAACCCACCCCTGCTCAGCCTTCAGCCCAAGATCGTTACACGGGCTTCCGAACAGGCGCTTGGGATCGGGAGCAGTTATGCGCCCAACAGCTCCAAGGAAATTGCTGGTCTATGGGAGCGCTTCACGCCCCGCATTCCGGAGCTGCCCAGTGTGGAGGGAACTTATTCTCTCGGCATTTCAAGTACAACAGCATGTGCTGGTATTAAATTGCCCCCTGGCAAAGCCTTTGTATATGTTGCCGCGATGCCGGTCAAAGACACAGAGCAGATCCCGGAAGGAATGGTGAAGATACGGCTCAACGCCGGGCGTTATGCGGTCTTCACGCACAGGGGCCCGACGTCCGACTTGCAGCGCAGTCTCGACTATATCTGGAAAACCTGGCTTCCGAAAGCCAACGTGAAATACCGCGATGCTCCATCTTTTGAGTTGTACGATCGGCAGCGCTTCAATGCGGATTCGGCCGAATCCGAGATAGACCTCTACATTCCAATCCAGTAGCCAGTCATCCAGCCGGGGCTATTTAGAGCTTCTATCCTCTGGCTGCGGATTTCTCCTTCAGTTGCAAGAGTCTTTCTCTGGCAGCTTGCATTGTTTCCGATTTCTTGGCGAAGCAGAAACGCACATATTTTGATCCCAGATCGCCCGGACGGAAGAAGCTGGAGCCTGGCACTACCGCCACACCCACTTCTTTGACCAGGAATTCCGTAAACGCCACATCATTCTTGAAACCAAATTTGCTTATATCGCAGAACGCATAATAAGCACCGGCTGGCTTGAAGTAGTTGATACCGGACTCATCGAGAATAGAAAGCATCGTCGTGCGCCTGAGGTCATAATCCTGCGCAAGCTTGTCGTAATAGCTCTGAGGCAACTTCATGGCGGCGGCACCGGCTGCTTGCAAAGGGGCGGCTGCTCCAACTGTGAGAAAGTCGTGTACTTTGCGGATTGCGCCGGTGAGCTCCTTGCTGGCCGTCACGGTGCCCAGGCGCCAGCCGGTAATACTGTAAGTTTTGGAGAGACTGTTGATAGTGACAGTCAGATCTCTCATGCCCGGCAGGACAGCCATGGCAATGTGTTTTGCCCCATCGAAAAGAATGTGCTCGTAAGGCTCATCTGTGAATACGAGCACGCCCCATTTCTGGCAGAGTCTGGCAATTGTTTCCAGCTCCTGCCGGCTAAAAACTTTGCCTGTCGGATTATGCGGTGTGTTCAGAATCAGCGCTTTCGTCTTGTCATTGAAGGCTGCTTCCAGCTCTTTCTCGTCAAAAGTCCAGTCCGGGGCCTTCAAGGCGACATAGCGTGGAGTAGCCCCGGCTAGAATGGCATCTGGCCCGTAGTTTTCATAGAAGGGCTCAAACACGATCACCTCGTTGCCTGGATCTACAAGAGCCAGCATTGTGGCAATCATGCCTTCGGTGGCTCCGCATGTAACTGTGATCTCTGTCTCAGGATCGGCAGTAAGACCAATATAATGCGCGTTTTTTTCGGCGATGGCATCGCGAAAGTTCTTGGCGCCCCAGGTTATGGCGTACTGATTAATGTCTCCATTGATTGCCTGGCAGGCTGCTGCCTTCAACTCTGGCGGGCAGGGAAAATCTGGCATCCCCTGGGCAAGATTTACTGCCTTGTGCTGGGCGGACAGGCGAGACATCTCCCGTATGACCGACTCCTTGAAACAACTGGCTTTGATGGAGATACGTTTGGCGAGCTCAGGTGAAATACTCATGACAATTGCCCCTGGCGAAAGATATTGGAAGCAACGGATGCCGAATTGACAAATGATACTTCAGTCGCGTCTCAAGTCTTCCAGAATTGAGGGAACAAAAGCAAGAATGAACCAGAGAAGCAAACCCGTCGTCAGAAGAACGACTGCGCACCAGTAAACGAGCTCTAAAGTAATTTCCATCCTGACAGTTCAGCCTTGCCCTGAGGAATTGCCGCTCACTTTTGATCCTCCAGCACCGCCCCTGGTAGATAGTACTCTAGAATCTGTCTGTATGTTTTACCCTGGCGCGCCAGCTCGGCTGCGCCCCACTGGCACATGCCTACTCCGTGCCCGGCCCCGGTTGAGGCTATCTTCAGGCTGCCTTGGGGAGTGGCAGACAATGAATAGCGTGTGCCTGGGACTTTATCCCAGCCCAGGCTCTGCCCTAGCCTGAGCCAGAACTCAAAGCCGCCGAGCGTTTTTCCATTGCCCAGCACCACTTTGAGCGGGCGCATCTGAGCGTCGCTCTGGACAATCTTCGGATACCCGGGGCCAAAAGACTTCTCAAACACTTGCTTAGGGATGATACTGACTGTTTGCCTCCAGAAGGGCGAGCCCTGACAAAGGCGGCACTGACGAGAGACCAGGTAAGGCAAAGTTCCAGACTTACCTCCAAAGAAGACAGCACCGGCGCTTGTGCCGCCGGCGCAAGCGGCATGATAGAAGGGCGTGATAGCTAGGCCATTATAAGTAAGTATTTTCTTGTCGACGCAAGCAACAGCCTCCCGTAGTCCGGGACGCTCATAATCCGAGCCTAGATAAGCCTCGCGCTCGGTGGTATCACCGAGCTCATCGCCGGGCCTGTAATGAGCCAGACGGCTCTGAGTGAGCACAGCCTGAGCCTTAAGCACTTCTTTGCCAAAAGAGGGTAAGGTCTCGCTGCCCACGACCGAAACGACATAATCATGCACAGGCACATTGTTTGTCACTTGCAGTTTGCCCAGCCGATCGCATTTGAATTTGAGCACGCCTCGGTAATGCCTGCTCACTGACGAGCAATAGTGAATCAACAGTCCGTGCTCTCCGCTTCCGCGCAAACAGAAAGAAGGGGCAACCAGAACAGTCGCCTTGCCAGCACCGGCGCCTCCTCCGCTTCTCAAATTGCCCGGCAGAAAACGCAGGCTCAGAGATCCACAGCGGCTGCAGATCTCATAAGATCCTGCCGGCAGGCTCCGGCGCAGAGGGCTCACGACCTCAGCCGGTCCGTCAATTCGTAACCTGTCTGAAAGCGGATGAGCCTGAAACAAATCGACTGCAATCATCTGCGGTAGCTTCGCCGCTGCCGGTTCTGCCTGGCTAACAAAGAGCAGCATTACCCAGGGCAGGGCAGCCGTCATTTTCTGGCAAGAGGACAGAGCCGATAAAACTCTCCAGAAGACGAAGATCTCAAGGGCCGGTACAGCCAGAGCTCTGGCACAGAATTTATTCAGGAGTCTTTCTGTCCAGTGCGAGCTGTCCGGAGAAAATGGAGAGCCAGCCTTTGAGCAGGGTCCAGAAATCTTATCTACCACAGCCGTCGCACCGCTTTGCCAGGGGCAGAAAGAGCACAGGGCTCATCGTAGCAGATACCTTTGCCGCAGCGACCGGGCAGTCTGGCATCCTGCCTGCCAGGTCGCCAAGGCGGGCAGAGCATGTTAATCTGAACCGGCGAGATTTAGAGGAATTGTCCCAACGGCATGGAAAACAATTGCGACTCCAACTCTGAAAACGCAGCCTCTCCACAAAGCAATATCACCCCAGTCGCAAGCATCGATCAAATGTCCTTGGCTCTGGTCGGCTTGCTCTTTCTTGTCTCCGGATTCAGCAGCCTGATATATCAGGTGGTCTGGACCAGACAGCTGGTCTTTGTCTTCGGCTCGACAACTTTTGCTTCCGCTACTGTTCTTGCTGTATTCATGGGCGGGTTGGCTCTCGGCTCATTCCTTGCCGGCAGAATTGCCGACCGCCTGCCACGCCCGTTCCTGTGGTATGGCGTTCTCGAGGGGATTATCGGCATCTGGGCCCTCATGACACCGGTTCTCTTTGAATTTGCCATTCCACTCTACCGCCTCATCTGGCAGTCCTGGCATCTGTCCGTTTTGCCTTTCAGCCTGTTGCGTTTTCTCATAGCTGCCGCCATCCTCCTGCCTCCGACTGCTTGCATGGGTGCTACCTTGCCTCTTCTGGCTCGCTTCGTCACAAGCAGTCTCAGCTATGTAGGCAATCGTGTTGGCACACTTTACGCCGTCAACACGCTTGGAGCCGTAGGTGGGGCAGGACTGTCCGGGTTCGGGCTCTTGCCTGCTCTGGGGTTGAGCGTGACCACACAAATTGCGGCAGCCTTGAACGGTGGACTCTGTGTCATTGTCATTGCTTCCGCTAGAAGGCTGGAGCCTCCCCTTGTATTAGGCGCCGGACAGAAAGAGCGAGCAGCCGGCGCGCCGCTTTCAGGCAAAATTATCTTGCCCATGATCTGTTTTGCTCTTTCCGGTGCCATCGCCATGATCTACGAAGTGGGCTGGACACGGGCACTGCTTATGGTAATTGGCTCGACCACTTACGCCTTTACGGTTATGCTTACCACTTTCTTGCTGGGGATTTTTATCGGCAGTCTCGTCATGTCGAGATTCGTCGACAGATTTAAGGAGCCGCTGACGTGGTTTGCTGCCATTCAAGTCTTGCTGTGCCTGGTAGGGCTTTTGTCGGTGAACATCTTCAATTGCGTTCCTTACTGGAACGTCATCGTCAACGCCAGCTTCCCCAACAACCCGGCAGCTGCACTCTGGATAAGATTCTTGCTGTCGGCGCTCGTCCTTTTGCCGACTACTCTTTGTCTGGGGGCAATTTTCCCTGTCGTAGTTAAAGCTTGCACGAGCGACCTGGCTGCCGTCGGGCGCTCCGTGGGCAGTCTCTATT
>JAHFBI010000168.1 GCA_023250095.1 Candidatus Melainabacteria bacterium
GAAAGCCTCTGCTGCAATAAAAGAGTGGGACCAGGACGGCGTCATCGAAAAGCTCACCCGGGGAAAATCTGTCGAGGAGGCTACGCGGGCTCTTATCGAGCGGTATGGGAATTTTCGCGATGGCTGACCTTGCTCTTGCATAAAAGCAGCCCGACCGTTAAGTGCCTGTATGCACGGTATTTTGTCGTGGTAAGTGGGTCGAGGCGGCACATAAGCAAATTCTCCTTAAGAGAAAAGGGGAAAAGCCGTAAAATGAGATGCTTTGAAACTGCAGGCGGGCCTCTGTAGCCTGCTGAACCATCGGATGAAACTCATGCTGCTGTCGAAAGTATTTATTGCTGCAATTTTTCTCTGGCTTTCCGGCTCCCTGACACTTTTGTGTCCCGGCGGCCCGGCTTGCCGTGCCCTGGCTCAATCATCCCACCCTGCTGCCCCCGCCTGCCCCAAAGTGTCCGACGGAGTAGGACTTTCGGCAAATTTGCCTCCGGCACCGGAAACTTTGCCAGGTCCCATACATGGCGCTGGCACCGGTGCCAGCGCAGCCCCTGCCCTTACCGAGCCGGCAAGTAGCCCGGCTAACTTGTTACCGTCACCGTCAACAACGACGACAACGACATCCTCATCGTCATCTACCCCCGGCGGCGACTCCTTGTTTGAGTCTTCTGGCGGAAAAACTCAGCCAGGCGGACTTTTGAGTGTACGGATTAATGTGCCGCACAACACCCATCCGGTCGATGTCTTTACAGCTTATCCCTATCCGGTTAAGCCGCCCCGTCTTGCCGCTCCGCCTTCGTACTTGCCTGTCGACAGGCCTTCTCTTAAAGGACTTCTTCTTTCATCGGGCTATTCGGCGCGCATATCTACGGACAAGGCTTATCCTACCGGCGGCTGGCGCTGGCAATACGCATACAACAGCGCGCTCAAAAAGAGCAAGCTCGGGCTGCCGCACACAATTTTGACGATGTATCAATGGATCGACGCGATTATGCCTTGCGTGGCTGCCGAGTGTCGCAGGTCAAACGAGATAGAAGATGCCCGATGGGCCCGCTATCAGAAGGCTGTCGATGAGTTCGAGCAGAAATTTGCCGATATTGAAAACGAAGCCGTACGTAAGGGCTTGTATCCAGTTGAGATGCCCTGCCGGGCGCGGGGCTTCAGTCAGGCGCAGGTGCCACCTGGAAGTTACTGGCTGACCTGTACTCGCAAAGTCCCTGGCTTGACCTATTACTGGCGGGAGCCTGTAGAAGTGGCTCCCGGCGCTGTCGTCAATCTTATGCTCACTGAGTCCAATGCCCTGGAAATTCTGGGCGGCTGGTGAGAATCGCCTGGCAGCAGAGTTTGAGTGAGACGTGGTCCGTAGCCCGTGGTCTGTGGTCTGTGCTCTGTGAGCCCAGAGATCTTCTCGAGCTCCTTAACCAGGGCGGGTGGCAGAAAGCTCGTGAACGACCACATGGATAGTTGGCTTGGATTGCAGCCTCGAGCGGATCATCTTGGCAGCAACATCGCGCAGAGCTGACTTCAAGCTGTTTAGATCAGAGCCCTCCGTTTCTTTCTGCCGGGCAACAGTTTCGGCAAGAGCAGTGAGAAGTTCTGCCTCTACAGCCTCCCAGTCGGCGCTGTGCATGAATCCCAGAGCCGCGCCGGCAAGAGCCGGCTTGCCCGCCAGCTCCCAGGAGGCAGTGATCAGGCAACCGATCGTCAGCACGCCTTCCGTGCTGAGCACTCTTCTTTCGTTGACGGAAAATGTCGTGACGCTCTCCCCTTGATCGCGGTTGAAGAGAACCGCCTGCGCTTCCACGGAGCCTACAACAGCAGCGCTGCCATTGCCGATTTCCAGAATCTCGCCGTTCCTCAAGGGGAAAATTGACTCTTCGCTCAGCCCGAATTCTCGAGCCAGCTGCGCGTGGTGCATGATATGGCGCCCTTCGCCAAGAGCTGGCACGAAAAAGCGCGGTTTTGTAATGGAAAGAATCAGTTTCAGCTCTTCCTGGCTGGCATGGCTGGAGACATGCACGCCTTCTTTGTCCCCTGTCACTGCTCTGACGCCGGACGACAGGAGTTGATCGAGAATCGTGGCCATCTTGCGCGAGCTACCCGGATAAAGCTCCGCCGAAAAGATAACCGTGTCGCCGCGCTTCAAAGTGAGATCGCGGTTCTTCCCGTGAGCAAGTTCCCACAACAGCTCGAGGGCATCTCCGTCGGTTCCAGTGGCGACGATAAGGACATCTTTGTCTTCGAGCTTGTCGAGGTCGGCCAGTGTGGATTCAATTGAGCGATCGTAATGCAAGTTGCCGGTAATGACGGCAGCGACAGCTGTTTGTATGAGGGTATCGCCGCAGAGGACAACTTTGCGATTGACATGCAGTGCCAGATCGAAGAGCATCTGCAGGCGGTGCGTGTTGGTGCCGTCCATGTCCACAATGACTCGACCTTGAGCTCCGGCGATATGGCGCTCGAACCCTGGCAAGACCACCTTTTCGGAGGGCGTGTAACCCTGATTCTCCACGCCGGCAGAATCGCTGAGAAGAAGCAGCACGCCTGCATCGCCGGCAGAGGCCAGGTGCGCTACATCCATGAGCCGATTATCGACAGGAGTCTGATCGAGTTTGAAGCTGGAAGTGTAGATGATCACGCCTTCGGGTGTGTTTATCTTCAGGGCGCAGGCATCAGCGATGGCGTCATTGACCTGAATCCATTCCACTTCGAAAGCCCCGATCTGATATGGATGGCGTGTCGTGACCGTGTCGAGGACCGACTCATAGCCGTTTTGGATTTTGGCGGCAAGCAGGTTCTGCAAGACCAGCTCCGAGACGAAGCGCGGTGCCAGAATGCGGGGAATCTTGAGATGACTGAGGAGATAGGCGACAGCTCCGCAGTGCTCCTCGTGCCCGTTTGTGAGAAGCAGGGCCGTGATGCGCTCTTGATTGGCTTGAAGAAAGTTGCAATTGGGCAGAAGCAAGTCGACTCCGGGCAGATCGGTGCCCGGATAACAGGCGCCAGCGTCAATGAGCAGGATCTCGCCTGCCAGGCTCAAAGCCCATAGTACCTGCCCTACTTCGCTCTGACCGCCCAGGGCAATGAGAGAAAGGCGATCGTACTTGAGATCCCCTGAGGTGCTGGTGTTTTCTGCCATGTCTAAATTCGGGACCTCAGGGGATGCGCGTGTCTGCCTTGTTTTTCAAATAATCTATTTGATCCTTGATGGCCTTTGCCTCGGAGTGGGCGGGCTGCAATTTCAAGACTGTTTCATATTCTTTGATGGCTTCCTTGTCCTTGCACCTGTCTTTCAAGACTCCAGCCAGACTAAGGTGGGCGTCGGCGCTGCCGGGCGCTGAGGCAATCGCCTGGCGAGCCTGTGTCTCGGCTTCAGGAAGCTTCTTTTGCGCGCGCAGCGCGTTTGCCAGGCAGGAGAGCGCCAGTGAATCCCGGGGTCTGGCTTTGAGGACTTCCAGATATTCCTTTTCAGCTTCGGCCGCTTTTTTGTCGGCAAGAAGGCAGTTGGCCAGGTCGAGGCGGTATTGCGAGTTCTTTGCAGCGGCTTTTACGGACAGGGCAAAATGTTTCCTGGCCTCAGCGAGTTTGTTTTGCTTAATGAGGAGGCTGCCGAGAATATTCTGAGCTTTGGCATCAGCGGGACGATATTTGACTGCTGCTTCCGCTTCGGACACAGCATTAGTGAGATCGTTCTGGCTCATGTAGACCTGACTGAGATTGTTGTGGTAGTCAGCGTTTGAAGGATCTATCGTCAGAGCCTTTTTGAATTCGACTATCGCCTCTTTTATTTTGCCGGCGTTGTAAAGCTTGATGGCTTCCTTATTGTGGGCAAAGGCCTCAGGCGGCACCGATCGGGCAGAATACTGAAAGATGAAAGGTAGCAGCCCAGCTGCTGCCAGAATGGTCCATCTATGCATGCGCACCGTTGTCGCTCCTTGTGACTGACAAAGGGAAAATTCAAGCGAAAATTAGCAGACTGAGGGTTCGCGATAGGCTCCCCACAACCGGCGCATCACGTTGGAGATTTCGCCGACCGTGGCATAAGCCTTGACTGCCTGAAGGATCAGCGGGAAGCTGTTTGCTCCTGAGGCAAGTCCAGATTCAAGAGCGCAAAGCGCGCTTTCCACTTCAGAATTATCGCGCCTTTGCTTGAGCTTCTCCAGCCGCTGACACTGCCGCTGTTCATATTCAGGACCGATTTTCAAGATATCTATTTTCGGACCAGATGCTTCTTCCTTATATCCGGTCAGCCCGACAAAAGTGAATTCGCCTGAGTCGAGCTTTTGCTGGAAGCGGTATGCAGCATCGGCAATTTCTTTCATGAAAAAGCCTTTCTCGATGCCTGACATGACCCCGCCTAATTCTTCGATCTTCTTGAAATACTCACAGGCTCCAGCCTCCATCTGATTTGTCAGCCATTCCACATAATAAGATCCTGCCAGGGGATCGACCACACCGGCCACGCCCGTCTCATAAGCGATGATCTGCTGA
Organism: Candidatus Melainabacteria bacterium; assembly: GCA_023250095.1. Lineage (GTDB taxonomy): Bacteria > Cyanobacteriota > Vampirovibrionia > Obscuribacterales > Obscuribacteraceae > JAHFBI01. Next base: position 4,486 of record JAHFBI010000168.1, read on the forward strand.
GTGCGCAAGGCTATGTGCGCAGCCTTCTCCGTAGGCAGACCCAGCACCTCGTCCATGGAATTCGTGTGCAGCGATTGAGTGCCACCGAGGACTCCTGCCAGAGCTTCTATGGCAGTGCGAATAATGTTGTTCTCCGGTTGCGGCGCCGTCAGGCTGCAGCCGGCTGTCTGTGTGTGGAAACGCAGTTTCCAGGACCGCTCGTCCTTGGCCTTGTAGTGGTTGCGCAGCTTCCTGGCCCAGATGCGCCTTGCTGCTCTGTATTTGGCAATTTCTTCGAAGAAATCTATGTGTGCATTGAAGAAGAAGGAAAGGCGCGGCACGAAATCATCGACCTCGAGCCCGGCTTCGATGCCAGCGTCGACATAGGCAAAGCCGTCGGCCAGCGTGAAAGCCAGCTCCTGAATGGCTGTAGCGCCGGCTTCGCGGATATGGTAGCCGCTGACTGAGATTGTGTTCCAGCGCGGCACTTCTTTTGTGCAAAAGACCATCATGTCCTGGATAAGCTTCAGCGCCGGACGCGGTGGCACCAGATAGGTCTTCTGGGCGATGTACTCTTTGAATATGTCGTTTTGCAGGGTGCCGTTCAGTTTTTTCAGGTCGAAACCGCGTTTCTGAGCGTTTGCCAGGAACATGGCCAGGACGATCACTGCCGGGCCGTTGATGGTCATGGAAGTAGAGACCTGATCGAGCGGTAGGTCCGCATAAAGTATCTCGACGTCCTCAAGGCTGTCGACTGCCACTCCGCATACGCCTACTTCACCATGGGCCTTTGGATCGTCGCTGTCATAGCCCATCAAAGTGGGCAGGTCGAAGGCGGTAGATAGCCCGGTTTGCCCTTGAGTGAGCAGATACTTGAAGCGGGCGTTGGTCTCCTCCGGTCCGCCGTAACCAGCAAACTGGCGCATTGTCCAGAGTTTGCCCAGATACATGTTGTGATGAATACCCCTGGTGTAAGGGAAGCTTCCCGGATCGCCCAGGTCGGTCTCATAATCCCAGCCTGGAAGATCTTCTGTCGTATAAACCGCTTTCAAGGGGATGTCCGAGAGACTGTATTTGATTCCGTCGATCTTGGGCTTGAGAATTTCCTGGACCATTCTTAAAATCCTTCTTTCAGGGGACTTGTCTGCCTCTCAACAAGACACATTCAGATTGCCTTAAAGCTTGTGGTCTTTCCTGTATCTTAGCTATGATCATCCTTTGCCAGTCTACAGCACGAAGCAAGCCATATGAGGCTTGTAATCTTTTCCTAATTGGATCCAGCCTTCTGAGGTGAGTCATGACGACAGCAACTAGCGCGCGTAGCCAGTCCGAACTTGTCAAAGCTATTCTTGCCAGCAGGAATCCGATTGATGTTCAAGCGCCCCGCGGCTCTGATCTGTCGTGCCGCGGATGGATTCAAGAGGCTGCGCTCAGGATGCTGCTCAACAACCTGGACAAAGATGTAGCTGAGAATCCGCATGAACTGGTCGTTTATGGCGGCTCAGGCAAAGCCGCTCGAAACTGGGATTGCTTGCGCGCCATTGTCAAGTGTCTAACAGAGCTTGAGTCAGATGAAACTCTTCTTGTTTCATCGGGCAAGCCGGTTGGCATCTTCCCAAGCCACGCCAACGCCCCGCGTGTCCTCATCGCCAATTCCAATCTGGTAGGACACTGGGCAAACTGGCAACATTTCCGCGACCTGGAGCGAAAAGGGCTGATCATGTTCGGGCAGATGACGGCAGGATCCTGGATTTATATCGGCACGCAAGGAATTCTCCAGGGTACTTATGAGACATTTGCCGCGCTTGCCCGCAAACATTTTGACGGTACTCTCAAGCACAAATTGGTTTTGACCAGCGGACTCGGCGGCATGGGCGGCGCCCAGCCCCTGGCTATAACTATGAATGGTGGTGTCGCTCTTTGTGTGGAAGTAGATCAAGAACGTATCGACCGCCGTCTCAAGACTAAATATTGCGACCGGCAAGCTGCCAATTTCGAAGAAGCAGTCAAACTCAGCCAGGAGGCAAGAGAAAAAGGGCAGGCTCTGTCCATTGCTTTGCTGGGCAATGCTGCCGAAGTCCTGCCCAGGCTTCTTGAGATGGGGATGAAAGTAGATGTCGTCACCGATCAGACTTCCGCTCACGATCCGCTCAATGGATACATCCCCGAATCCATGAGCCTCGAGGCAGCTTCTGCCATGCGCAAATCCGACCCGGACCGACTGGCCAAGCTTGCTGTCGATTCAATCAGCAAGCATGTAAGAGCCATGCTGGAGTTTCTCAGGCGCGGAGCCGTTGTTTTCGACTATGGCAATAATATTCGCCAGGTTGCCAGAGATAACGGTGTTGCTGATGCCTTCGACTTTCCAGGCTTCGTCCCGGCTTTCATCAGGCCTTTGTTCTGTGAAGGCAAAGGACCTTTCCGCTGGGCAGCGCTCTCCGGGCATCCGGACGACATAGCCCTTATCGATCAGACGATTTTGAACAGCTTTGCTGACAACAAGCAGTTGTGCCGCTGGATAGAGCTGGCATCGCAAAAGGTGCAGTTCCAGGGACTGCCGGCTCGCATCTGCTGGCTGGGTTATGGCGATCGCGCCAGGCTCGGGCTGGCCATCAACAAGCTTGTTGCCGAGAAGAAACTGAAAGCCCCTGTCGTGATCGGGCGCGATCATCTCGATGCTGGTTCGGTCGCTTCTCCCAACCGGGAAACCGAGGCGATGAAGGACGGCTCGGATGCCATTGCCGACTGGGTCTACCTCAATGCTTTGATCAATGCTGTGGGCGGGGCCAGCTGGGTTTCCCTCCATCACGGGGGTGGTGTCGGGATTGGCTATTCGCTCCATGCAGGGCAGGTGATTGTTGCCGACGGCACAGCCGAGGCGGCTGTGCGCTTGAAGCGAGTTCTGACAAGCGATCCAGGCATGGGGGTGATTCGCCACGCCGATGCAGGCTATGAGGAGGCTTTGCAATTTGCCAGACAGCATGGTGTGAGAATTCCCATGCAAGAAATTTAAGGACCTCCCACAATAATCAGTCAGGCGTCAGGCGTCAGGCGTCAGAGGATCTCTGCTTCCAGGGGCGGGTTTGACTGGCGTGAGTAAGCCAACGAGATCCTCGGCTTTGGGCAGGAGCTCTCGGCTTTATTGTTTGGCAGGTCTTTCGTGAACCCGGCTCATGAAAGCTGTGCGGCAGCCTTCTCAATGTCGGCTTTCAGTTCCTCCATCGACTGATGGCGCTCGTTTGTGTCCTGGTTGAGGGCCCGTAAAACTACTGTCTCCAGGCAAGCCGGGATGGAAAGCCCCGGTGCCATGACCGAAAAGGGTACAGCGGCCTGCACCGTCCGTTTGTGCATTGTCTCGAATATATTGGCTCCGACAAAAGGCTCGCTGCCGCACAAAGTCATATACATGACACAGCCGAGTGAAAAGATATCGGAGCGACCGTCGACATCCTTACCGAGACATTGCTCCGGACTCATATACATCGGGCTGCCCACGATCTCGCCGGTTTGCGTCAGGCGCGCCTGCTCGTTGTCTAGCAGCCGGGCAATTCCGAAATCGAGTATTTTTAATACCTCTTTGTCGGACTCCCCGGCAATCAGCATCATATTGCCCGGCTTGATGTCACGGTGAATGATCCCATGTCTGTGGGCATGGGAAAGGGCGTCGCAGGCGTCAGCGAAAATGGATATCGCGCGCAAGGGCGGCAGGTGTCCTTCCCGGGCAATGACGTCGGCAAGAGAGACTCCTTCCAGATAATCCATGACAAGGAAAGGCAGTCCTGAAGCCGATATACCGAAGTCATGAACCGAGACGATGTTCGGGTGGCAGAGCGTGCTGGCAGCTTGTGCCTCGCGCTTGAAGCGCCCCAGGCTCTCGCGGTCGCCAGCCAGCTGGGGGTGCAGAACTTTCAGGGCGACGAATTTGTTGAGAAGCTGATGCCTGGCTTTATAAATGACGCCGGTGCTGCCGCGCCCGAGCAAGGAAAGAATCAAATAACGATCTGATATGGTGGTACCAATCAAAGGTTCTTGTGGGCGGTCGCTTCTCGGCTCAAAGGAAGGATGCCGCCTGAGCAGTGCCTTGACGCGCACGGCCAGCTCTTTGGGATGAAAGGGTTTGGTGAGATAGTCATCGGCACCGGCATCGAAGCCAGCAGCCTTGTCATCAATGCCCTTTTTACCTGTCAGCATGAGAATCGGAGTGACGCCACCTGTCTGGCGGAAACTCCGGCAGACATCAATGCCGGAGCGGTAAGGAAGGTCCCAGTCCAGGATGAGCAGATCGAACTGCCGGGAGTGGAGCAGTCCGGAAGCTGCCTGCCCATTGGCAGCAGCTTCCACTGTGTACCCTTCCTGCTCGAGCATCTGCTTGATCATTTCGCGCAGGTCGTCATAGTCTTCGGCCAGGAGGATGCTTGGCAACTTTCAAACTCCTTTTATGTGGTGGAAAGGCTGAGACAGCCTTGTACCTGGACGGGACGCTGGGCAGTCGCCGGGGCTCAGGGACTATAAGAATTTCCTGACCCGGGCAAAGAGCTTTCTGCCTTGCGTACTCTTTGTTTGTTTCAAGCACTCTTTTCAACCTGCATGTTGTTTCCGCGTGGTCCAGGGCGCGACATTAGTATTGCCATCCAGATTCAATGTGCCCTCAAAGTCAGGGCAGTATGCAACAGGACTTCTGAGAGCTCCGGTGTCGCAGCATATCTTTTCGGACCAGTTAATATTTGCCCGGGGAGTCTATCAGGCTGCTGGAGGGAGTTTTCAGCGGACTTTAGCAGCGTCTTAGGTTAGATTCCGAAAGGAGAGTCCGCCGGTTCATGACGGTTCAGGCTATCATGGACCGGCGAAAGGCTGTCTGAAGGAATTAGCTCCCGGAGCAGGAGTCTCGGCGCCTGCAGAAAACATCCGGAGAAACGGAATCGAAGCGCATGGGACGAGTCGTCCAGAAATTCGGCGGGACATCGGTCAAGGATATCGAGCATATCCGCAATGTGGCGAAGATTGTCGTCAAAGCTGCCGAGTCCGGGCATCAGGTGGCGACAGTGGTATCGGCCATGGGGCGCACCACCGATGCCCTCATTGCCCTGGCCGATGAGCTTACGGATGACGCCGCCCCAAGAGAGATGGACATGCTTCTGGCAACAGGAGAGCAGGTTTCGATTGCTCTTCTGAGCATGGCTGTTCAATCCCTGGGAGTGAAAGCAAGATCTTTTACTGGAGCGCAAGCCGGGATTTCTACCGATGGCAGGCATGGCTGCGCGCGCATCAAGGAAATTGATGCCAGTCCCCTGGAGAAATGTCTTTCTTCAGGCGAGGTGGCAATTGTCGCCGGGTTTCAGGGCATTTCAGGCAAATCCGAGATCACGACACTCGGGCGCGGCGGCTCCGACACGACGGCAGTGGCCCTGGCTGCTGCGTTGAAATCCGACAGCTGCGATATTTATACGGATGTCAATGGCGTCTATACAGCCGATCCCAATGCTCTGTCGGGCGCCAGGCGCCTGACGGCAATCTCTTACGAAGAGATGCTTGAGCTGTCCGCCGCCGGAGCGCAGGTGCTAAATCAGCGCTCTGTGGAAATGGCGATGAACGAGGGAGTGCCAATCCGCTTGCGCTCGACTTTCGAACCGGACGATGTCGGTACTTTGATCACCCATAAGTTCGACACGCCTGCTTACACTGTGTGCGGCATTGCCTTGGATACGAATCAGGTCGCTTTCAAACTCAAGCTCTCCCAGGCGTTGTTCCAGGCTGACGGCTCTGACGGGACATTGCCTTATCCGGAAGGAGTGAGCGAGCTTCTCCAGCGCCTCAACAAGCTTGGCATTGCTTGCGATATGTTTACTCTACTTGGACGGAGCGAGCAATCCGCTCTCGAGCTTTTTTTCACAAGCGAAAAGCGCTCGGCCCGTAAGGTCGAATCTGTCATCGACGATCTAAAAGAAGCGCTGGGACATCCAGAAATTATTGTCGATAGCGATGTCG
>JAHFBI010000169.1 GCA_023250095.1 Candidatus Melainabacteria bacterium
CATTTCAATGAAAAGAGGCAAAGGTAGGAAATGTCACAGGAGCCCTGGATTGGTCGCGGCAGGGATTCTAATGTAATATATCCCTCTGCCTGAATGAGGATAAAAGCGTTGACTGTGGCTGAGATTGAAGGGAGCAGATTGCGTGCCGAGAGGCTGCGCAAGCTCAAACAACTGCGTGAAGAAGGGGTAAACCCTTATCCATATAAGTTCGAGCGTACGCACTGTGCCGCCGAGCTTCACGAGCTTTACAAAGACTTACCTGCCGACACGGAGACGGACAGCGTCGTGAAAGTCTGCGGGCGCATCATGAACGAGCGCAATACATGGATGTTCGTCGATCTATATGACGAGTCAGGCAAGATCCAGCTTTTTTGCCATAAGGCGAGCCTTGAAGAAACCCTGCTCAAACGGTTGAAACTTCTGGACAAAGGCGACTTTATTGGCGTAACCGGGACAATCAGGCGCACGAAGCAAGGTGAACTTTCAGTCAAGGTGACTGGCTGGGAGATACTTTGCAAATCGCTGCAACCGCTGCCGGACAGCTGGGATGGCTTCAAAGATGTGGAGGCCCGCTACAGGCACCGTTATGTCGATTTGATCATGAATCCTTCCGTGCGGCAGACTCTACGCAAGCGCAGCCTGGCTTTGCGTTGCTTGCGTGAATTTCTTGATGGCAGAGGCTATCTGGAAATTGAAACACCGGTCTTGCAGACTGAGGCCGGAGGCGCTGACGCCCGCCCCTTCGTCACTCACCACAATGCCCTCGATATCGACCTTTATTTGCGCATTGCTACGGAATTGCATTTGAAGCGCCTGATTATCGGCGGTTTCGAAAAGGTCTACGACATCGGGCGCATTTTCCGCAATGAAGGGATAAGCACCAGGCACAATCCCGAATTCACCATGTTGGAAATGTACCAGGCTTACGGCGATTATAACGATCTGATGGATCTCACCGAAGAGATGCTCCTGACTGTTGTCACCACGGTGTGCGGCTCGGCAAAAATCTCTTATCAAGGGACGGAGCTTGATTTCACGCGTCCATGGCGGCGTGTCACTATGGCTGATGCCATCAAGGAAGTGACCGGGCTGGATGTGGATACCCTGGGCGATTTTTCTGCGGCAAAAGAAGCAGCGCTCACTCTGGGGGTGGACCTCAAGGATGCTGATTCGCGCGGGGCTGTTATCAACGCCATTTTCGAAGATAAGGTCGAGGCGACTTTAATCCAGCCGACTTTTTTGATTGATTATCCGGTGGAAATTTCTCCCTTGACCAAGATGCATCGCACGAAACCGGGGCAGGTGGAGCGCTTCGAATTATTCATGTATGGGCGCGAACATGGCAACGGTTACAGTGAATTGAGCGACCCCGAAGACCAGCGCGCTCGTCTGGAATTGCAAGCCGCCAAGCGAGCGGCAGGCAATGAGGAAGCTCAGCCGCTCGATCTCGATTTCATCCTGGCTATGGAATACGGGATGCCGCCTACCATGGGTGTCGGCATCGGCATCGACCGGTTGGTCATGCTGCTTACCGACTCTCCTTCCATCCGCGACGTCATCGCCTTTCCGACAATGAAACCTCTTGGGAAAAGCGATAAAGGACAAGATGACGACGAGGTATCGAGATCTCATTAGAAAGCCTGTGTCAGGGCTCGCTCTGGAAATCAAAACGGCAGCCGGTGTCCAAGATTTACTTGTGAGGCGGATAACTGATGAGCATGATGCGTTTCTATCTTTACCGGCAGCAGATCATTATTCCTACAGTTGCTGAGACGGAAGCTGGCTTTTACCTGGACAGCGAGCCTGTCACCATATGCGATGTCTCAGCGCCGGAACTGCCTGCCTGCCTGTTAACGCAGCTCGTCGGACAGAATCCCCGCGTCCCCACGCCGGAGAGGACTGATGAGCCAGGCTCGACCGTTCTCGAGAGTCTCGGCTTGAAGAAATGGCTGAAGTTTGAGGCGGAAGCTACAATGTATACCGTTTTTGCCACGGACAAAGAAATCACATTTTATGCCACGGGGCGAGGACCGGACAGGCTCTGGCGCCAGGACGCAGCCAGGCAGAAAGTCTGGCTGCGCGCCCTGGGGGCGGAGGCAATTATCGAGCAGATACGTGAGGAGATACTTTATGACCTGGCAAGCTCTGAGCAGGCAGCCTCAGGCGAGCAAGTCAAATCAGGCGCGCTCATGCTTCTGCCGCCAGCAGAGAATTCTTGACAGGCACGGACAAGCCGCAGATTCTGACCGAATCAATTCAATCCAGTCCAGTCGCTCACTGCCACTGAATGGATTTGAGCGTATTTTCGAAGTCTTTTACATGCAGCATGTATTTGCCGCGTGTCTTGGCCTGATAAAAAATTTCGTCGACGTTCTTGCCCTGTCCGTCTGCGTCAATGAAATAACCGCAATATTCGTTGAGCGGCATGCCGTTTTGATCCTGGAATGTTCCTGTGACTTTGAGCGTGGTCCGGCCGTTGACGGGGAGAACTTCGGCTGTGGCGAGATTGAAGACAGGATAATTGCGGTCGCCTCGGCGGGCGCTGTTTGTATACTGATTGTCTCCGACAGTCGTGTAACCCATTGCCCGGTCCAGTGACCTTATTTCAAGGGGACTGAGCTTTTCGGGGGCATGCGATCCGGCTCTGGCGGACAGCAGGTTGTGGAAGGTCCGGGCCGAGTCTTCGTCAAGCGGCTGACCGCGGTAATAAAGATTGATGGAAATGTCGTTTTTGCCTTCCGGGTGAAACATGCGCAAGGTTACTGTCGACAGTCCCTTTTCTGCCGGTGCTTCCACCCAGCCTTCCGGAAGGGTTATCTCCTTTATCTGACCGAAATCCGTCATTTCACCTTTTGTCCTGGCGCTGGCTATGAAGGTTCTGTCGCCGACGGATACCTCCCTGGTCAATACCTGTGATGTTTGCTCTGTACTGGATCGAACAAGTCTGGCCTGATTGTTATCATCAGCATCAAACATATTTTACAAGCCTCTGTCGAGAAGGAATGATTTTTAGATCTCAACCACCGGTCTGCTCTCTTTTCTTTTTCAGCTGGAGAAGGTTGCGCAGCTCTTTTTCTTCATCCTCATCTTTCTGTTTCTTCTTTTGCAGATCAAGGGTGCGTTGCTCTTCTTCTTCGCGACGCTTTTTCTCTTCGGAGGCTTTGCGCTCCTTGTCGTCCTGCTCTTGCTTCTTGCGTGCATCGTCGTCCTTGATTTTGTTGGACTCCGTCTTGATGCCGTCGCTCTGGCGCCGCGGACCCTGCCCGCTTTCTCCTCCCCCGTAAGGTCCGTCGCCTTTGGCTGCGCTGCCGCCCTTGGGACCATCCGGCAGTGGCGAGTAGCTGTCGCGTCCTTTACCGTTGGGATTCATCGATTCGGCCAGATCTTTGCCGGAAACCCAGCCGTTGTATTTGTCGCCCCAGTTGAGCAATTTGTATTCATATTCGGGCTTGCCGTCAGGTCCCATCTTTGGCTTGCCGTCAGAGCCCACTGCTTCTCTGCGGTCGGAGACGACTACTACGTGCCCGCCGCCGTAACCACCGACACCGTCGGCGTGGAACATCGGGTGCCTTGTATCGACAGCCAGCGTCAGGGGTTTGCCGCCGTTTTTGTCCCAGGCGGAGTCGAGATCCGCTGCTGTGCGCACGTCGTTGACTTTTCCGTCGTTAAAGCCGAAGCGGTTGTGATTGGCTGCCATGTGAGCGTTACCGTTGCTCAGACGCTCGGCCACGCCAGCTACATCGTCGACACCCATGCCTGGGGACGAGTCTGGTCTGCCCTTGTCATCAGTCACAACCGATCCGTTGAAACTGCCGACATGGCGCCGCTCACCGGTGTCACTTGGTCCGAACTGGCCGGCGCGCTCCTGTGTATAGAACTCAGGCGTGTCTTTGCGCTGTGTATGGTCGTTGACATAGAGGTGGTTCATCGCCTGAACAAACTGGTCTCGATCACCCTTGCCAGCGCGCCCTGGATCCAGAGCCTGCTGTGCTTCTCGATCGCCTTTAAGGCTGTTGGCGTCGAACTGAATATTTTTGCCGTCGGGCATGGTTACTGTGTTATCGCCGTTCTTGTTTGTGTACATATCGGCGAAAAGTCTGGCTTGCTGGGCAGGATTGGAGAAAGCCTGCACTTTGGTTTCGGTGGTTTCGTTGCAAGTGTTGTGCTGACCTTGATTGGCGTCTTCTGGTTTGAATGAATCGTGCAACATGGCTGTGACGCCGCGATTGCGGTCGCCTTGATCCAGCCCGTTGGCCAGCTTCTCATTGAAGAGGCGATTGGCGTCATGCATGATTGCCGCTCTGTCGGAAGTTGAAAGCGGCGGCTTGCGGTCCGGGCTGACGAGCTCCTTCATAGCTTCGTCGCAGAGCCGGCGTTGCTCGCTGCTCAGTCCTTCTCGAGAATCGCTCAGGTGACTTTGCAACTCCTGCTTCTCGCGATCCAGAGCCTGCTGCGCTGTTTCTCCCGGGCGTTGTACATCTGTCCTCTGGTCGGAGCCCTCTTTCCTTCCTGCCTGCACATCGGCTGCTTGTCTTTGCGCACCGGGGTTGTTACCGGCGTCGCCTGGCTGAGCCGTCGCCCGGGCGTCAGTTGTCTGGTTTCCTCTGCCGGCGGCAGCTTCCAGTGTGGCAGCTGCACCAGGCTTACCTGCCTCCAGACGCTGATTGCCAGGAGGTGCAGGGAAGCGTTCCGCGCCCGGTTGCATCTGTGTCAGGCTCAGCCCGTCGACTTGATAAAGCTTGCTGAGCGGCACGGGCTTGTTTGTGTCAATGGCTTTGCCATCCGGTGTAGATACAGCCTGAAAGTTCTTGCTCTCAATATCTTTTGGATCAGCGTTCCATTTAATGTCTGGATTGGCCTTGTTGACCTCGTTGTGAACCTCCTCATGGACTCGGCTGTTCTCTGCCGCGCCACGATCCCCGTGTCGCTGGACATCAGGGGTGGAAGAAGTATTTTCTACGTTCCGGTTTGCATCGTCGGCCATATTTTCTCGTCTTCCGATTGGTTCGCCAGAATCCAGCGCGCGCCTCAGTCGAACCTGATTTACTTAGTAACTTTCCCAGCCCGGGAGAACTAAGATCTTCGCCAATACCTCGCCGAATGTCAAGTAGCTGGGTAACCATTGCCACGTTAATTTCCGGGCTTTCTGCTCTCCTTCTTCCTGGCAGTTTAGGGTGTGCTTGTGAAAAAGTCGTGACCGGACCTGCTTATATCTTGATCTGATTTGAATCTGACTTCGATCTGGACCTGAGTAGATCTGATCTTAAAGTTGATGGGGATCTGCCTTTGTTTAAGAGCTGACTATCGTCTAAGGCATAGTGAAACTAGCGCCCATGGGCGCAGCTTCACGTGCCCGGAAACGTACTGCTACATTTAGGCGCTCGAGATGTTGCTCGAGCGCCTTGGCTCCTTGCTTGACAGGATGGGACTGGAAGAACTCGTTCACGTCCTTTTCCCATTCCGGTCGGCTCAGGGCCGTGATGCCTTCCAGCATTCGTGGAATGGAGTTGTCCGGGTACTTTGTCGTGACCTCACCCCAGTGAGCTTTGACGAATTCCCAGGCCATATGCCCGCCGAGATTGTTCATCATGACGGAGCGCAAGAGGTAAGGGGCATTCTGGGTTCTCACCTGGTCTGAAAGTGTGTAGCCAAGCGTTTGTGCCAGCAGTTTCTTGTTCTTGAAGGCAGCCAGAGCAAAGAGATAGCGCTCTTCGTCTTGCGGAGTCTTTGCATCGGTAAATTCATTGAAGAACTCTTCATAGCGCTCCCTGTCGCCGCAGCCGGCCAGAACACTTACCACGGCAGGAACGATATTGGGTTCCACGGAGGTGTGGTCGACTCGGTACCTGGCATACATGTCTCGGGCTTTCTCTTGTGTGGGCCTGTGGTTGCCCTGGCACCCCAGAGCGCCTATCAAAGAGCCACGCAGTTGCCCCGTCAGCTCGTCTTCATTTTCTCTCACTTCCCAGCCTAGTCTCAACTGGGCAGGTTCCACCATGTGGCAAACGAAGGCTTCAAAAGCTCCACGGGCATTTTCATCGACTATACGGTCCAGATAGGAGAGGGAGCCGATAATAGTCGACCAGACATTTTTGTCAGTTTCCTCCCGGAACAAGAGGGACATCTTGAGATACTCGGACAGTGTTATGTGTCCGGCCAGGACCATCGCCCAGGTATCGTTAGCCAGGTTGAAGCGCTCAATAGGCGTCAGCGTCTCAAAGAGATTGGCGGTGAGCCGTGCGAGCAACTCGCTTGAGTAGTGCACGCGATAAAAGCCGTGCCCGCCATCGTTGATCACCAGCCAGTCGACTTTTTCGCCCAAGTCTATCGTTGTCGTCTTTTCCGTCAGGAGGACTTTCTTGTGCAAGATATTTTTGCCGCAACCGGCGCGCAACATTATCGGCACATGGAAAAGATGGTCCCCAGCAGCGCTGTCAGTCAGATAGAAGAAGCGTTGCTGAGACAATTCCAGTTTGCTTTCGCTGTGATCCAGCGAAGCTGAGATCATCGGGTAGCCTTGCTGGAATATCCATGAATCCATCAATTGCATGACAGGCTGACCGGAGGCTTGCTCTAGAGCTGCCCAGAGGTCGCTGGTTTCGGTGTTGGCAAACTGATGCTTGTTGAGATAGAAGCTGATGCCTTTCTGGAACACCGGCTCTCCGATGTATTGTTCGAGCATCCTCAGCACGGATGCGCCTTTCTCGTATGTAAGAACATCAAACATCCCTTGGCATTCTTCCGGGTGGCGCACGGGAAACTCAATTGCCCGGGTGCTCTTCAGCCCATCGACAGTGAAGGCCGCTGCCCTCGAGGCGCCGAACGTGTCCCAGCGTTTCCATTCGGGTTTCCAGGCATTAACCGCCATCATTTCCGCGAATGTGGCGAAGGCTTCGTTCAACCAGATGCCGTTCCACCAGCTCATGGTCGTGAGATCCCCGAACCACATGTGAGCGATCTCGTGTGCGACGACATCGGCAATGCGCTCAAGCTCTGCATGCGAAGCCGTTTTCTCATCGACAAGCAGAGCGCTTTCCCGGAAAGTGATGCATCCGAGATTTTCCATTGCGCCGAAGGCGAAGTCCGGGATGGCGATCAAGTCGAGTTTGTCTCCCGGATACGGTACTCCATAATATCGAGCGAAAAAGGAAAGCGAGTGTGCGGCAATTCCCTCGGCAAATTTGGTCAGGTGTTTCTTACCCGGACCGGAATATACTCGCACCGGCTTCCCATCCACTATTGTTTGCTGGGAGCCTTCAAGTTCGCCAATCACGAATGCCACCAGATATGTGGACATTTTGATGGTGTCTTTGAAAACCAGCTCTTTTTTCTTTTGTGCTGGCAGCTTCTTTTCGGATTCGATACCGGCGTTGGAGATTGCCGTCAAATTCTCGTCGATGACCAGGGTGATTTTGTAAACGGCCTTAAAATCCGGCTCGTCCCAGCAGGGAAACGCCCGGCGAGCGTCAGTGGCTTCAAACTGCGTCGTGGCAAGAATCTTGGACTTGCCTGCGGCATCTTTGTAGGTGCTGCGATAAAAGCCGTGCAGTTTGTCGTTGAGTGTGCCGCTAAATTTGATATGCAAGGTCCACGAACCGGGAGTGACTGTCCGTCCGAAGGACAGCTCCATGCGCTCGCTTTCCGCATCCATCGAGATCTTGCCTTCGTATCTGGTGCCACCGTCGCCGGTCAGATATGCCTGCTCCACTTCCAGTTCCAGAGCATTGAGCAGCATCTCTGTCACCGGTTCCTTTACTGTCAGGGAAATGATTTCCTCGCCCTGAAATCTAAAACTGGATAGCTCCGGTGAGAGCTTTATCTCATATCTGGAGGGGACGACTGTGCGGGGCAGTCGGTAGCTCTGTGTTTCCGGCTGCGCCAGGGCTGTGGTTTCTTTCGACATGAGTACACTTCCTTCACAAAATCTGGCAGATATTGCATTTGCCAGATTGACGCAGACCGTTTAGGCCTGTGGATCTGGCTGCCTCTCAACTCAGGCGGCAAAGAATGAGAGGAAGCTTACCATAATCAGGCGGACCCATGTACGTAGTAAGCGTCCCCTGATTTAAGTAAAATACTCAGACATCGATCGAGTGAGGCCGGGCTGTTTCAAGCAAATGGCTCGGGGGTGTCGCTGGGAAAAGACAAGCACTATTACAAGGGGGAACTTCAATGGTTGAAGTTCAGATTGCCAAGGTTCAAACATGGCGCCAGCTGGCACAGCAATTGCGGGTTGACAGTATCCGCTCGACGACCGAGGCTGGCTCCGGGCACCCCACATCTTCGATGTCGGCTGCTGATCTCATGTCGGTGTTGATGTCAAAATATCTCAGATACGATTTTGAAAATCCGCGCCATCCAAATAATGACCGTCTGATTTTTTCCAAAGGGCATGCGGCGCCTCTTCTGTATTCGATGTACAAAGCAGCCGGTGCGATCAACGACGAAGAGTTGATGAGCTTGCGCAAATTCGGCAGCCGTTTAGAGGGGCATCCAGTGCCGGTCGTGCTCCCGTGGGTCGATGTTGCCACAGGCTCGCTCGGGCAGGGGCTGCCGATGGGCGTGGGCATGGCTCTCAACGGCAAATATCTCGATAAGCTGCCCTATCACGTTTATGTTCTCATGGGCGACAGCGAAACAGCTGAAGGCTCTGTCTGGGAAGCATTCAACACGGCGTCTTTCTATAAGCTTGACAATCTCATAGCTATTCTGGATATGAACCGACTGGGCCAGCGCGGCGAAACGCAACTGGCCTGGAATGCTATGGCTTATGCCGAGCGGGCGCATGCGTTCGGCTGGCACAAGATAGACATTGACGGGCATAATCTCGAGCAAATTGACGCTGCCTTAAATGAAGCCATGAACACCACTGGCCGCCCGACACTGATTATTGCCAAGACCGAGAAGGGGCATGGCGTTTCTTTCACGGCTGACAAGGACGGCTGGCACGGCAAGGCCCTCAATAAAGATCAGGCGAAGCAGGCCATCGAGGAGCTTGGTGGGGCAAGCAATCTGACGGTGGCAGTTCAGAAACCGGACGACGAAAAACCTGAGCCGCCGAAGCCGAATGGAAAGTTTCAGTCTCCACAATACAAGGGTCCGACGGCAGCAACTCGGGAAGCTTATGGTGATGCCCTGAAATCTCTGGGAGCCGTGCGTAACGACATCGTAGTGCTGGATGCCGAGGTATCGAACTCTACATTTGCCGAAAAATTCAAAGAAAGCTATCCTAAAAATTTCTTTGAAATGTACATTGCCGAGCAGATCATGGTTGGCGCTGCCATCGGTCTGGCGACCCGTGACAAGATTGTCTTTGCGTCGACATTTGCCGCATTTCTCAGCAGAGCCTATGACTTCATTCGCATGGGAGCGATATGCCGCGCCAAAGTGCATCTTTGCGGCTCGCACGCTGGAGTTTCCATCGGGCAGGACGGACCTTCGCAGATGGCCCTGGAGGATCTGGCGATGATGCGGGCGATTTACGGAAGTACTGTCTTCTATCCTTCTGACGCTGTCTGTGCTGCGCATCTAGTCGAGCGCATGACCGAGCTGCCAGGAATTTCTTACATGCGCACAACAAGAGAAAAGACACCTGTTCTCTATGGTCCAGATGAAAAATTCGAAGCTGGAGGCAGCAAAGTTCTGCGCAGATCAAAGAGCGACAAGGCGACACTGGTAGCTGCCGGAATTACTTTGCATGAAAGTTTAAAAGCCCATGGCGAGCTTAGAGCGGCTGGTATTGATGTACGGGTCATCGACCTCTATTCAGTGAAGCCTGTTGACGTAAGAACTCTGTCGGAGGCGGCTCACGAAACAGGCTTGCTTATCGTTGTCGAGGATCACTGGCCGGAGGGCGGTCTGGGAGACGCCGTTCTTGAGGCACTGGCTTCAAGCGAAACTGCCTTGCCCAAAGTAATAAAAATGGCCGTCAATTCCATGCCTGGCTCAGGCACCCCCGACGAATTGCTCGATGCAGCCGGCATTGCCGCCTGTCATATAGTTGAAACTGTGAAAAAGCACGTCCAATAGCATATTGAGCAGATAAAGCAGCTGATTGAGAGGGGAATTCTGCCTAGTTGCGGTGCAATTGGAGCCAATCGGTTGAGTTTTTAGATCAGGTATTTCGAACGCTCAAAGGGACTTGCAATGGTCATCCAGAAACTCAACCGATATCGGTTGAGTTTCCACCCGGGAAGGCAGATATGCTTGGACCCTGGCGTGGTTAGGCATATGTCCGGAGAGCGTTCACTGATCGGCGGTTGTCAGGGTGTCTTGGGTGGCTTGCTTTTAGGGCGTGTCTTGAACTTCTTATATGGGGCATGACTGAGAGCTGAGTGCGTGCTATGTCCTGGACATAGGTTTATGCCGGCAGCAATAATTTAGGAGTCAGTTCAGAGGGCTTCGACGATCAGGTCATACAATTAGTGATGCTGATGTCTAAAGATCAG
>JAHFBI010000170.1 GCA_023250095.1 Candidatus Melainabacteria bacterium
GTAGCGCGCAGACCGCGCCCGCCAGTATCGCCAGAGTGCTCCTAGCTGCCACCCGATATCCTCTTTCTCCTGGAACCTAGGATTTTATCGCACCTGTGAGTCTACTGCTTGCCTGAAGCCGTCAACTCTTCACATGGTTTTCACGCGCGTCTGTCATGCTGATCCTTGCTACCAGGGATGCATGTCCCGGCGAACCTTGAGCTTAAAAGCGACGAAGGGTTTCTTTTGCCTTCCTAGAATTTGTTCAACTTGGAGGTCACCTCTATGCGCCTGCCGATAAAATGGCCTCTTCTGGCTGGATTGGGAATTGCCCTTTCCTGGTTGGTTCTGACCGTCTTCGTTGTGATGAGGAGTCGCCCTTCCGCGTTCGAACTTTGCAGCCTCGCTTATGCCGTGGTGGTAGTTCTGTGGATAATGTATGCTGGGGCAAAGAGTAATAGCGAAAGAAAGCGTCTGGTCGAATCCCTCGCGCAGGCTGCCTCTGAGCGCGACAGACTAAGGCTTGAGCTTGACGATGTTTTCTGCCGTCTGCCGATACCTCTTGCGTGGACGGAGGAAGACGGACGACTCGCGAGGTTAAACAGATACTTTGAGCAACTGCTTGGTTATCGCACAGGCGATTGTGTCGGTCACAACATCGGCGAGTTCTTTGGCAACATGCCGCTGGGTCTGGATATCATAGAGAGACTCTCTTCCGGGGAAACAGTAGAGAACTTGCCCATTTCTTTGAAGTGCAAGGATGGAAGTCAGAAGGATGTGCTTCTTGACTCCGACTCGCCCGGGTGCAGGACGTCTCTAACAAGATGTTCTTTCCGCGATATCAGCGATCAACAGAACTCTTTGCTGGCCAGGCAGGAAGTGGAGGAACTTTTTGCTCATTTTGCCCATTATCTCAATTGTTTTGTCTGGGTAAGCTCCCTTGACTTCAGCCGAATGTTCTACGTGAGCGACACGTATACAAGGCTTTTCAGGCGTAGTTGCGAATCATTATATAACCGTCCCGACTCACTTCTTGATGCCGTGCATCCTGACGACAGATCAAGGGTTTTCACGGCTGTCCTGCGCATGCAGCTTTCAGGCTGTCTGGATGAGGAGTTCAGGATTGTTTATCAGGACGGGGCAACTGCCTGGATGCACGCGCAGGGTTTTCCAGTGCGCGATGGAGAAGGTGCCATTCGTAAGATTTGCGGGTTCGTCATCGATATCAGCGAGCGCAAGCATGCCAGGCTTCTTTCCGAGGCGCAGCATGCTGTTACCTCCATCCTCGATTCTGCAGTAACAGTTCATCAGGCGGCATACGATGTTTTGAGCGTCCTCAGTGAGACCAGCGGCTGGCAACTGGGGGCTCTCTGGTCAGTCGACCGGAAGTCCAACGTGCTTCGCTGTGCCTGTGCCTGGGAAGAGCCTGGACTGACCGGTGAAGATGAGGATTCTGCAATATCGCGTGATCTGATCCTCGTATCTGGGAGAGGATTGCCTGGTGTCGCCTGGGACACTGGTGAGCCAATCTGGATATCTGATTTGAAAAGCGACTCTCGCTTCCCTGGAGCAGGGCATATTCGACTTGAAGACATGCACGGAGCCCTGGCATACCCCATTCTTGTCAACGGCAAGATCAACGCGGTCATCGAGCTTTACCGTCGAGCAATCCAGCCTGTCGATCCAGGCTTCCTTGCTTTGCTCGACGTGGCCGGCAGTCAGCTGGCGCACTTTATCGAACTGAAAGCCAACGAGAATTTTGCGCTGGCAAGTGAGTTGCGTTTGCACCTTTCCATGGAGAGCCTCACTGAGCACTCTGTCGTCATGCTGGATCCAATGGGCATAGTCACAGAATGGAGTGCTGGCGCTGAGCGTTTGCTTGGTTATGAAAAGCAGGAGATTGTCGGGCGGCATGTCGCCTGCCTCTATCCGACTGAATTCAGTCAAAGTTGTCTTGCGACACTCAAGGTCGCCGAAACGACCGGACGACACGAATGTGAGGGCTGGCTCGTGTCCAAAAATGGATGCCAGGTCTGGGCGAATGTTGCCACTTGCGTTATGCGCGATGAACACGGACTGCTTTGCGGTTTCTCCATTCTTGCCAGCCAGCGCCTGGGAAATCGGTGGGAAGAAGCTCACGACCGCCAGCTTGTTTCCCCAGGTCCAAAGCAGAAGAAAAGCAAGGGCAGGCGCTGATGAGTTTCTCCCTGAGTAAATTGGCGTGATGCAGCCGGGTAGTTAAGCATAAGAACAAAGGGAGCAGCCAGGTTGAGTGACAGAAAAACATTTCTGCCACTTAACCTGGCTGCATATATGTTGCAACGGGGACGTTTAGGATGGATAAGGAAATGCAACCCCGGCACCTAGCGAGGCACTGACAGTAATGAACTGCAAGCAGATGTCTATTCTCCTTGTCGAGCCTGACGATTATGATCTCTCTGTCACGGCAGCTCTCATCGAGAACTGTCCCCAGCCATTCACGCTTCTGACAGCCAGAAATCACGAGGAGGCTGTGCAGAAGCTGGGTTACTTTCGACCGGATTTGATCCTCACCGAGCTGAGTCTGTCGGAAGGCAGCGAATTGCAGGCTCTGGAGATGATTGTTGAAGCTGCCGGCAATATCCCGGTCATCGTCCTTAGCTCGTGGGCTCTGTCATATCTTGATCTGGATGCGATCCAGTGCGGAGCCGAAGATTTCCTGACAAAGGGAGACATCGACGAGGAAACTCTGGGGCGGTCGATCAAGTTTGCCATCGAGCGGACAAAGCGTTTTGTCAGGACATCGGTGCGCGGAGTAGCAGCCAGTTAGTATTGCTCGGAGGTTCTGGGCTTGAAGGGTGGAACGCCCAGCTTCAGTCCGGCTCCTTTCCATTCGCTTTCTTTCAACACCGGCGTTTGAACATGCCCGAAATCTTTTGCTGCCTCGGATGCTACGGCAGCGCGGGTGTACTTGAATGCGTTCTCGAGATCCGGGTACTGGCGCAGTCCATCAATGAGATGCTTGGTAAAGATGCCGTTGGCATAGCGTTTCGAGTCATGAGAAGTTTGATTGGCGCAGGAAGAGGCTATCACCAGCTGCCCTGTTCCTTGTACAACATCTTCAATGTTGAAGCCGGCAATGGCAGGCAGTGATTTGGCGCCAGGTTCGGCGGCACCGGCGTGGCAGGTGTCCAGGACAACGAGAATGCGATCCGAATTCAAGCGCCGTTTGATCATGCGCGTTAAATCTTGCATCTCGATGCCGGTGACGAAAAGATTTCGTGGGTCGGTATCGTATGCTACCAGGAAATTTTTTCTTGCCACATCCATCTCGGCTGCCGAGCCGTGGCTAGCCACGAAAAGAAGAACCAGGTCGCCCGGCTTGACATTTTTGGGCAGCCAGCTGGTTCCAAGTTGCGTGAGGATGCCCTGCCGGGTGGCCTGCCCGTCGACGAGGACTTTAACGTGGTCTGGAGCGAAATGCTCTTCCTTTATTAGAAACTGGGCAAAGTCGCGAGCATCTTTGGCCGGATACATCAGGTTGAGCCTTTGATCCATGAAATGACTGATGCCGATGACGAGCGCCCATTTATCTTCGATCGGGGAGTTGTCGGTGCCGCCCGATTGCCCGAGACCTCCAGCGTTGCCAGGCGGGGGGGTCGGGCAGACGGCTCTAATTTGCGACTTGCCGTGTCCGGAGCTGCTTGCCACAAGCGTGGGCGCTTCTGAATTTTTTGATTCATGTTTCAGCATTACATCGACCAGAAACGGCCGGCTCGTGTCTGTCGTCACAACCGTCATGGAGGGATCATTCAGAAAGCTAGCCTGGGAGGCAATACCGCTGCTCTGGACGGCTGAGGCATTAGAGGCGCCATTATCGCTGGCTTCCAGATAACACTTCTGAGCGACGATGTCGGCGCTGCCTTTGGGCTTGATTGTAATGCTGCGTTCGGAGGATGTGGAATTCTTGTCGAGCGGTAAACGTGAAAGCAAGAGCTGAATAGTCTCCAGTCCTGGTTTTTCGTCAAAGACGAAGACGCCGTCCTGCGGCAAGACATATTCCTTTCCGTGGATGACCTTATTGTCCTGTTGCGCCACGCGATCCGGGAAAAGGGTCAGTTGGTCACCGTTATTAGAGGTCAGGAGTATGTACATATAGCCATCCACGTTCGGCCGGACGTGAAAACGGATCTGATCCCCGTTCTCAAAGGGATAGCGGCTGTCCACTTTCAGGATTGTTCCTTTCCTGACAAGCTCGATCGAATAAGTCAGCCCTAAATTCATGACCTGCCCAGGCGACTGCAGTTGCCGGAAAAACAGGCTCTTGGCGCCTTCCTCATCGGCTAACGCCCACGGATGGCTCAAAAAAGCCAGTGCCAGAGCTAATACACCGCACAAAGCTATATTCAGACGAGTTCTCATCGTTCCATCCATTTTTCCATTGCCACAATAAGAGATTATCGATCAAAGCCAGTTGAACTACGAGCCCAAAGCGAATTTTAGCCGGTATTGCCAAGGGATGTCCCTGTTTTGCCGGCGATGGAAAACTATCGCAGGAAATTGCAACAGTTGCCGGCAGTGCACTTATTTTGCAGGAGCGGGTTTTATCCTGTTTGTTAGAGGCCGACTGCGCAGCGCGCCGACAAGGTAAGTCGGCAGGCGCTAGCTATTTTCTTCCGGCAGCTGGCAAGGGACGACAATGACATCACGCCTGGACAGACTTATCGCCATCGACCGACAGATTCGCCGGGGAGAATTCCCCGGGGTGAGAGATCTCTGCAATATATTTGAGGTAGCTCCGCGGACGATCTTTCAGGACATCAAAGAATTGCGTGAAAATCTTGGGCTCGATATCCGTTTCGACAAAATTCGCAACGGCTATTTCAACGCCGTGCCTGGCAAGAAGCTGCCAAATTTTGCTCTTACTGAGGAGGAAGCCTTGCTTCTCGTTGTTGCCGAAGAAATGCTCTGGCGCTATGCCGGACCCTCATTCCAGGGTGCATTGCACAGTGCCATCCATAAGATCTGCGACAATCCGTCGGCGCGCCTTGGCTTGAAGCCAGACAAGGTCGAGAAGCTGGTGCACTTTCTGTCGGACAGCACGTGCCAGATAAGCTGCAAACTCTTTTTGAACTTGTATTTTGCCTGCAGTTCCAGGCAGCTCGTAGAAATCGTGCACGGCAACAGGAGCCTTTGTGAGCCCTGTATCTGCCAGGTAGAGCCTTACTCGATCGTGCATAGCAAAGACAGCTGGCACATTCTGTCTTTCAACAGGACAAACGATCTCTTCTGCCGGGTGCCTCTGGCGGAAATTGAGCAGTGGCGGGTACTGGATGAGCATTTCGAGCAGCGCGAGCTCATTGCTTTGGATGACTGGATACGCTTTCTTCACTGAGAGGAGATGTCCCAGGTATCGGCACAGCCCGCGGCAAGCAAGTGTTCTTTTCGACCTGCCTCGTGGGCTAATTGGTCTTCGGACGATATATCAACAGGGGCAGAAGGCATACAGGTGTTGTTCGATTTTGCTGAACACAAATTTCTGTTTTTCCAGGGAACATCTTGCGCTAAAATCTTTCTGCATGTCTCAGTCTGGAAAGCAGGATACCGCAGTGAATCTCCTGGAAGTAAGCAACCTGGCTTCTCAATTGATGGCACAATACTCGTTGGACGGCTGGTCCTTTGCCTTTAACAAGAACAAACGTAGGCTGGGAGTTTGCAAACAGGACAGCAAGCGCATCGAACTGTCGGCTGTTTTCGCCGAAAGAAATTCGAGTGAGCAGGTGGTAGACACCATTTTGCACGAGATTGCCCACGCGCTGGTCGGTGTTTGTCACGGACACGACCGCCGATGGAAGGATATGTGCCTTGCTCTGGGCTGCAATCCGGAGGCTTGCTCGGACGAGGCGCAAATGCCGGTAGGCTACTGGCAGGCTCGCTGCCCTTGCTGTCGTACGCTGTTTGCCAGGCACCGCAGGCCGACATCATTGCGCGGGCGCTATTGTGGACCGTGCGGTCCGGAGAAAGGGACGCTAACTTTCGCCGATGTGAGGGTGCCCAGGCAGAAGCGTTCAAGTGTTTCTATCGACGGTGAAGTGCAGCAACTGGTGCTGAAGCTGTTCTAGCGCCGATTTGCACAAGTTTGCCTATAAGTAACCGATTGCCTCGGACAGACCCAGCCATGCGCCTGAGGCATGGGAGCTTATCTTGTGCAAACAATACTGGGTTGGTGTGTCCTGCCAGAGCAACTTCTCTAGATACAAATGCGAGGCGAGCAATTGCTTGCTCGCCTCGCATTTGTATCTGGTCGCCTTTTTCTACTTGCCGAAATATTTGCGGAGTTTGGCGTCGATGATGACCAGGGGCGGGCACACCAGCGTTTCACAGGCTGCCGCCACAGGGTTCTTCTTGATGTGATCGAGGACGTCTTTAGGCGTCGAGGTTATTTCCTTTCCGACTTGGGAGATCTCCTTCTTGTGTTCCATGGCGATTTTGATCCCCGGGAATAAGAGTGCTTCGGCTGCACCGCCTGTGGCTGCCGCTCCGGCAATGGCGGCGCCTGCGGCCAGATCGCCTGCTTGCTTGATGTCCTTGCCCACTTTGGCAGCGCCGGCTGCACCACCTGCGGCGGCATCATGCACGGCTTTGCCTACGGCTACCCCGGTCGCTCCGAGTGCCGCTCCAATCGCTGCATCTTCGCCAATGCGCACTGCCGCGCAACCAATTCCCCCTGCCCCGGCGCCAACCAGGGACTCGGCAATCGTGCCAACGACTGCGCCTGTCGCAGCACCAGTTGCAGCCCCCCTGAGCAAGTCGAAAGCATAGTCGCTGAGGGAGCTTCTGCAGTGTTGTTCTTTTGTTGCCGGTTGTTTGTCGTTGATCTGGTCGCCGCTCATTGGTAATTTCCTCACTGATGTCGATTCCATGTGTGCATATAGACGGACTGCGATATTTCTGGACAGCGGAGAAAATGTTTGCCGAATTGTGCACAGTCGACTGCATATTTGTGTATCACTGCGGCCGGTGCAAGGCAAGGGCAGCAAAGCAGGGGCATTCATCCTGTTGGGAGGTCCGTGTAAAGGTCGGAAAGGGACAGGCTGATCGCGTTCGACAGTCAAATCCGGGTGGCTTGCCAGGTGGGAATCTGTTGATTTGAACTTTTTTGTGAGCAGTTCGTTTATAAAGTTGGGACGCGCCCGCCACACCACAAGAAATGGTGACCAGAAATGAAAATTGTCTGTTTGCTTATGGCTTGCCTCTTGATCTGGATAAATCCTGCTCTGGCTCAGGAGTCGATGAGCGAGGAGGAAAAGGTCGTACACGTTCTCAACCGCCTGACATTCGGCCCTGCCCCGGGCGACATTGAGTCAGTGAAGGCCATGGGGGTGGACGCCTTTGTGGATCAGCAGCTGAACCCTCAAAGTAATCAGTGGTTCGACCCGGTGATAAATTTCCTCGGACAGAATCCCGTCAATCGCCTCACCCCTGTGCAGCTATTCCTGAAATTCGGACCTCCCCGGGAAGCAAGAAATGCTGATGGCAAGGGAGCAGCCGGTCCGAGGGTAGATCCCGCCAAAAGAAAAGATCTCGTGAAGATAGTGACCGACCGCTACACGCATGTCGCAAGCGCTGTCGTCGAATCGCGTTTGCGCTCCAATATCGAGAGCCAGCGTCAACTTCAGGAAGTTCTCACCGATTTCTGGTACAACCATTTCAATATCTGCATCGACAAAGGTCTCGACCACATCTGGGCTGGCTCCTTCGAACAGCAAGCCATCAGACCGCATACTATGGGCAAGTTCCGTGATTTGCTCGGAGCTACCTGCCATCATGCCGCCATGCTCTTTTATCTGGACAACTGGGAAAATTCGGCGCCGGGCAACTCACCCTCGCACGGCAAGTTCGGCGGACTTAACGAGAATTATGCAAGAGAATTGATGGAATTGCATACTCTGGGAGTGGATGGCGGATACACACAGAGCGATGTTGTTTCTCTTGCCCGTATTCTGACCGGGCTGGGACTGCCGAATAAGAAAACCGGTCTGCCAAAAGGAGAAGGCAGACGGCTCGGATATGCCTTCGATCAAAGCAGGCATGATTTTGGCTACAAGAACTTTCTCGGACACAAGATAAAGGGATCTGGCGAACGTGAAATTGAAGAAGCCCTGGATATTCTGGCCAGGCATCCATCGACTGCCCATCATATTGCTTTCAAACTCTGCCAGTATTTTGTGGCTGACAGGCCGCCTCAGGCTCTTGTCGACAGGCTGTCCAAGAGATTTCTCGAGTCCGACGGCAATATTGCTCTTGTTCTCAAAGATCTCTTCCACAGCAGTGAATTTTTCGACAAGCAATATTTTGCCTGCAAATTCAAGAGTCCCTATCGTTATGTGGTTTCAGCTTTCCGGGCATCCGGGGTACACATGGGCGACTGGCGCATAGTCTTCGGCTTTCTCAAGCAACTGGGGATGGCACCATACAGCTGTCTTACGCCGGATGGTTACAAGAACACGCGGGATGCCTGGCTGAACCCCGATGCACTTCTTAGAAGAATAAATTTCGCCACCGGGTTAGGCTCGGGCAGGCTGCCGGGCAGCCCGGGACAGGCTGTGGATTACTTGCAGCTGCAAAAGACTCTGGGCGACGTGTTTTCGCCTCAGACTCTGTCTGTCGTTCACTCCTCCGTGCCTCAGCTCAAAGCGCCGCTATTGCTTGGTAGTCCGGAATTCATGAACTATTAGGAGCATCATATGAATCGTCGAAAGTTTTTGCAAAAGGCATCTTTGCTCTCTTTCTCTCTTCTTTTCCCGGGGCTGCAGGGCTGGGCATTGAGCGGGGGATCAAAGATCCCTGGATCAAAGAAGTTGCTGGTCATTTTTCTGCGTGGTGCTGTCGACGGGCTGAATGTCGTCATTCCGTATGCAGACTCGCGTTATTTTGAATTGCGTCCGTCCATCGCCATTGCTGCCCCCGGGGTCCAGGGCGGTGCTCTCGATCTCGACGGGCGCTTTGCTCTCAACCCTGCTCTTGCTCCACTTTTGCCTGCCTGGAAAGACAGGAGCATGGCATTTGTCCATTGTTGCGGCTCACCTGATCCTTCGCGTTCGCATTTCGATGCCCAGGATTATATGGAGACAGGAACTCCTGGATCCAAGATGGCCAGCACCGGCTGGATGAATCGGCTGCTCGAGGTTCTGCCAGACAATCACTCTGCCTTACAGGCGGTGAATTTCGGTCCGACACAGGCGCGCATCCTGGAGGGACCGCGTTCTGTTGCCTCTGTGCAGGTGGGACCAGGAGGCGTCAACAAGATGCCTGTGGACATGCCGGTGATTGCCCGGTCCTTCGAGCAGCTATACTCGAGCGGGAATGACTCTATGAGCAGAGCCTTCGCAGAAGGCATGGAAGCAAGAAGAAAAATCATGGGCGAAATGGATCAAGAGATGGTCAAAGCCAGCCGTGGTGCACCTCTACCAGGTAGCGCCCGCAATTTCGGCAAGCAAATCTCCAGGCTCTTCAGCCGCGATCAAACAATCCAGCTGGCATTTCTCGCGCTCGGCGGTTTCGACACGCATGTGAATCAGGGCTCATCGACCGGACAACTGGCCAATCATCTCACCGCCGTCGGGGAGGGGCTGGCTGAGTTTATCGCTGGGCTGGGACCTGTTTATAAGGACACGGCGATTGTCGTTCTTTCGGAATTCGGCAGGACAGTGCGCGAAAATGGCAACGGCGGAACCGATCACGGGCACGGAAATGTCATGTGGCTGTTCGGTGGAGCTGTCCAGGGCGGCAAGATATTCGGCCATTTCCCAGGGCTTTCTGACGGAGATCTTTTCGAAGGGCGCGATTTGCCTGTGACAACTGATTTCAGGGCGGTATTATCCGAAGTGCTGGTCAGCCATTTCGAAGTGACGGACTCTGGTCTTAACAAAATATTTCCTGGCTTCAAAAACTCCCGGCTGGGCGCGCTTTCAGTGATGAAAAGCTGACGGGCTGTCTTTCATGCGCGCATGTGCATGGTAAAGAGAAGCGGACGCCCGCCAAGGCTGATGGAGGGTGTGATGCTCACGACTTCGTATCCGGCCTTTTCGGCATATTCTGACCAGTCGAAAATGGTGGCATGAAAGTCCAGCCGATGCTCGCGGTCGCTGTGGAGCATCTTGATGGCCTCGGACAGGAGATAGTCGCATGTGCAGGCGCGTTTGTCTTGATCGGAGACTGATGATTGAAGGACCGCCTCAATGAGATATCCGAATGTTTTGACGACTGAATAGACAAATTCAGGAGTGTCTTTTTCCGTACGGTCATGGTTGGCGTTGAGTTCGGTGATGAGGCAGTGTTCGGATACATCTTTGAGCTGGCGGAGTACCTGGATTTTTTCCCTGTCCGGCATATGATGCAAGGAAAGTCCGGCGTTGACAAACCAGACCTGTTGGCTGTCGAGGAATTCTTTCAAGCAGCC
The DNA here is from genome assembly GCA_023250095.1 of Candidatus Melainabacteria bacterium. GTDB lineage: Bacteria > Cyanobacteriota > Vampirovibrionia > Obscuribacterales > Obscuribacteraceae > JAHFBI01. The sequence goes on from JAHFBI010000170.1 coordinate 10,421, forward strand.
ATGGGCAATGGCTTGAATCCTCGATTC
>JAHFBI010000171.1 GCA_023250095.1 Candidatus Melainabacteria bacterium
GGCGCCAGAACAACACCGGCGTATTATAGATTAAGCGGGCGAAACCGCGGGTAATTCCATTAATAGGGGGGTTTCCATATTCCAGCTGTGGCAGCGATGCTGGAGTTTAGAACCGAGGATCATGGTAGAACAAGTCCGGACACAACTGTTCATGATGCTGGTACAGCAGGCCGGTGTCGGTTCGTTGCCATTAAGCAATCTTGAACCGGCTCAGTTTCTTGCTTTCTTGCGCCAGGTCGAGTTGCTGGCCGTCGAGCAGGGGCTGTCTCCGATTCTGGTTTACTGGTCCAGCCATAGCGCCAAGCGTCTACTGCCGGAGGGTCCTGGCTATCGCCAGCTGATGCGTGACGCCTTTTGCATTTCTGTTTTTTCGGAAGATCGCCCCGACAAACAAGATGAGTTTTGCTTCCTGATCGAGAGTCAGGGGCTGTGCCTGGTAGTGCATGGTCACAGGAGCGAAGACGGCGGCGCTTTTCAGTGCGTCGGATCTGTCGATCCGCAGATGGTTCGCCGGGCTTTTCAGCAAATGCTGCCCGTCTGGCAGTTCATCGACCTGGGCGAGACCAACAGACTAGAAGATGCGCGCAATAATGTCGGCTCGGCACAGAGCGCGCCGCAGTTCGTTCAGTTCTGCAAGAGCGCGTGGCCGGTAGTAAAGCTACACGGCTCTGGCGGTAACGGTCACCCCGAGCCTGCACCTGAGGACTCAGGTGCCGTTGAGCTGCCTGTGCCAGACAGCGGATCACAGCAAGCGTCTTTCCAGAAGCCCCCCTTGGATCTCTCTGGCAGGCGCAATGTCGTTGAGATCAAACCCTCGAATGTATTCGTTTCGGAGCAGATGCCGTCTTATCTCGATGCCGATCTTTTCGGTCCGGAGGAACTAGGCGCCCCAGCAATACCGCCGCCGCCGGCTGACGATGAGGTCGTCTTCGTGCGCTCCGACCCGGCCAAAGGTGCTCGCAAGCGCGATACAAAGGGGCTGAAAGGGCTGAGAGAAGTCTGGACTAACATCTCCGAAGAAACGCGCTCTGTTTTCCCGCCGGATGCGCAGAAAATCATACGCGACATTGTCGGGCAGTTACGCCACTCCAGCGATATCAAGGCCATTCTGCAGCTAGCTATAGAGGAGTTGACATCAGTCAGTAAAGCTGACCGGGGGCTTATCTGGCAGGTCATAGGCGATCAGCTGACAGTCACCAACGAGTTTGCTCCCAGTGGACATACGTGTTTCGTCGACAACAAGCTTGGCGCTAAGGAGTCTACCGAAATAGTCCTGGAGTTTCTTTCGCGCTTCCCCGACGAGTTCGGTGCCGGAGTGATTGCCATCCCGGATACGATGCAGGACACCAAACTGCACAAAATGTCACCAACGCTGGCATCTTTGATCGAGCTCGGCGGTGTAAGGGCAAGACTGGTTGCCCAGTTGCGCTGCCGCGGCATTTTTTCAGGCTTCCTCGAATTGCAGCAGTGTCACCAAACCAGAGAATGGAGCGACCAGGACGCAGCCGTCCTGCAGAGCGTCTCCGAAGTACTGTCCTTTGTCGTCCAGCAGGCTTTCGACCTTAATAAGATCGAAATGGACGCCCGGGAAATGAAGCTCATAAACGAGATTTCCAGCCTGTTTCGCGAATCCAAGGGGCAGCGCAGCAAGGACACGCTTGCCAAGTCAGTGAAAATGGTGGCGGATCACATGGGCTTCAGGCATTCGCAAATCTATCTGCTGGAAGAAGAAGGCAATCTCCTCGTCTCGCAGATGTCCGGTAGCGGAGACTCGACCAGTGTCTCCCTTTCCGAAAAAGATAATCCTTTCGTCAGCGTATTTCTCTCCGGTCATGCCAAAGTAATCAATGCCGAGTACACGAGGAAAGGCGATCCGTTTTTCAGGCACGACACCGCTCTTATCATTCCCCTTCTTTCGGAAGGCGAAGGTCTGGGAGTGCTCGGACTGTGGGAGCACCGCCAGGACGCGGCACCCTTTCGTTTCCAGGACCGCGATCTGGCCCTTACAATTGCCGGCAACCTGGCAAGCATCATCCGCGCCGATCAAGCCATTGCGCAGCTGCGCGCTGACCGCGCCCGCGAGCAACTGATCAATTCCGTCTCAAGCAAAATCAAACAATCAGTCAAAGAACTCGATCCGATTTTGGAGACTCTCGTTCAGTGCTTGCAAGAGCATCTGGAACTGCAGCTTTGCGTAGTATCACTCTATGACAGCAATCTGCAGGACTTCACCAAGTCCAAATCGGTGGGCACGATAGGCGGACCAGACAATCCTCTGGCCCCCAATTTCGGCGAGCAACTGCTGCTGGCGATGTTCGCGGATCTCGCCCAGGGCAAGATCTTGATCCTGAGCGCCGATGAAATAAGAAATCGCCTGGCTGGCAAAGGCATAGCTGCACCCGACGAGATCAAGATGGCGACTCTGGTGCCTTTGATCCAGGAGGAACAGATCAAGGGTGCACTGTGCATGGTGTCATGCAATCGCTGCACGCAGTTTGCGACCAAAGATTTTCGCATGATAGAAGACCTGGCTGCGCGTGTCGCCGTGTCCATATCCCACAAAGATCTCTTCGAGCAGGTTGAGCGGCAGGCTGTGACCGATCCGATGACAGGACTGTTTAACCGCCGTCATTTCCAGGAGCAGCTCTCCAAAGAAATGGACCGGAACCAGCGCTTCGGACACCCCTTCTCGTACATCATCCTCGACCTCGACTTCCTCAAGAAAATCAATGACTCGCTCGGCCACCAGTTTGGAGATGCTGCTATCAAACACATCGCCAATGTTGTGAAAAAGAGCGTGCGCGATGTGGACACGACGGCCCGATACGGCGGCGAGGAATTCGTGGTGCTCTTGCCAGAGACTGATGTGCCTGGAGCGCGCATCGTAGCCGAGCGCATGTGCCAGGCCATTCGCGAACAGGAAGTAGAGGGAATAGGTGTCGTCACAGCCTCAATCGGGGTGGCTACATTCCCCTACGATGCGCAGGATCGGGACAAACTGACGGAGCTGGCCGACCAGGCTCTCTATCTGGCCAAGCACCGCGGGCGCAACCAGGTTTGCTCGGTTACCGAGGATCTGATGCCCAGTCTCAAGGAACGTGGCGAAGAGGCACTCGAAGTACAGAAGGCAACAATCAAGGCCAAGGCCGATGAGCTGACTTCAATAGATTTGAAATTGATCACCGAGCACGGATTACTAGGTATACTCGGGGCAATCATCAAGCTGATCGAAGCCCGAGATGCTTACACAAACGATCGCTCGCCACGCGCTGCCGATTATGCCGGGAGGATAGCCCAGTCTTTGCACCTGTCCAAGGAGCATACAACCATAATTTCCCTGGCGGCAATTCTGCATAATATCGGCAAAATTGCCATCTCCGAAGAAATTCTCCAGAAAAAAGATGCTCTGACAGAAGATGAGCGCAAGATTATCGAATCCAGCCCGACCATCGGGGCCAAGATTCTCGAACCGGCTAAACATTTGCATCGCGTTGCAGCTGTTGTGGAGTGCTATCACGAGCACTGGGACGGCACCGGCTATCCGAAAGGCTTGAAAGGCGAGGACATTCCGCTGGAGTCGCGCATCATTGCACTTGTTGATGCTTATGTGGCCATGACCAGCGATCGGCCATACAGATCTGCTCTCAGCCCGCAGGAGGCCATGGCGCTCTTGCAGCAAGGGTCGGGCAAAGACTGGGATCCGCGCCTGGTGAAGCTGTTCCTGGCAGTGCTTGGCAAAGAGTTTGGACCCTGCAAGGGCAAATCTCCCTGAAGCCTTATCCTGGCAGCAGTTCCGCGGTTGCCAACAGGCAGATTAACATTGATTTATCAAGGTTAATTTTCGCGCCCATTCGCTTGGAAACCTGCTAATTTAGAAATTGATCGACTAAGTTCCATCGCCATGATCGAGCGGGCCACCAAGTCTGGACCCCGAACATCTAATCGTGAAGCAGTGACGATGGCAACGGTTGACTCTCGGAATCAACAGTCAATTAGGTTAGGAGCAGGCCCCTCTGGGCCCGGTGGGTGAACCGGCAGAGGGGTCTGATCATTTTTGCTTTTTCTCGCTTGCCAGTAATTTCTTTTCACTGGCAAGTTCACTGACTTTCAACGCCAGAGAGCCAGTCACTGTTTATTCACAGAAGAAACTTACACTCCCTCATGTGAGTTTTGTTCAATGCATCTTGTTGAGCCGACACCGCCTGCGCGGATATTGATGCCCGGCACAGATTGTCATGTCTGTCGACAGTGAAGGAGAAATGTCAGAGATGATCAAGCAATTAGTATTGGAAACAGCAGCTGGTCCGCCGACTGACGCTCAAGCAGAAAGGCTTGCAGGCAATACCTTGAGAGCCTTGCGCCTGGCCAGTACCAGAGGCAACGAGCGAACTTCAACATTTTGCCAGAAACTGAGCGAATTCTTTTGCCAGCTTTGCACGGATCTGTCGCTTGCATTCATGCCTCTATCATCCCGCTCATCAATGTGCCAGTTATACGGGCATGTCATTCGTGCTCGCAAATGGTCCGGTTATTATCCTTGCTGTCATGATTGCGGTGCGCGGATCACTTCGCCTGCGCAATTGCGCGTCTGCAATCCCCGCCTACAAAAGAAAGAGGATGGGCAGCTTGTGCAAGTCTACAAGTCAAGGATAAAGTGGTGAAAAGAAATCGCAGGCTCCTTGCATGAGCCTGCCCGTGCGCCGGCGGAGACATTCTTTCAGCTTGCCGTGCGCCTGAGGTCTTCCTGTTCCAGCTGTCTGAGGCGCCTTATATCGCGAATGCATAGCCCGCCGTAACGCGCCTTCCATTCCCAGATAAGAGCATCCGGCAAGCGGTACTTGCCAGCTAGATCTTCTACACTGACGCCAGCTTCGGCAGCTTGTAGGATGGCCACGATCTGATCAGCGGCAAAGCGCCTGTCAATATCCTGGTTGATGAATGCGCTGCAACTGCCGAGCCGTGCAGACTCTATTCTTAAATTCAGCGGCTGGACGTCTCCCACATCCAGGCACAGCACAGTCACACCCTCGTCGGAAAACTCACTTTCTTCAGGGCACAGTACAGGACATTCTTCGTCGGGTCCTGCTCCCACGTATTCGAAAAGCAATTGCCTGGATAAGGTCATGAGGTCGTCAGCTTCCTGCCCCCTGCCCAGGACTCGGATGGCTGCAGCCAGGTGGCGGGTCGCCAGCGCCAGAAGGATCTCATGATCCGGTCCGAGATTTTGATAAATTCGCACTGCCTGACGATAAGAAAGCTCGGCTTCTTGGAAGCGGTCTTGCTCGGAAAAGAAATCTCCGAGCAAAAGGTAAGAAACGGCCACATTGGCATGATCGTTGCCTAGAGCTCTTTCGGCTGCACAGATGGCGTGCCTCAAGAGCATTTCGCGCTCGGCTTCTCTTCTTTCTTTGTGTGCCTTTTCTGCCGCCAGCACCAGCGGTTTCCAATGAACAGGTTGACTTGAATACATAACCACTTTCCTCAACGGCTGCCCACGTCCAATTGTTCTGCCAGTTGAATAACTGAGCCTGCCCAACATCCTCAGCCTAGTGAGGCATCGTGAACCCTGTATGAACTCAAAATGAAATGTTCGTGAAAGGTGAAGTCAACTGTCAGCTTCCACGCAGTAAGCTGCGCACACAAGCGCCCGCGGGCGTTCATTCTTATGACAGAGATCGCCTTTGTTGAATTGACAAGTTTCACAAAGATAACGATCTCCTTGTCGCCCCTTGATGGCAATTAGGCTGAGCAAGCAGGCGGCAAGGAGCACCAGGGCAAGAGAAAGCGCTTCAGGAATCAGGCTTGTATCGATGGCGTTGGTTCCTCGTCAATCAGGAGACACCCTGCATGCGCGGGTCGAGAACATCGCGCAGGACGTCGCCGAGCGTGTTGAAGCAGAGAATTGTTATAAAAATAGCAATGCCTGGAGCAATCAGCCAGGGTTGATTGAGGAGATCGTTTACATTGTCCATGGCTGCCTTGAGCATGTTTCCCCAACTGGCGTCAGGCTGCTGTATGCCCAGCCCGATGAAGCTGAGTCCGGATTCCGAAAGGATGAAGCTGGGCACTTGCAACGTGCCGGCGATAATGATGAAGCTTGCCGTCTGAGGCAACACATGCTTGAGGATATTGATGAACTCGCTCATGCCAGCGGCCCGGGCTGCCTGCACGAATTCTTCCTCGCGTATGGAAAGAACCATGCCGCGGATTATCCTGGCCAGCCCTGCCCAACCGATAAAAGAAAGTATGACCGTGATCAAGGCAAAGCGCTCGGAGGAAGACATACCGGCAGGTAGAATTGCCGCCAGAGCAATCAGCAAATAGAAACTGGGGATGGACATCACTGCCTCGGCAATACGCATCATGGCATTGTCCCAGAATCCACCGAGGAAGCCCGAGACACCGCCGTAGATGATACCGATGGGAAAAGCGATTGCCAGCCCGAGAAAGCCTATCGTCAGGCTCTTCTGCGATCCGAAAAAAAGCCGCGACCAATTGTCCCGCCCGTTTATATCCGAGCCTAGAAGGAAGATTGTCGCTGGTGCATCGACTCCAAAGAGATGAATGTTGGAGGGGATGATACCGAAGATGCGATAATCTTCACCTTTTACAAAGAACTTCACAGGATAACGCTTGTCGGTTTTTTCCTGATATGTTTGCCTGAATGTATCAGGGTTGAAATGGCGCTCGACCAGAAAGACATAAGGGGCGGTCAGATTGCCCTTCTCATCTTGAAAGTAGACAGAAGTAGGCGGAGCGTTCGCCAGGTCAGGATCGTTGAAATACATACCGTAAGGTGTAAGCGGATCGGACAGTCCGGCACAGAAATAAAGAAAAATCAGTGTGAGAAAGGCGATGCGCGCCAGCGGATCTCTCCAGAGTTTCTGCCAGGGGCTCTTGCGCTGAAAAGTATTGTCGCCCTGCGCTGAAGGCGCTTGCGGGGCCGATGTAACGCTGTCAGTGCTTGCCATATGCCGGGGTACCGTTTTGTTATTCCAGAGTGATGCGCGGGTCGACGAGTTTCAGGAGGATGTCGGCAAGGAGATTGCCGGCGATGAGCATGACTGCGCCGAGCATGAGGGCGGCCATGACCAGATTCATATCCTTCGTTAGAACAGCTTCCAGGGTCAGCCTGCCCAGACCCGGGTAAGCCAGAACTGTTTCGGTGAGAGCCGCACCGGAAAGAAGCGAGGAGAATTCAAAACCGAAAAGAGTGACAAGCGGGTTGATGGCATTGCGCAAGGCGTGGCGATAGAGCACAACGTTCTCCGGCAGTCCTTTGGCTCTTGCCGTGCGCACATATTCGGCGCGCAGGACATCGAGCAAGTTGCCACGCATCTGCCGCTGAATTCCGGCCAGGCTGACAAAGGTGAGCACGGCCACAGGAATTATCAGATGGTGGGACAGATCCAGTATTTGTCCCACAGCATCCCGCTCGAAAAAGTCCGGGCTGGTCAGCCCGCCGATAGGCAAAAGCCCTGTCGCCAGCGCTCCCATCAAGAGCAAGAGCGCCATGAGAAAAGTGGGCATGGACATACCCACGGCAGTCAATATGCCGAAGAGCTTATCCGCCCATTTGCCCCTGTGCACGGCTGCATAAATTCCAGCTGGAATGGCCAGGATCCAGGTGAAAAAAATCGAGAGACTGCTCAGCAAAAGAGTATTGCCGGCGCGTTGCATCAAGAGCACGAAGACAGAGCTGCCCGACACTGATACGCCAAGATCGCCCTTTCCAAGGTTCCCCAGCCAGATCAAATACTGGATGACAGGCGGCTTGTTCAAGCCAAGCCGCTCCTCTTCAGCTTTGATTGCTGCCGCTGAAATAGCCGGATTGGCCCTCAAGTGAGCCAGCGGATCGATAGGAGCCAGCTTGAGCATTACGAAGCTCATGACTGAAATGATGAGCAACAAGGGAATTGCCTGGACAAGACGTTTGAGAATGTATACGGGTATGGACATCAGTGTGGTCTCTTGCGGAAATAAATCTCCTCGACATTATGCAGGCTGCCCACAGGAGTGTAATAAATTCCCAGCGGAGTGGGCCTGTAATTGCCTATCGTGTTTCGGATGGCCGTTATATCAAGGGCAGTGTCGATGTAAATGTAAGGCTGCTCGTCATAAGCAATTTTCTGGTATTCAGCAAAATATTCATGGCGCTTTTGCTCGGACAAGGTGGTGGCCCCTAGATCAAAAAGCCTGTCTATGCGTTTTTCCCAGGCCCGCGCGTCGGTTGGGCGCGTGGTGCCATCCTTATCCGGCAGCCGCTGGTCGAACATATGCAAGCGCCCGTCGGATTTCCAGACATTGGCTCCGTCATAAGGCTCTATTTTGTTACCCGTAAGTCCCATGACGACAGCTTCCCAGTCCAGGCTCGTCTCTGTCTTGTCGATGAGAATGTTGAAGTCTATGGGCTGGTAATTGACTTTCATCCCCAGCTTTTTCAGCTCTTCGGCTATGGTTACACAAATACCGTCACGCGTGGTGTTACCAGCATTCGTTAAGAGGGTGAATTCCACTCGATGGTTATCGGCATCGAAAAGCTGCCCGTCTTTGAGGACAAAACCACCTTCCTTGAGCAACCTTGCCGCCGCCTCCAGATCCTGCGGGTAAGGCTCCAGCTGCTTGTTGAAATAAACTGAAGCGACCGACTCGGATGTGTAAAGAGGCAGACCTACTCCGCGCAAAACATTGTCCACGATTCGTTGACGATTGACAGCCCGGCTGACGGCCCAGCGGAATTTCCTATTGTTGAACCATTTTTGTTTGATCGGATCTACATAAAACTTGCCTGTTGCCGGGTTCTTGCGGCGGCACATATTGAACATAAGAAAGAGCGTGCCGTCATCAGGTCCGAGATTGTACATCTGGAAGTTGCCTTGCAACTCCTTCTGCTTCATGAGCGCCGCGTCGAAGCCCCTAACACTGCGGATGTCCAGCATGTCGATTTCTTGTCCGTAGAAGCGGAGAATCTGCGTGTTTTGATCGGGAACGATAGCCACGACGAATTTGTCGATGTAAGGCAGCGACTGCTTGTTTCTGTCGACCATGAAATAACTCGGGTTGCGCTCAAGCTCGACCCTCTGCCCGGGCACATAGCGCTTCAGCTTGAAAGGTCCGCTCACAACAATGTCTTCCGGCTTCATATTCACATCCCAGAAAGTAGTAAACTCGGCTTTGGGCCTTCTTGTCACTGGCTCAAAGATGTGTCTGGGAGCAATGGGAATTCCTTTCAGGCTGTTGAGAAAAGGGGCAAATGGAACAGCTGTGGTGAAGCAAACGGTCAGATCATCAATTTTTTTTACGGTAGGAAATTTGCCGTAAACAGAAAGAACGTCTCGGAGGCTGGAATTGCCGTATCCCTGAGCGACGATGGTGCCGATGGTGAAAACCACATCGTCAGCCGTAAGCGGTTTGCCGTCTGACCACTTGAGCCCCCGGCGCAAAGTCATCGTATAAGAAAGACCATCCTTGCTCACTTTGAACGACCTGGCCAGACGCGGATAAGTCTTTCCCGTCCAGGCATCAGTCTCGACCAGCCGCTCGAACATCAGAAGCCCGATCCCCGAGCTTTCCACGTCGGATGCTGCCCAGTAATTGAAAGTTTTCGGTCCGCTGCCGAAAGTGGAAATTGTGAAAGTACCACCGGCAATACCTGGCTCACCTCGGGATTGCAAGGCCTCGACACAAGAGCCGTCGCCTGCCTTGAGAACAACGGTCTTGAAAGGTCCAGGGTCAGGAAAGAGGACTTTCGGTCTGGTTCCAAAAGGAGGACTGGCAGCAACTTTTGCCCCGCCGGAGGCTATATCCGCCGGCGTCTGTTTGCCAAGGACGTTAGTGCTTGCGCTATCGGATGATCCGCTGCTTGCCCCTGTTGGAGCAGCCGCCTGGGGAAGTCCGCCAGCTGACTGACTCTGTCCTTTCTGGCGCAATGCACAGCCGGACAGGGTCAAAATAATGCCAACTGCGACAGGCAGCAGACGCTTCACTGCTTTTTGCCATCCTCCGTCTTGTATATTTCTTCGATGTTGTGCAACCCGGCAATGGACTGGGAAAGCTGTGTCGGCTGATAATTGCCCAGAGTCTTGCGTACGGCGACAATGTCCATCGGGCTCACCAGATAGATGAAGGGAGCCTGCTCGAAGACGATATGCTGGTACTGGCTGTAGACTGCTTTACGCTTTTCCTTGTCGAATAAGCCAACACCTTCATTGAAGATTTCATCGAGATCCTTCTCCCAGGGGCGGGCGTCAGTAACTTTGATATTGCCTGAGGCATCCGGAGTCCTTTCGTCGAACAAGTGCAGGCGTCCGTTGGACCTCCATACATTGGCGCCGTTGTTCGGCTCGAGCGGGTCGCCGCTCAAGCCGAACAAGCAGGATTCCCAGTCTCTTGACTGATCGACTTTGTCGACGAGAGCGGTCCATTCCAT
>JAHFBI010000454.1 GCA_023250095.1 Candidatus Melainabacteria bacterium
GAGCCACATAAAGGCAAAACGCCGCCAGCGCGGGATTCTCCTGTCGATAAAAAAAGCAGCTCCGGCAAAGCCAGCCACAAGAAACCACTCAAGGGAAGCCCACCAGGTAGGAACATTTCTTTCTGCCGCCAGACCGAACATTTCTTGCAAAGTATGATTGCTGCCCTGAGCAACCAGAATGTCGGCAAGCAGAAAGATCAAGTCGAAGCCCAGCAAAATGAACGCCAGGGCAAACACAAGGCTCACCTGGCGTATTTTGGGCGTCGTCTCAGACACTGTGACTCTCCTGCCCCGAGTTACTTCAACTCAGAGGTCGCAAAGAGATTCTAGTTGTTTTCAGCCAGGAGCGGTTGCACATCCACCATCAGTTCGGCGTGCACTTCAGGGGCGAGCTTGACAACAACCCTGTAGCTACCGAGAGCATTGATATCATCAAGCGGCTTGACCACTCTCTTATCGATTTCCATCTCCAGCGACTGCGAGAGCACGGAAGCGATTTCTTTGTTGGTGACCTTGCCATAAAGACGTCCGCCCTCTCCGGCTTTGGCCGACAGTTTGAGCGTGCCCAGCCCCTGAATTCTTTCACAGAGATCGACAGCTGCCTGGTGAGCCTTCTCAGCCTTCTTGCGCAGGGCCTCGATGTCTTCCTCTCTCTTTTTCATGGCACCTGCTCCGGCGATGACGGCAAGACCGCGCGGCTGCAAGTAATTTCGGAAGTAACCCGGCGCTGCCTCGACCACATCTCCGGCCTTGCCCAGGCTCTGTACGTTCTTCTGCAAAATAACCTTCATACTTTCTCCCGACCTTGAAAGATGCAAATGTACTTACAAGGAGTTCTAGATGCTGGTACGTGAATATATGAATCTACCATGATGACCAGCTGAAAAGACACAAGTCTCATCAGGTCTTAAGGATTTGCAGCAACCGCCTAACCTTTCTCGCGGAACATACCGCGCACACCAGAAGGGTCAGTGGAAAAACCGAAACGCCTGTAAAAAGTGTCGGTACCAGGATCGGCGTACAGCGTCACCAGCGGAATTTCGTAGGAATCGAGCTCCTTGAGCAGCTCGTTCATGACAAGCCGCCCGATTCCCCTCCGCTGGTGTGAAGGACGCACGGCCACATCCCAGACTGTGGCATTGAAAACCTGATCTCCTGTAGCCCGGGCAAACCCGACGAGCAAGCCTTCTTCCCAGGCGCTGACAACCGCCAGGCTGTTATTCAAAGCCCTGGCTATGAGAACTGGCTCCCGGCGGCTCCAGCCGACCGAAGCACAAAGATCCTGTACATCCTGAGGAGATATGCCCTTATCATGGCTGAAACGGATGGACTTCAAAGAGTCGTCCTTCGAACCATCTTGTCTCTTCCAGATTCCGGATAAAACCAAGGCGTCACTCCTCTCCATCATCTTGATATTATCAACAAGAGTCACCCGGGGGACATTCACGCTCATAAGTTTTTGCCGGTCAAGGCTCTTTGCGGTTGTCCGGACGATGAACCTTTTGCTTTTTCTTATACCCAGACTCATCAAGACAATCTGTCCAGGATTGTAACCGACTCAACATGGTGCGTTTGCGGAAACATATCCACAGGCTGCACTTTCATCACCTGGTAGCCCTTATCGACGAGAAATTTCAAATCGCGAGCCAGAGTCGCGGGATTGCAGCTGACGTAGATAATTCTGCGTGCGCCAAGCTGAACAACACTGGCAAGAGCAGCCGATTCCACCCCCTTGCGTGGCGGGTCGAGAATGAGGACATCAACCAGCAGTTCTTCCGCTAAGAGCTGCGGAATCACATTCTCCACTTTCCCATGCCGGAACTCGATATTGGCAATTCCGTTCAGCTCCATGTTCACTTTCCCGTCACAAACGGCAGCAGGTTCAGCTTCGACGGCAATGATTCTCTCGACAATGCCGGAAAGCCAGAGAGCCATCGTCCCTACCCCGGCATAAGCGTCAACCAGCAAGGGTATCTTGCCATGCTGGCTCAGGACCCCACAGCCCCTGGCTGTCAAAGTCCCAGAAACAGCCGAAAGAACCTCATCGAGCAAAATCACTGCCGCGCCCGAATTGACTTGAAAAAAACTGTTGGCAGAAAGCTGGAAAGAGATACCCTGGCGCAAGTGCAGCGGCGCGTCCGGGAATTTGCTCTTAAGAATTTCCACAATATGTGCTGCCCCCACCAGGCAGCGCGTTGTCTGACCCATAATGCGATTGCCGCGCTGCCAGTTGAAATTCAGGCAGACACCGACAACTTCAGGAACCAGGCGCATGACCTCGGCAGCGGCTGCTTCCAGAGCCTCGATCTCCCTTACCGGCATATCCGGACGGCTGTTCACAACCAGGGTCAAAAGGATCTGCTGGCAGGCAAAGCTGAAGCGAGCATTGATGTGGCGCACAAGCCCTTGATGCGTCGACTCGTCGTAAGCGCTAAGAGAATTGGCGGACAGCGCCTCCTTCACGGCGGACAACAACCGATCGAACGGCTCAGGCTGCACCGGGCAATGCTTGATATTGACCAGCTCGTGCGAGCCCTCTTTGTAATAGCCCGCCAGAAAGCCCCTCCCGTCACCGGAGCGTGCAACCGGGAACTGGACTTTGTTGCGGTAGAACAGCGGCTGTGAATTGCCAATCGTGCCCTGGAGCTTGTCTGAGTCCAGACCGCCGATATGCTTGAGAGCCTGCCTGAGCAGATCGTTTTTAGCAGCCAGCTGATTTTCATAAGCGATGTGCTGCCACTGGCAGCCGCCGCAAACTTTGAATAGCTTGCAAGGCGGCTGAGCTCTTTGCAAGGAAGGCTGGACGATGCGCAGAACTTTGCCCCGCGCAAAATCTTTGCGAACATCAAAAAGCTCTATCT
>JAHFBI010000172.1 GCA_023250095.1 Candidatus Melainabacteria bacterium
CATTTCGCTTTGCATAATGGCAGTTGTTCTGGCAGTGGGCTCGGTTGTCCTCTTCCAGACGCCTTCCATCTTCATGCTCTTCCCCGGAACAGTAGTTGCCTTCGGACTCGGACAGGTCTGCGGACTGCTTGGTCGCGCCCGCTCGTAACAGGCAAACTGCAACATCCCACGCACGGGAGTTGCCGGCTGGCTCTGAGTTCAAAGCTCAGGACCGCCGGCAACTCCCGTTTTGCCCACGTCATGTTTTTGGGGTAGTCTACTCTTTTATATCGTACCATCGGCGGCAGCAGGAAGGGGAAGAGCAGCAGATCAGCAAGGGTGAAAAACGCCGGGCAACCTGCGTAGTGCAGAATTCAGTCTTTACGGATGACTTCTTATCCAGAGAATTTTCTCAGTCTCAAAAAGGCATGTCTAATTTGAAGCTCCCCCTCTTCCTGGGCCGGTCAGGGTGATCAGCTCGATACTCTAGATTATGTACTCAAGCCACTTATCGAAGAACTCAGTCTTATGCCGGCAATAGAGATCGATAAGAGCCTGAACACGATCCCCTGAGGGAGCCGCCGAAAGCTTCTCGCGCTGTGCAACGGCAGCAGTCAGAAGAGCCCTGCCGTCATCGGTAGTTAGAACAGCCAGCAACTCAGCCAGCCAGCGCGGCGTTTGAAAATGCTGATAATCGACCGGTGTCGTCCAGCGGCCACCCCATTCAAAAAGCCCGTGCTCAGACAAGAGCGGGACAATTTCTTCGACCATGCCTGGCTTCTTGTTATGCCTGTTGATATATCGCCAGCCACCATTTGGATGCGCTGCGATCATTCCTTGTTCTTCCTCAATTGTAAGATAAGGGTTCTGCAAAGGATTGATATCGAGAGCGACACCATAAGAATGAACCGAGACTGTGCTTGTGCCCTGAATGTTTCTGAAACAAAAGCAAGACGTGTTATTGTCTTGCATGCTTAGATCATCGTTACCTGAATATTCATGCAGCGGGCGAATCTTGTTGATGGGAAAGCCGGCAGCAAACAAGCGTGTAAACAAAGCTGCAATTGGCTGCGCCAGCACATCCAGGACAATCACTTCCCCGTCGTCATGCTCTTTGCCTTCAAAATCAATATAGGGAGTTTCGACAAGCGACAATCGCGCCACAGGTACAGGACACTCTTCTTTCCACACGCTGGTGGTAATCATCCTGTCGATGATCTCTTTTCGAACTGTCAATATTCTGGCAGTGTCAGCCATGGCAACAGGGACCGGCCGCTGCAACCAGGCTGGAAATTATCTCCAGTCCGACAGAAGACAAAATATCCCTCTGCTGAGCGTGGTTTTCGGTAAACACTACCAGGCAATATCTCGACCTGTCATCCAGATGAAAAAATATGGCATCATGCCGGACAGTGCTCGTCCATCCGGACTTTGACCAAAATCTGGCACCTGGCGGGAGAATTGCGCCGATGAAACCGTGTGCCTGGTCATCGACTCCTGTCGAGGGCTTCGATCTGTCGCGCTCCATATACTTGAGCAGTTCCTGGCAATATTGCGGCAAAGCAGCTTTGCCCAGAGCGATATCCACAAGCAGTCTGGCAGTCGATCTGGCAGTGAGCTTATTTCTGTTCTCGAAAGCAGCCCCGAGGAAATCGCGTTCTCGTCCGTAAGGCCCATCGCCCCAGGTTTTCTGATTTACATTGATGTCCTGATATCCAAAAGAGCGGAAAAATTCATTGATGCAATTTCTCTTGGCGGACCACTGGCAAAATTCAGCTTCATCCAGCTCCGGTCCGCTTGTCGTTCCGGTCAGAAGATCTACGATATAGGCAGTTGCGTCGTTGGATGAATCGGCAAGCATATCGCGCATAGAGCGATCCAGCTCGGCAGTTTTCACAAGCTTTCCCTGTCCGAGCCAGTGACAGACGGCCACCGCGTAAAACAGCTTGACCAGGCTTGCCGGAAAGATCTCCACTTCCTGACGGTATCCGGCAAAGCCCAGGCTCTCAGAGTCCTGCATATCGACAAGGCAAACAGCCAGCTCGCTTGCTTGTAATTTACGGTCTGCAAACTTCTCAAGACAAGAATCTACGGCTTTGTCAATTACTGCCTGCAAATTGCTTTCGCTCATTACCATCTGGGGCTCTGCCGGCTGCTAGCAAAAGACATTTTATACGTTCGAGCCAGGTTCAAGGCAGAATTAAGGCCCGCTTGCCAAGCGCCGACGAGAATTTCTTCTCATTGCCGCCAGCTTGACCAGGCTATGTCATCTGACATAAGGGCGAACCTTCCCGGGTCCCCTTTGCTGGTTCGACCACACTACGTGATTCTGCTCTTCGACCACGTAATTACCCCGTTGTCCAGTTTGAATCCAGCATGTAATTTAGGGCAGAAGCGTCGAGCGGTTCGCTCACCTTGCCCCTACGGTCCCGCCAAACCTAAGTTCGCACAAATGCAGGAGGCTTTCCTCATGGCCGATGACAGCAGACATTTTGATCCCGTCGAAAGAGAAGCACACGATCTGACAAGAATGCTCGACTCTGGTCGCCAGACAGAGCAAGTCGCAAATGCCCTTCGGGAAGATTCCTACAATATGGCGCCGCGCGACTTCAACCGTCTGGTCAATTCGATGCAAAGAACAGAGCGCCAGGACTATGGCGATGACATTTACAGAGACCGCTCCGGTAATGTCGTCATCTCGACTGGAGAACGACAAGTGGTGGTCGCAACCCGTGACTGGGAAATGGCCCATCGTGGCTCGCACGAAAGACAGTCAAGTCACGATCAGCACAATCGTGGGGGGCACCAGAGAGACGCAGTCACTGACGGAGTCGTAAATGGCGCCATCGGAGCCGGCATAGGCGCTGTCATCGACGGCAAGAAGGGCGCCATCGCCGGAGGAGCCGCCGGCGTGGGCAACGTAGTCATCGATCACGTCGCCGGTCCGAACCAGCGCGACCCGGTGGCCGATACAGTGCTTAAGGGCGCAGTCGGAGCCGGTATCGGCGCCATAGTCGACGGCAAGAAGGGAGCCATCGCCGGAGGAGCCGGCAGCGTCGGCGCAAGCGTGATCGACAATCTCTTCAACAAGAAGCGCTGAGAGAAAGAGCCTCGTTGAGGTTCT
This sequence comes from Candidatus Melainabacteria bacterium, assembly GCA_023250095.1. Lineage (GTDB taxonomy): Bacteria > Cyanobacteriota > Vampirovibrionia > Obscuribacterales > Obscuribacteraceae > JAHFBI01. The sequence goes on from JAHFBI010000172.1 coordinate 3,104, forward strand.
CACACATCTGCTCATGAAACAACTGAGAGGCTCCTGCTCGATAGCGGGAGCCTCTTAAGAACTGTAGAAAGCCGAGTCAGCCGGGCATACGCCAGCGATTTAATCTGGTAGGCTAACCTTGCTACTTGCGCTCAAGGCGACTTCGAAAGGCTAGCGGGCACGAAACAGATTCGGTGAAGCTTCTGCTGGGTATATTTGGAAACAGATGTAATCACGGGGTCATGCATGGAGTCCAACCAACGAAACCAGAGCATAGCGAGTGCGTTGGTCATAGAGGAGCCAGGGATATGGGAAACGAAAACAACATCAACCAGGGCGCCCGCGAGATGGCAGATCTGCTTAAGGACGGGAAAGTCGAGCAGTTTGTGGGACGGATTGGAGCCGATCAGGAGGCTATGTCGCGGGAAGATTTTTCGACCATGATCAAAAAGATCAAGGAAGACAACGTCAACGATGTTGCCGCCCAGAGACATGTAATTCCCCTCACGCTCGTTGAAGGGGCTGATGGGCAGCCGATAGGGGCACAATTGAAATACTCGGGTTGGCGCGTGCCAAGCCCGTCCAAAATCCAAGCCGAGAAGGAGCAGGACCTGCAGATCAAACCAATTGAGCAACTATGAATGATTTTGATGCGGCCAGGTCCAAGGACAGTTGACGAAGCCTCCTTCTCAGCCGATCAAAAGCATCTCGAACTGCTTCAATGTTGACCTGACATATTTTCCGCCTGCTGTTTTTCTACTACTTGCTTTCGTACTACAAAAAAATTTAAAAGATCAAGGTAGCCGCGGAAGCTCTGCTGACGCTCAGCTCAAGCGGCTACCTCAAGGAGTCTGGCACACGGCCATCAGAGGGCTGGTTTGAAGAACCTCGATATGCATGCCCATGTTCTGATCAGCTCCTGTGGTGAATTTGCATTGCGGTCCATCGAGCTCCCTGGAAATCTCCTCCAGAGTAGCCAGACTTACAGGACAAGCCCTGCCTGCAAGTGCATACACAAGCAAGCGGCGGTTGTCCAGAGTAAACAACATTCCATCGAGAGGGAAGATGCGAATCGGGAAGAACATCTCGTCGCCCCGGCCAATCTTCACCAATTCAACGGCAGTTGTAATTGACAGTCGCAAACCAGACACGGTCTTTATCGTGTCTCTGACGCTGTTCTGCGTGAAGCGAATCAGTCGGGGATCGAGTTTCCCCAGGCAACGGCTGCCGGGCAAAATACCGATAACTGTTGCCGGGCATTTCTTGAGCCTCAGTCCAAGACAGTTGGCATTGCTCTGAGCAAGTCCCGCTAGAGAATCGGTTAATATCCTGCGTGAGGGCCACTGAGTGCAAAACTCATGCTGCGACCGGGACGCATAAGTAAAGGTCTTCATATTTATCACTCCTTATTGTGGCAATATTTGCAAGGGCAGCTTTGAAGAGCCAGCAGCGTGCTAATTCCAGCTGCTGGCTGCAGGATGCCGGATATGAAAAACAACTGACGCCAGAAAAGAAGAATCTCGACAGGAGCCAGCCTGCAGCCAGCCCCTGTCGAGCAAGATGCTTTCAGAGCGTGAATTCTGCCCGACATCTCCTTGGCGACAGGTTTCTATTTGTATTGCTGCAATATTGGCGTGCCAGGAACATCAACGAGCTGCTGCATCTGCCCGTCGACTACCATGTCAGCCAGCTTGCTGCACGCCTTGAAATAAGCATCGGATGGCTGCTCGCCGGTGAGCTTGCGACGCAGATCCTGGCAAAGAATATCGGCAGCGGCAATTGTCACTTCATCGCCGATGTGATGCGCGTATATCGCAGTAACGAGCATGACCACCATATCCTGAGCGCGCTGGCTGAGGTAGCTCATCCGACACTGGCGATCGGCCAGCTTTACCTGGTGCTTGACCATTGTCAGGCTCAACTCAAGCGGCAATGCGGCAAACATCTTCTGAGCAAACTTCACATGCCCCGCAAGACGAGCGTCCATTCCAGGCACCTTCTCACTTGAGACACGGCGGAGCTTGCGCCCGAGACACCATTTGGCGTAAGCGACGCCATGCCTGGACAACCTGGACAACCCTTCGGCAATAAGCCCCTTCTTCAGGTTCTTCACAGCCTCACCCAGAGGCAACATGAAGTTGGTGCCATGCTCTTTCAACAGCGACGCGAAAAACTTCATGCTAAGCATCTCGCCTTCACCTTCGTAGATGCAGGGAGCCAGAAAATCAAACAGATTGTCCCCGATAAAGTGCCCGTGCAAGAACGTGCGCCCGCCATGAGTCTTCATGGCCAACTCAATTGCAGCTTCCTTCTGGGCCTCCGATCCGAAGACCTTGGCGGCGATACATTCCAGCTCACCACGATAGCCGTCATCCAGCCTGGATGAAGACCAGGCAACCAGAGCATCGGACCCGACGATGAGCGCAGCCAGTCGCGCCATGCGACGCTTCACCAGCTCGCGCTTCTCGATGGACTGCCCGTAAGTCTGCCTGTACTTGCCCCAGCCATCAGGTGTGATGCTCCTGAGCAGGCGGCGCAGGACGCCGGCAGCATTGGCGCACAGAGCAACGCGCCCCAGTCCCAGTCCATGGAAAGCTATGACCAGCCCATTGTCACCAGGGGCGGTGATGCGGTTGCTCGCCGAGACACGGAAGTCCTGGAAAAGGAGCCCGTTGTTTGGTATGTGGATGAGCGCATGCAGACCGTAAGGCACGACTTTGAAATTCGCCGTTTCTTGCTGAGGCAGCTCAACGATAAGCACTGCCGGCACGTCGTCAATCAGGCAAACAAGTCCGATAGTGTGACCGTATACTGCGTTGCTGATGAAGAGCTTCTCGCCATTGACGACATAGTCCTCCCCATCGAGCACTGCCGTCGTTTTTATACTGGTCATGTCCGAGCCAGCACCGCGCTCTGTGAGCCCGAAGCCGGAAGGCCTTTCGCCAGCAGCCAGACCGGGCAGAAACCGGGCCTTTTGCTCTTCGCTGCCGAATGTACGCAACGGGTCTACAGCCCCGATACACCAGTTGATCGACGCCAGGCCGGCAGTGCTCGGGCAGCCCCTGGCGGACATCTGCGTAATCAGGTGCATGGCGCTGCGAATTGAAGCGCCTTGCCCGCCATACTGAGGATCGATGAGCATACCCCAGTAGCCGGTCTTGCCAAGCTCTTTCTGCACGCCCCGGCTCACTTTGTTGTCGGCTCCGTAGAGCGTGCCGTCCTCAGCATGGCGGCGCACCAGAGCGACACTGTCGGCGACGACGGCATGGAGTTTTTCGCTTCTGGATAGAGGATGTGGCGCAAAATCAGCCAGGCAAGCCTCGCCCCAGACCAGGCGGTGCACAGGACCGTTGGCGGTCCGCTGTTTTTCACCGAAAAGCGCGTCAGTACCTTCATCCACGCGGTCGACCTTGCCGGTCGACTCTATCTCGTGCTCGCTCTTTCCAGCGTCGCGCAGAACTTCTTCGGTGAGGTTAGAATCTTGTCCCTGTTTAGTGGGATCCATAGGAAGTGGTTTGTTGGTCATAACGTCTCCTCGGCAGGTAAAACAGGCAAGACGTGGTGTTTCTCCTCGCCATCCTGTTTACTGCTTCACAGTCAAGTCGAAATAAGTTGCCGGACTGCATCTTGAATTTGCAAATGCAGCCCGGAAGTCAGTTGCCCAGGTGCCCGGTTAGCACCATTAACAGGGCTTATTGAAGGCAGCGGCGATTGCAGCTAACTCCTGCTGATACCTGGCGGCAATCAGCCGTAGAAGCCCTCGCCCTTTTCCGCCAAAGCAACGAGCATCGCTGAAGGCTTGTAGTTGTCGCCTGCCACCTGGCTGAGGTAGGTCAGCTTCTGCAACACCGTGCGGCTGCCAAGCTCGTCGGCAAAGCGCAGCAATCCACCGCGGAAGGGCGGGAAGCCTGTTCCGAACACCATCGCCAGATCAAGCTGGGCTGGGTCGGACACGACTTTCTCCTCCAGACAGCGCGCTGCTTCGTTGATCATCGCAAGCAAAAGCCGATCCTGAATCTCGCCGGAAGTTTTAGGCAGAGCCAGGACATCGAGCCAGGCGATGAGATCTCGATTGAAGCCAGTGCGCCGCTCATTTTTGTCCCAGAGATAGATGCCTTTGCCGCCTTTCTTGCCAAGCAACTTCTGCTCCTCGAAATAGCTGATGAGAGAAGGCGGAGTGATACGATCACCCAGAGCTTCATGCAACACATGAATCACCTTGGAAGCGATATCTAGCCCGACTTCATCAAGCAGAGCAAGCGGCCCCATTTTCATGCCGAATTTCTTCATTGCATCCTCGATATCCTGGAAAGGCACGCCAGCTTCCATCAGGTGGATGCTCTCATACAAGTAAGGCGCAAGGATCCGATTGACGACAAATCCGGGGCTATCGGATGTAACAACGGTTGTCTTGCCCAGCTTGCCGGCAAAAGCTTTGAGCACCGCCAGTGTCTCAGGCGAAGTGAAAGCACCTTCAACTACTTCTACCAGAGGCATCTTGTGGACAGGGTTGAAGAAGTGCAGACCGCCCACATTTTCCGGATGCCAGGCGCGCTCCGCCATAGTCGTCACAGACAGCGCCGATGTGTTGGTGGCAAAGATAAAGCCCTCCTTCATCACTTTCTCCAGATCGGCAAGCAAACCCTGCTTGTCGTCCATATCCTCACGTATAGCTTCGATGACGAGATCGCAATCAGACAGATCGCTCAGATCGGCGCCAATCGTCAGATTGGCAAGACACTGGTTGGCAACCCCGCGCGTGAGCTTGCCTTTTTCCACCAGGGCGGCGAAAAGGCTTTCAATGACTTTCTCGCCTTTTGCCAGTCCAGGCGCGAATTTATCGAAAAGCACGACACGGTAACCGGCGTAAAGAGCAGAATATGCAATACCGGAGCCCATGACACCGGCGCCGACCATGCCAATTTTTTTGATCTCAGGCACGGCGCCAACGTTGGCGGTGGCTTTCCTGGCGGACTGGGAAGCAAAGAACAAGCCAACCAGCTTGCGTGACTCAGGTGTAGTCGCCAGCCTGGCAAAAGTTAGAGATTCTTGATCCATGGCCCTGTCGACAGTGGCTGTAACAGCAGAGAGCATGACTTTGAACGCCGCCGGCGGAGCAGGGTATTTGCCCCTGGTCTCGGCGTAAATGCCTTTATTGGCTACCCAGGTCAAGACTTTCCGCCCAAGCCAGTTGCCCTCGAGAGCCTTGCGGCGCAGCTTCTGAATAAGCGGCGTTGGGGAGCGGTGGACTTTGGCTCCAAGGGCTACGGCCTGCGCCCGCTCCAGAAGCAGCTCACTTGGAACGACTTCATCCACAAAGCCGGCACGCCAGGCTTTCTTGCCATCGAATGTGCGCAGAGGTTGCAGGATGACCTTCATCGCCCCTTCCACGCCAAGCAACTTCGTCAGAGAGACAGTGCCGCCCAGACCAGGAATGAACCCCAGCCCCACTTCAGGCAGCCCCAGTTTGGTGGCCGGGCTGTCGGTGGCAAGACGATATTTGCAATGCAGAGCCACTTCCAGCCCACCGCCCAGGCATGTGCCATTGATGGCGGCAACTGTCGGGAAAGGCAGGGCACGAAGTTTAGCCAGAGTAGCCTTGCCTTTCTGGCAGGCAGCATAGGCTACCCCGGACGGCTGCATCTGAAGAGCATCGATTAAATCAAGATCGGCGCCGGCGCAGAAATTGTCCCTCTTGCCCGACGAAAGCACAAGTGCGCAAATGGTGGGCTCAGCAGACGCAGCATCGGCAGCCACGACATCGAGTACTGTATCAAGTTCTCCCATCAGAGCTTGCGAAAGGACATTTACCTTGCTGCCAGGCAGATCGAGCGTAATGACAGCGACGCCGGCAGGACTGATTGTTAGTTTAACGGAGCTGTTCATAAGTGTGTTCTCTTCAGAGTTGAAAGACAAGCGGCTCAAGCCGCCTCTATGAGAGTGGCGATGCCCATGCCACCGCCGATGCACAGCGAAGCTATGCCGCGCTTGAGACCGCGCAGCCTGAGTTCGTGTGCCAGTGTAAGGATGACACGAGCGCCGCTCATGGCAATCGGATGCCCGAGTGCGATAGCGCCGCCATTGACATTGACTTTGCTGCGGTCCAGACCAAGCAGCAATTCGCAAGCCAGATACTGATGCGCAAAAGCTTCATTGACCTCAAACACGTCGATATCGGCAATCGTCAGACCGTTGCGCTTGAGCAGTTTGGCGATGGCTGCCACCGGTCCCAGCCCCATCTGTTCTGGATCGACACCAGCTTCGGTGTGATCGATGAGGTGTGCCAGCGGTTCGACCCCAAGCATTGCCGCCTTTTCAGCAGATGCTATCACCAGAACACAAGCACCGTCATTTATACCGGAGCTGTTGCCTGCGGTAATGTCGCGAGTTCTTAAAACAGGCGGCAGCTTGGACAGCTTCTCAGCCGAGGTCTTGCGCGGATATTCGTCTGAGCTGAATATGCCGCGACCGGTCTGAATGGGATCGATCTCCAGAGCAAACCGCCCTGAGCCAACCGCCTTGAGGGCCAGCTCCTGCGAGCGCAAAGCATATTCATCGGCTGCTTGCCGGCTTATCCCGTAAGTGTCGCCGACGCGCTGAGCGGTGGCGGCCATGTGAGTTGTCTCTGGATCGAAAAGCAAAGAGCGCGGCATGAACGCATCGTCAACCAGCCCCATTACAGGGCGCGGGCCGAACTTGAATTTCCCAGAGAGAAGTCCTGAGAAGCGTAACTTGCCCGGCACCAGATAATCGACCGTCGACATGGATTCTGCACCGCCGGCTACATAAAGTTCGCCGTTGCCGAGCATTATCTGATCCATAGCCTCGTTGACAGCCTTCATCCCTGAGCCGCACTCAATTGCGATGGTATATCCAGGCACATGCACCGGGAATCCAGCTTTCATCCATGTGAAGCGCGCCGTATTGGGGGTGTAACGGCTCTGAAATGCATGTCCGAGAATCACGGCGTCGACCTGTCCGGGCGCAATGCCGGCGCGCCGCATGGCATAGCGCATGGCATGCTCGGCCAGTTTATCGACGGGGGTAGTCGCCAGGGTTCTACCGAAAGACCCAATTGGCGTCCGGCTGCCAGCAAGCAGCACAACTTTGTTTCTGGAGCTCATAACGTAAATTCCTCAAGAATAAGGAGCCGGTAGGCTCCGACAGGTAGAAAGCCGCAACAAGTAAGAAGTGTCCGCCCGGGGAGGCTATGCGCGCACAGTAACCTGACCGACTGTTCCTGGTCGTCCAGGCAACTGATCTTGAACAGGCACTGCGATACGACAATTCACTTGCTACTTTCGAAATAGCAGCCGGCTGAAT
>JAHFBI010000173.1:0-8299 GCA_023250095.1 Candidatus Melainabacteria bacterium
TTATGGTCTCTCCAGTAATTCACTAGTGCCCCTCTTCTGGTCAATCCGTTACGGCCTCCTGCCGGCACACCGTTGAGGAAATTCCAGACGAGTTCGGAAAACACTCGGCCGGCAGAGGGATCCGGTCTAAAGAATTGTGCAAGCAAATTCGGCTGTGACTCTACTTTCCTCTTCGTCGATGATCGGAAGAAGGAAAGCGCCGAAAGAGCCAGGCTGAGTCCGCCGGCGACTGCAAAAAGCTCGTTGCCGACTTTAGCGGAATCTTTATAATAAGCCAACCCTGCTATTGCTCCCAGAGTCCCGGACTGAACAAAGTTGATACTGTTGTTTATCCGGAGAGCTCTGGAAAGTCCCAACTCCATCTGGCTTAAGACAGTATCTGCCTGGTAATTGATATCCTGCTCGAATTGGTCCACGGCGGCGCGCACCTCTAATGCTCCACGCAATACTTTCCCAGTGACAAAGATGTCCAGCGCCAGTTCTTCGTCGTCAGATATGCCCTTCCTCCGCAAAAACACAAGTCGCCTGACTTGAGGCTCTATCTTCAAGAGGACAGCAGCATCGGCAGCGGCCGGGCTAAGCCGGCAAGCCGGGTCCAACACAGCGATCTCAGGAGCGACAGAAGGCGCCGTCTTTTCTTCCACCACTTTGAGCAGAGCTAACAGCTCTCTGTCAAAACCTCCAGATAAAGTGTACAGACTCCAGAGCAAAAGAATTCGCTTCTTGATCAAAGCAATAGACTCGCCATTCTTGCTCTGTGAGAAGCGGGACAGGGCAGCCAGCTGCGTTCGGTCGGACAGGTTGAGTTGATGGTGCGATTTCCAGTTCTCCAGAGTCAGAGATCTTCGACTGAGCGAGCTGCCAGGCGCGCGGGAATCAAAATACTTCTCTAAGAATTCCGGCATCTTATGCACCGCCGGCGGCACCAATCCAAAAAAGTCCGCCAGGCAGTTAGGGCCGAAAAGATCCTTGGACTTGCCTCCCTTTGCCAGTTCCATGGCAAGCAGCGACAAGCCGATGCCAGCTCCTGCGGACACGCAGGTCAGCAGCGCGGAGAGCTTGAATTTCTTCACCAGTCTCACCGACGGCTCGATGGTAAAAATGGGACCGAACTGGGCAAAATTGGCGATATTGACCAGCTCAACGTTCAAGTCGCGCCTGTGCTCCAGACGCTTCAAGACATCGTAATTGCCCGACAGCTGAAGAGCGAGCGTATCTGATAGCTTCCGGCTCTCAAGCGTTCCTAGAAAAATCCTCCGGAGGATCTTGCTCCTGTCGTGCAGAAGCTCCTGACTCCGGGTCAGGCTACCCGAGGCAACCGCCCCCTCCTGAAAAGCAGCTATTCTCCTGACTTCGGGAGCTAAATCGAGAATTTCTGCAGCCTCCATAGCTTCAGGAGATATCGCCAGACCTTCGTCTGCAAAGGCCCTCGATGAGCTGAAGAGATCGGTACTGCCAAAACCGAGACAAAAAAGAACAGCTAAGACTGCAGCCTTTATCCGCCGAAAGCGAACACTCAAGGATTCGCCGGCACTGACAGCCGAAGTAAGCCTGGTCCAATAAATTTGAGTACTACTGAGCTTCGCCTGCAATCCAGCCTGTTGACTACTCCTGCCATCTAGAGCCCCGGCTAGAAATTATAGCTTCAAAGGCTAAGGCGTCCACAAAACCTCCGCAACTGCCACCGGCGCCGGGACGGCTGCAAAGCCTCTGCCTACAATTGAGAACCTGCCCATCGCTCTCAGCCCCGGTTTCGATCCAGGCGCGCAGCTTCCGGCAGTGATCAGATGGCAATCACTGGTCACCGTCTCTGAGCTTGTTTGCCAGGTCCGACGGCTCTAAGCAAGTCTGTTGTACCACTGAGCGGCGTTTGCTGCTCGATCGCCCAGCGAGGCGCTTCTTTCATATTTGGACTGGAAGGCCTGCGCCGCCGCCTCGGGAGTCTGAGCGTTCTTCACGGCAGCGTAAGCAGAGCTTTCACTATGAGTAAATTCGTACATGATGAAATCCAGTTGCACATGGATATCGGTGACCGGCTTACCTTGCTCGGCAGCGAAGTTCTCCAGAGCGGTTCTTCTGCCACCTTCCCACTGGCATATTCCTATGGCTCCTTCCCCGGCATTATAAGCATTGGTCTTGAAGCTCGACTCAGTCTGGATATTGCCTAATATGCCGGATGCCTGGGCAGGAGTGAAACCTTTATCGACGAAATAGTCATATATGTCCTTTGCTTTAGCCTGCTCGCCTGGACCGACCGGAGCACCCTTAGCATCCTGACCGCCAGTCCAGACACTACCGTCACTGTTGCCGCCATTACCATGGAAGTAACCGCCCTTATCGAAACCACCGTGCCCGGCAAAACCGCCACCAGGAGAAAAACCGCCGTTTGATGATTGCGGCATCGCTTCAGGCTGTGCTTGAGTACGCTGCTGTGGTCTGGGCGCTCTTTCCGCCTGCACGGGCTGAGCGTTGCCAGGTATATTGGGCTGGCTGTTCAGCACGGCATCCCACCAGTCAGGGTGTGGCTCGTTCGGATGATTCTGCCTCCACAAAGTCATCATCTCCCGAATGTATTCTTTCAGGTTCTGGTCGGCTTGCTTTATGGCTTCCTGCAGGCTCTTGTCCTTCGGGTCAATCTCGATATTGAGTTTGCCATCGTCGAGAGGATCGCCATCGCCAACCTTTTCCAGATGCAGCTGCCCGTCATCGCCAACCTTGAGCCTGTAATCGGGAGGACTGCTCTGATTGTCAGCAGGCGTCGAGAATGTCAGCTGTCCGGCTCTGCCAATCTCCTGAGAGATGGTGTCGTTCAAAAGAGGCATGTCTTTGCCAGCGCCAGCACCGCCGACGCGGGCAACAGGGTAAGGGCTGGAAAAAGCTAAATGCTCGCCGCCGGAGTCGGCAGTCCGAGCCGGCTGGTAGCTGCTGAACGCCTGTGCCAGCGCAGGATCACCATAGAACTGATGCGAAAGACCGCCGACCCTGTTATCCGACGAGGGCGGAGAGACATCTAATTCGGAGGTTGTGCGCCCTTTGCTCAATGGAGGTCTCTTGGTGCCGGGATGAAGCCTAGAATAAGTTCTCTTCTCTTAGAGATCAATCGCAGACTACGTAGTTTCCCCACGCAACTACGTATTTTCCGCACGGGCAATTTCCAAGCGCACATGCGTCGATTTTCTTTAGGCAGCCGTATTCAGGATCGCTTTCCTGGCTGGTAGACTTTGTTGCTCTGGTTAACTTTTCAATTAGCGCCAGGTAGCAAAGGAGCTGATGATATGAAATACAATTCCGTGCGCGTCTTCATTCTGCTGGCTGCACTGACCTTCGGTATTGCCTTCGCTCCGAGTGAGTGCCTGGCTAAAAAGTGGTCCGTGACCGAACGCATAGACAGACTGTCCAAGGATATCGACGAAGGCGCCAAAGCCAACGAGCTGACGACCAAGCAGGTGGAAACGCTGAAAAAGATGGCCGCCGACATAAAAGAGCGGATGGAGACCATGAAAGCCAAAAACAGCGGGAAATTGAGCTTGCCCGATACTCGCAAACTCCATAACGAGATGAACGATCTCAGCGTGAAGACACTGAGAGACAGGCTCGAAAACGTATACAGCGACTGAGCTCTGGCGCGGGACATGGCTTCTTCTCTCCTGTGTCTCAGCCGCCGAGCAGGCGATCGCCAGGTTTTTGAGCTCCAACTTTGCCTTGTGCGCTAGTCGGATTGCAATCTGGAAAGTGCGTATGTCCGTGCCTGATTGACGACTTGTTGGCAGCGAGCGTCCTCCTGCTCGGACATCGCGTCTCCGTCGGTCGCTCGTGCCGCCTTAAGCTGTTTGAGCACGTCAGCCAGGCGGCGTTGCTTCTGCACGGCCGCCTGTGCGTTGCTTCTGCACGGCCGCCTGTGCGTTGCTCCTTGCTCAACTCAATATTGCTCTCCAGTGTGCGATCGACCAGCGATGTTCTCCAGGCGTCTTCTTTGACAGCCTGGGCACCACTGCCGATTCCTGTCATGGAAATGATTTTGCGCCCGGACATATCATTGAAGAACGATACCCTGCTGGCTGGATCGTTGAGCTGATCGCTGAGGCGATTGCTCATGCTTGCCGCCGCGTCAAAACGCATTTGAGCGTGTTGCCCGGCCTGCGCTGAGCTGTCCTTTCTATCTCAAGATTCTGATTCGGCTCTGATGTTTTGGGCACGCAGGAAATGCCTGTCTATACTCCAACCAAGGAACCGCCGCCCCCCTGAAGGGTGTGTGCCGTCAAAACTAAAACGGCCACCGCTTGCAACAAGAATAAGTCCTTCCATGACCGGCGCGAACCTCTGGCGGAATTGCTCAGGCTGCCCTTTCAGATATTCTTCACCCCATCCGATGAAGGAGTCGAGCTGTGATCGGTCACTCAAAGAAAGATAGAAAAGCATCTGTCGCCAAGCATATGCTGAGTTCTTTATGGACTGAAGCTCGGCGCGCCATTCAGGAACTTGCATTTGCAGCCGGCGACAGATCCACTTGAAGCAATCACTGGCCAAGGCAGGAAGTCGGGGACGCATCACGTCGCAAAGGTCAAGGGACCGACATAGAGCAGCAAGGTTATGAGTAGTGAGGATTTGAGATTGCTCAACAATCGCCCCATTTCGAGCAACGGACCATCCGGCGGCTCTGGACTGGTCGACCCCGGCAAGATGCTGGCACAAGCGAGCAAATTCAGGTGAGGTCGAAGTTCCAAAAGGACTCTTTTTAACATCGTCAAGAGCGAGAATCAGATTGTAATCGAGCCCATAGTATCTTTCGTACAGGCTCCCTGAAAGGAGGCGTGCAGCTTCTTTGGCCGCAGCCAGGAAGGTCGCTGAAAACGCGCCCATGAAGATGTCGGCCGCCAGTTCATCTACCAGCGGAAGCGTAAGGCCAGCAGTTCCCGCCAGAGCCCGTAGCTCTTTAATCAGTTTGTTCGGGAGTATGGTTTGAGGGAATTTCTCAATTGCCAGAGTCGTTGCCTGAACAAGCGCTGCACGGGCTGCCTCACGAGACGAGATATCCGGCCCGGTCCACGGCTCGATTGCTGAGATCCATGGAAGCTCTTCCAGCCTCACCTGGCTTTCGAGATTGAGCAAGAGCAACGAGCGGCGGCGCCGGAAACTGCGATATTCGCCCTCAAAGACACGCGCGAGATCCTTGTCTTCGATGGAGGAGATCCTGATGGACGCCGTAAGCAAGGGAAGTACAGTCGCCATCACCTCGCTTGATGACACGATTTGCCGATCGATGAGAGATGAAAGCGGAGCGTCAAGACAACGCATCGCCTTAGCGACAACCGACTTCGGAAGCACCCAGCCAGCTGCGGCATTGATTCTTGACGCTTCATCGACAGATAATGGTCCAAGAAGCTTCTCTATCTCCTGAACCCCTTCATCATCCGGGTAGTCTTGCAACCGGTCCGCCAGCACGAGGGCCAGAACGTGGTGCTACGGCCGCTGTGCCGCGGACTCCTGTGCGACTCGAGTGCAGCGCAGGCGTTCGCCTGCGGGGGCACCATGCACGGTGACATAGGAGGCAGGGATTTTACGCACCATGCCAACATCGCGCCCTGTCAGCGAACGTGGCGATTCACTGGCTTTTGCAAGATACGCCCGCAGGCGCGCGAAGTTCTCTTTCGGCTTCTCAGGCTTCTTGCACAGACAATGTTGAAGGCGTTTATTTTCATATTCCGCAAGCAGTTTGCGGGCACGAGAAGCCCAGTCTGAAGCATACTTTCGGCAGGGCCATCCTCCTGCGACAACTGGCTGACCGTTTGCCGCCCTTACAAACTCACCTGAGTCTGTCGTCTGAAAAGCCGGCACATCCCCATCAACCGTCTCCAGGAAAAGGCTCACCGAGCGATCGTAAAATGGAGTCCACACAGAAATCGCTTCATTCATGCGTTGCACTGACGCCTGAGGGCGCTTGGCACGGAGACCTTTTACGGAGGCGCCGGCAGTTTGAAGGTAGACGCCACCGCCGGTACGAGCGGGGCGAAGGGCAGGCACTGGATAAAAACGCAGCTGCTCAAAGAAGGGCATTATAGTCTCGATCAGCTTTCCGGCACGCTCCGGCTCACCCCTTTCCATCAACCAGGTTGCGATAAGCAATGCTCCTTCCTCGGGAACCTGGATACGGAAACATCCGCTTGCCAGCATCGCCGCCAGCTCCGGTCGCCCGAGGTCACTCACGAAATATAGATTCAATGCGCTGCGACCAACGGACTCTCTGATGCCTTCGATCCCCCGATCGCCAGATCCTGCAGGCAACTCCAACGTCTTGAGCTTTTGAGTTTCGTGTGGCTGAAGGGATCCAGAGGCAGCCAGATTGCCCGTGGCAAATCCTCCCTGCACTACCTCAAGGGTCACCCAGGCTGGGGTCTTGCCAACCGGTGTGCGGCTGCCGAATTGCAAACTACCGTCGCAGAGCCCCGCGAGAACCTGCTGCCACTGCTTGATTCTCTTCTGCGCCAGCTCTCCTGTCCCCGATAGCGCCTTGAGAAGCTGCGAAAGAGGATACCCGGCATTGATGCTTGGCTTATCATCTTCAGTCATCATTCAAGTGGACCTGGAGGCAGGATTTGCACCTGCGCCCAGCCGGTCCAGAGCCGGCTGCTCAACTGCAGAGCTTCTCCAGGATGTTAATGGACGACTGACAGGTGCATGATCTAACATACCGCCCTCAATTTGCTCCACCGGCAAGTATCACACGGACGGAAGCTGAATTCAACTTTTCACGCGGCTCTGGACAGCCTGATTAACGGATCTGCTTGCCGCACTTGGCTGGCAAGATTTATATAGCAAAGCAAGTATAATCTTGCCAGTTAGATATTGGGAGAGATCGTGCAGTGTCGACCGCAACATTTCTGGTCAGGATTTTTCTTGTTTCCCTTGCGTGGTTTTCGCTTTACCTTACATCCAGTAGCGCTGTCGTGCAGGCAGCTCCTGAAGCCGGACAGAACAAGCCACACGTCTGGGGCGTTAGGGGATCTCTGTTTGATTTCGTGAGCGATCCCTGGAAACTTAAAGACAAAGAAGAAGATTCGGCACGGTTCTATAAGGATGGACTTCTTGTTATCAAGGGTGGATTAGTCGAGGCATCCGGTAGTTATGCAGATTTATCCAAGCAATACCCTAAACTCGAGATAACAAGTTTCGAGAACCGACTGATTGTGCCTGGTTTTATTGACGGGCATGTACACTGCCCTCAAACCAGAGTGCTCGGCGCTTATGGGCATCAACTATTGGGTTGGCTGCAGACATGGATCTTCCCTGAAGAGATCAAGTATCGCGATCCCGCATACGCGCGTGAAGGTACGAACAATTTCTTCGATAATCTTCTCTCTTCAGGAACGACGACATGTCAGGCATTTACAACCTCAAGCCCCGTATCTACAGCTGTGTTTTTTGAGGAAGCCTCAAAGCGAAACATGCGAGTAATCGCCGGTTTGACTGGCATCGACAGACACGCGCCACCTGAATACCTGATCAGTGCAGATGACTTTTACAAGCAATCAAAAGACCTCATCGAGAAATACCATGGCAAAGGACGTAATTTGTATGCAATCACGCCAAGGTTTGCCTACGGGTCCACACCTGAGATGCTGAAGGCTTGCCAAAAACTGAAGGAAGAATACCCGGACGTCTGGGTCAATACGCACATCTCCGAAAACCCGAGTGAAATCAGAGAAGTGCTCAGGGAATATCCGACTTGCCATGACTATCTCGGCGTGTATGAAAAGTACGGACTCGTCGGACCAAAATTTTCCGGCGGACACGGCGTATGGCTTTCCGATGACGAGTTTCGCCGACTGTCCAAACAAGATGCAACGGTAGTATTTTGCCCAAGATCGAATCTCTTTCTTGGCAGCGGACTGTTTCGGCTGGGCAAAGCCACCGATCCCTCGTCCGCCGTACGCTTAGCCCTGGGCACGGACGTAGGAGGAGGAGACAGCTTCTCGATGCTGTCGGTGTTGAACGATGCATACAAAGTAGGAATGTGCAACAACACGATGCTGGACGGAAGCGTCGACCCGAAGAAGCAAGATCTTGAAGAAGCCGATCGCAATAAACTTTCCCCCTACAGAGCGTTCTACGCAGCGACTCTGGGCGGAGCGCGAGGTCTCTACCTGGATGACAAAATTGGAAACTTCGACAAAGGTAAAGAAGCCGATTTCGTTGTGCTGGATTGGAACACCGGTCCTCGAGCAATCAAATGGCGGCAGTCTCTCGTCCTCGGTGATAAAGGGCAGCTGACCAAGGATAACGTGGCAAACATTTTATTCGG
>JAHFBI010000173.1:8309-10396 GCA_023250095.1 Candidatus Melainabacteria bacterium
GACCGAAGCGTGGACGAGACATGGATCATGGGCAAGCGGGCCTACAAGCGTGCAGTTGAGCCTGCTCGTCCGGACTAAAGAGAGCTCCCTGGGTGCCGCGGTGAAATCCCGGTAACTTACAATGACTTCCTCCGAAACAATCCGCTGGTATAACGAACATGCGCAGCAAGTAGCAGCCGCGTATGAATCACTGTCTTTTCAGGAAGTGCATGCCGGGTTCCTTGATTTGCTCCCAACGGCAGCCGTTTGCGTGCTGGATATTGGAGCTGGCTCGGGCAGAGACGCTGTCTGGTTTGCTGACAAGGGCTACGAAGTCGTCGCCGTCGAGCCGTCGGCGGCAATGCGAGCGCTGGCGAGCCAGCGACATGCGCACAGCAATATTTCCTGGATTGACGACAGGTTACCGGGGCTGGAAAAAACACTCAAGCTGGGGGTGACATTCGACATCGTTCTTCTCAGCGCCGTATGGATGCACGTACCGCCAGCTGAGCGGCAGCGAGCTTTTCGCAAGCTCATTTCTCTGCTTGCTCCGGCAGGCTATCTGATAATAACCCTCCGCCAGGGACCTATCGAGGAGGGGCGGGTAGCGTATCCTGTCTCTATTGACGAAGTTCAGCGACTTGCCTGGCAATATGGAATTGCAATCAAGCGCATCACCGAGGCACCAGACCGGCTCAATCGCGAAAATATCACCTGGCAAGCAGTGTGTCTCCAGTTGCCGGACGACGGGACCGAAGCTCTATGAAGCAGCCGTGCGCAAACTCATCGGAGAGCCTCCTGCTCGCAAACAACTTACCAGACTAGATCAAGCATGAGTTGAATCCACTGCGCATCATCAGGTTCGTTATCCAGATTGGATATGGTAAGCCCGAGCAGGCGTACGGACTTGCTCTCAATGGATGCTGTATCCAGGAGCTCTAGCGCCAGGCGCGTCAATTGGCTCAGATCTGAAATCGGCTCGAGCAAAGTCCGGCTGCGCGTGACTTGCTGGTAATCAGCATACTTTACTTTGAGCGTCAGCGTCCGACCGGCAGCGTTGTTCTTGTCCAGGCGCTCCTTTACAGATGCGGCAATTTCTTTCAGCGCTGCCACCATTGCCGGACGATCGCTCAGGTCTTCTGCGTAACTTTCCTCGGCGCCGACAGATTTGCGCAGGCGATTGGGCTCCACGAGCCGGTCGTCGCGACCGCGGGCGATGTTGTGGTAGAAACTTCCGATCTTGCCGAAGCGCTTGATCAAATCCGTCTCGCTCCACTTCCTC
Source organism: Candidatus Melainabacteria bacterium (assembly GCA_023250095.1). Taxonomy (GTDB): domain Bacteria; phylum Cyanobacteriota; class Vampirovibrionia; order Obscuribacterales; family Obscuribacteraceae; genus JAHFBI01. The sequence continues at coordinate 9,571 of JAHFBI010000173.1, forward strand.
AGGTCTGCGCCGCTGAAAATTCCAAGGGACTTCATCTTTTCGGCAGTGACACGACCGATGCCGTAGAACTTTTCTATGGCAAGCCTGGCGGCAAAATCTTCTGCCTTATGCGGTGGTATCAAAAACAGACCGTCGGGTTTATTCACTCCGGATGCTGTCTTTGCCAGAAATTTGTTGATGGATATTCCGGCTGACGCGGTCAACTCCGTCTCTTCAAAGATGCGTGCCTTTATCTGCCTGGCGATTATAGTTGCAGATGGCAAACCGAATTTGTTTTCGCTGACATCGAGATAGGCTTCGTCGAGAGACAGCGGCTCGACGAGGTCCGTGTATTGATGGAAAATCTCCCGGATAGAGTGCGAGATTTCTCGATAAGCATCGAAGCGCGGGCTGACGAAAATAAGATGCGGGCAGCGTTGTAGTGCTGTTTTCGACGGCATGGCTGAGTGAATTCCATACTGGCGAGCTTCATAGCTGGCGGCAGCCACAACTCCTCGCCTGTCCGGCGCGCCTCCGACGACTACCGGTCGTCCCTTCAAGTCAGGATTGTCGCGTTGCTCCACGGATGCAAAGAATGCATCCATGTCGACATGAATTATCTTGCGAATTGGCACAATGTTCACTGTCAATCCAGTCGGCTCATAGCGCGGCGTGCTGTCATGAGGCAGCTGGGCTATTTATACTATATGAACGGGCCAAATAGCCACAGACGGCGTCGTTGTGACCTGCTATTTGGCGCTCTGGAAGTCTCCGGAGAGGGGATTGCCGGTTGGCTGATTCTCGGGCAAATCGAACAGTGCTTGTATATATTTCTGCGCGCCTTTCG
>JAHFBI010000174.1 GCA_023250095.1 Candidatus Melainabacteria bacterium
CACTGTCGGCGCTGTGATTATTTTGCGCAAGAAGGCCCCTGAGGCAGAGCGCCCATATAAAGTCATGGCTTATCCTTTTTTGCCAGTCGTATATCTTTGCGCGGCCATTGCCGTCATGATTGGGCAGATCTGCCTGTCGCCAAAGTTCAGTGGTGCTGGACTGTTGATCATTTTTTCCGGGCTGCCGGCTTATTTCATCTGGCAGAAGAAAAAACCTGCCTGAGTCGGCACTAGCTTGCCGCTTGCGAAAGCTGTTGCCTTTTAAAGTGTAACCCGGTGGTGTCACTTACGGTTTTGCCTGAGTGCGCCGGCCCGCATTGCCCATTGTGTACCGATGTGCAGGCTGGCAAACGGGTCGAGCCCGCGAGCATAGTTGTCTTTGATGGCGTGGTGCATCTTGTCGCGAAAGTTCGGCCAGTTTTGATAGTTCTTGTCGGATGGGTGAGCTTCGCAACCGGCGGAAGTGCCCTGGGACATGCTTCGCCCATGCATGTCTACGGGCGGATTGCCGCCTCGGGCTATGAGCGACTTATTCGTGCTTTGATTGATCCAGCCTTCATCCGTTCCCGGTCCGAAGGCCCGGCTGTCCGCTTTGTTCGGCGCACCTGCTCCACCGCGCGTTTCAATGTTGTGGTAGATAGTGACATCCTTGCCGTGCCCCAGCTGATCGCCTGCGCGTCGCCAGTAGTTCTGGCTCACCAGCTTTCCGTTTGCGTCCCACATATAGTTCTCGCCCATATGCTGGCTCCCGTCAGCGCTCACCCAGTAAGGAACGCTGGCTTCAAAAAAGCGCTGACCTTCAGGGGCGGCTGCCCTGGCCTTTTCAAATAGTTGCTCGACGGTGGGCACTTCTCCTGACAGCTGCCGCTGCTTGAAATTCTCCTTTGCTTGCAGGAAGTCTCTGTCGTATTGGCACTGTGGTTTGAGAGAATCGACGTTGAAAGGATATTTCTTGTCAATGGCTTCGATGGCTGGATCTATAGATTCCGTACGCTCCGCCGCCCAAGAAGCGCTGGTGTCGCGCTTGCTGTCTGGATCTTTTCTTTTCACCGCGGGCGGTTCAAGATCTAATCCTTCACCTTTTCGACCGCTGCTTTCCTGTCTTGTGTCCTGGCTGGTGTTTGTCTCCGGGCCCTGCTTCAAGCGGAAAACAAAGGGCCTCGTTGTGCCCATCTCTTGCAAATCGCTCTTCAAGCTGGAGATGTGATCGCTTGCATTTCTGCCGTCGCCCAGATATATCTTGGAGAGCCCGTAGGGATGTTTGCTGTCTCTGGGCCAGACGATTATGTCCCCACGTTTCAGCTCGCTTTCTTTCAAGGAACCTTTTTGTACCATTTCAAAACGGGGATCGTTTTGGAAAGTGTCGATGAAGTCGGCCGAGTCCTTGCCGAACTCCTTGAACAGGCGCCTTTTCTGGCTGTCGTCAGCATATTTGCCCAGCTCGTCGCCCGAACTTTCCTTGCCAGAGGCCCGGAAGCCCTCTTTGACCAGTCTGGCTGTTATAGCCTCCGATCCAAGTCTTGTTGTATTCCAGGTGCTGGCAGTTTTTTCCTGGCCGCAAGCTAGAGATTCGGCTGTGAGTTTGTTGCCTGCCGCCCCTCTGTCAGCTTTCTGGTTCAGCCCGTCGAGATAAAGCTCCGGAAGCAATCGCCCGTCAAATTGGTAATTGTCTCTTTCAGCGGCGCTGAAATGTTGTCTCTCGTCTTGCCCTTTGCCGGGGCGTAAGAGTTCGACAAAATCAGGGAGATTTCTGTTTGCGCCCGGTATATCGCTCACTTGTCGTGTCTGCTGCTCTTCGAAGCGTTCTGCGCCTCTTTCCATTGTTGTCTCCTGACTGGCGTTGGCTTGGTGACATTAGATGTGGCTATATTTTGTGACCGGACCGTGAAGTATCTGTGACCATCTGTAGAAATCGGATAGAACTCTTGAGGAAATCTTGAGCGGTCAGCGCCATGGACCCAAGATTGGGTACGACAAGCTATTCTTGACATCTATTGTTTATCTGAGTAAGCTAGACAAGTTGGATTACTAGGTGCCAGGCGGCGGTATCATTGCTCATAGAAGGACAGGGAGTGATTGCTGCTCCTTCTTGCTGGGATTCCCCACGACCAGCAAGCCGATTCTAAACATAAGGATGTTTATGCTGTGGCGGATAATTTGTTTGATCCCGGTCCGGGACACCCGGTTGACCCCTATCTGGGGGAGCGGCCGATGCTGACGCCATTTGATGAAGATCTTTGTGTCGGCAGTAAGGTTGTTGACCGCTATGAGATTTTGTCGGTCCTCGGACGTGGGAGCATGGGGGTGGTGTACAAAGCGCGCCATAGTCTGATGGGGCGTACTGTTGCGCTGAAAATGTTGCGCTGGCAACTTCTGCAAGACGAGCGCAGCATGAAGCGCTTCGAGCGCGAGGCGAAAGCTGCCAGCCGCATGGATCACCCCAATATCATCATGGTCCACGATTTCGGTCTGACTCCCAGCCGGCAGCCGTACCTGGTCATGGACTATGCGCGCGGCATTACTCTTTATGATGTGCAAAAGGCCGAGGATCATATCTCAGCCAAGCGGCTGGTGCACATCTTCAGCCAGGTCTGCGACGCCCTCTATCACGCTCACATGCGCTCCGTCATTCACCGGGACTTGAAGCCGGCCAACATCATGTTGATTCGCAAGGACGACGATCCTGACTTCGTCAAAGTCGTCGATCTAGGCGTCGCCAAGATTGCCCTCGGCAGCGACGAAGAGGCTGAAGCCATTACCAGGACCGGCGAAGTTTGCGGCAGTCCTGTCTACCTCAGTCCTGAGCAATGCAAACACGAAGATATGGATGCTCGCTCAGACATTTATGCTCTAGGCGTCGTCATGTACGAAATGTTGACAGGACGGGCGCCTTTGATGGGCGAGACCGTGTACGATACCATGTACATGCATGTGCATGAAGCTCCTGCCCCGTTTGCCGCTATGAGACCAGATCTGATCATCCCTAGGGCACTCGAGCAAATTATCTTCAAATGCCTGGAAAAGAATCCACTCAATCGTTATCAGACAATGCTTGAGCTGAGACAGGCTTTGCAAGAAGTATTGAAAGTGCCTGAGGCAGCTGGTCAAGCTATGCCGCCGCAGTTGAAGGTATCGCAGCCTTTGAATTGTGACCTGGCAGGTTTTTCGCAAGCGGCAGCTGCCGATGCCTGGTTGTCCGGAGCTGGTAATGTCCCCAAACGCCCGGACGGACTGGCCAGGACTTATCAGCCAGGTGAAGTGCCGGCACAGAAACCTGGTTTGCTAGCCGCTTTTCCAAAAATTTCTCCTGTGACGTCCGCCATCGTTTCAGCTGTAGTGGCTGTCGCCGGGACTCTAGTATTCGTCAACTTTGTCGGAGAGATAAACAAGGCGCATCAGACAGGCAGTAAGCTGGGGTCCGAGCAAGCGCCGGAGCAAGGATCTGAGCCTTTGCCGTCGGTTGTGTCTTCGCACATAGGCTCAGGTTCGACAGTGGGCGGATCTGAGGCAGCCATCTCTCACCATAGCTCCCCCAGGGGCACCGGAAAACCCGGCGCAAATTTCAAAGTCCAAGTTGTGAGCTCAGGCGCCTCAGCGCAATCGTCAGCGCGCCCCGCCGACCGCGCCCGCACGCCAGCGACTGTTATCGAGCCGGAGGCAGGGAGAAGAACAACCGCCGGCGGTGGCAAAGCAGCGGTAAAGACGGCTGCGTTGCCGGCTAAACATATAGAGGCGACTCCTTCAGGCAAGGAGCCGGCAAACAACAAACCGGGTGGCTCCGCATCTTCTTTTCTTTCTCTTTTCTTTCCTGGTCAGCAAAGCCCTGCTATACCCGCCCCGACAGTCGAGGGACACAAAAATGTCACCAGGGCGCCGCGCGAGCCGAAGACCCAGCCTGCAGGAAGCGTACAATCTTCCTTGCCAGTGACAGGCAACTCTCAAGAAGCTGAATTGCCGGCCGCGACAGCCGTGAAGGAGGAGGCGCCGCCTGCCTCCGCGCACTCGCCTTGCCGGGAAGCTGTCGTGCTCAATAACGCAGGGGTCGAGACTCTCAGGTCCAATCCCGATGTGTCCATAGAGAAGTTTCAGCAAGCGCTGAAACTCGAGCCTGGTTACCAGAAAGCCCGACAGAATCTCACCCGGGCTTATCACAATTACGCTATAAACCTGCAACAAGGCGGCAGATTTGCCGAGGCCGAACATTATTACAAGCAAGCTCTGAGCATGATGGAAAAGTCGCTCGGTCGCAACAGCCCAGAGACAATGACCACAATTTCCAACTACGCCTCTCTTTTGAGGCAAGTGCATCGGGATGCCGAAGCCGCTAAGCTCGAAGCTCAGTAGAGTTTGGGCGCCGGCGCACAAAGAAGGAACCAGACGGAAGGAAAAGGCAAGTTGGTTCTTGCCTGAGGCAAGAAGGCTCCGCAAGAGACATGCACTTACTCCGCCAGGAAAGTCACTGTTTCATCGTGCTATAGAGAGCTTTTTCTGGCAGAAGGCAAGCTTGAATTTAAGAGAAGCCAGCGGGGCTGAATTCTGGTGAGTGTGAGGGTGTTCTTCCAGATAATCGAGCTCCTGTGCAAACAAAGGCGCGGCCTGAGCCCATCTGGATTGATAGAAAAGGCAATCGGACAGACATTGTATTGTTCCAAGCGAGCTTCTGAAGTCAAGCTGGGTGCCGGCAAGAGCAAGCTCCTTGCGGTAGCACATTTCCGCTTGCGCCCAGTTGTTTTGGCGGTAATAGATATCGCCGAGCTTGTGCCAGGCGAGCTTCAGATTCTCGCATTGAGAGGGCAGCAGTTTTTCCAGGACAGCAATCTCTTGTCTCAAGAGATGCTCCAGGCGTTGATTCTTGCCTTGTAGGATGTAGCATCGCTCCAGTTTCGGCAGGTGAAATATGACTCTATTCAAGCGCTGTGCTTCTGTTGCCGAAGGAAGAGCTGATAGCGCCTGTTCGAAGGAGTGCTCTGCCTGAGCCGTCTTGCCTTCTTGCAAGTAACACTCGCCAAGCTTTTCGCATACAAATGCCAGCGATTCGGAAGCATCGGCAGATGAGAGCCGTTCGGTTTTTTGCAAGGCTTGTCGGTAGTAAGACTCAGCACTGTCCAGGTCTTTTTCAAGAAGGCAGAGATCGCCCAGATGGACAAGGGCTGATGCCTCCAGCCTGGAATCGGAGAGTTGCCCGGCCGCTGATAACTGACGTTCGAAGAAAAGCCTGGACTCAAGGAGATCGCCGCTGCGCTGAAATTCCCCGCCCATGCGCTCCATAGCCACAATCATATCCTGGGGGCAGTCGGACAGCGCCCGACAGACTATCTGCACGGCTGACTTCTTTAGAACGGCGTTGCCGGAGTAGGCAGGCAATGCCGCGTTCAGCAAAAGGAGTTTGGTCACTTTCAAATAAATTGCCCGGGACTCGGGTACCTTTCCGGCGCTCCAGTAAATGTCTGCCAGGCGGGAGGATGCCAGGGCATGTTCAGGTGAGTTCTGACCAAAAGATCTTTCAGCTTCGGCGATTTGCTGCTGGCAGTGAGGCAAGAGGACCGGCAAAGAAAGTAAGAAGAACACTCGCTCCCCGAAAGTCCACGAAAGCAATGCCGTCAGGCAAAGTGCCGCCAGGACCGATACCGGAATAAGGGCGCGACTGGGGCGCGGGAGCTTGATTTGTCGTGGTCCGGTCGCTCTTGCAGCTTCAAGATTGGCCATAGCCGCCTGGGGCAAAATATTTTCGGACAGTGCCAGAAGGTCTTCTTTGAGCTCGAGAGGATTTTGATATCGTTTTGCCGGCTGTTTCTCCATTGCCCGGAAGACAATTGCTTCCATGCCGGGCGATATCTTGTTTGCCGGGAGTACGGAGGCAAAGGGCAGGGGTATCTGCGACACCTGCCTGTACATGGTATCGAGGGCGGTATCGCCAGTCAGAGGCTGTCGCCCGGTGAGCACCTCGTACATCAAGCAGCCAAGCGAATAAATGTCCGAGCGGCAGTCCGGTGTCTGCCCGAGACACTGCTCAGGACTCATATATGGAGGGCTTCCGAACAAGGCGCCGGCTTGCGTCAGGGGCTGAGCCGCACTTCCTTCTTGAGGCAGCACCTTTGCAATGCCGAAATCGACCAGCTTGACCTGGCCTTCTTGCTCGGGGTCCCCTACAATTATGATATTGCTCGGTTTGAGATCTCGATGTATTACTCCCATAGCATGCGCGTATGCCAGGGCATCGCATACCTCAACGAAGATTTTCTGGCTGCTCTGCTGTCCCGGTGGACCTTCCTCCTGGATGATGGCGGACAGGCTCCGCCCTTCCAGCAAGTCCATCACCAGATAGAGCCTTCCTTCAGGCGATACTCCAAATGCGCTCACGGATAGGATGTTTGGGTGGCTCAGGCTGCTGAGGGCTCTGGCCTCTTGCTGGAAGCGCTGGAGTATTTCCTTGTTGCCGGTCAGGTGCCCGTGCAAGACTTTGATGGCGACGAGCTTATCTAGCAATTTGTGTCTTGCTTTGTAAACCACGCTCATGCCGCCTTCGCCCAGCCGGGAAAGGATCTCATAGCGCTCGTCAAGTACCGTGCCTACAAGGCACTCGGATGGGTTGCCCGCGGCTGCCTTGTCCGGTTGTCCGCAAGGCGTGTCGGCTCTCTTGTCGACATGGACCTGCACCCCTGGCGCGACCGGGCTGCCCTCGGTATTTCTGGGATCCACTTGCCCACCCCTTTCAAGCAGTCACCGTTGCCGGTATCACCCCAGCAAATATTACTGCCTCGGCAGCGATAGTTCAATTGGCTGCCACTGCCGGCGGCGGCAGCCATGCCGGCAGATATCTGCTGTATATGAATTGCGTTATCCTGTCTCAGTGGCTGATCAGGCGGAAATTCTCCGCATAAGCCCGGACTGATTGCAAGATACTGCCTATGCCCTCTTTCTCCATGACCGATGATCTCTCGGGGTCGGTTACCTGTGCGGTGCCGGTCTGCCGGAGCACTTGCTGGATGCACCAGGTGCCGTATTCATCAATCGATTCGGCAAAGCGGCATTCGTCTTCTGTGATGCCGATCGTGCAGAAAATCCCGAAACCGCCGGAAGGTAGCTGATACCAGCAGTCGGGCGCCTCATCGGCATACCAGACGAAAATATTGTTTAGGCTGGCTTTGTTGTTGACCGTAAGCGGTGATTCCATGCTGAGGATAACACCCGGGCTCAAAGTACCGCTGTAACTGAGAATGTAGTAGGACAGGCGCTTGAGCATGCGCACGGGCCAGCGCGAGTCCTTGTTGCATTTGATCATCAGTTCGCAACCGAAGCCGGAGACTTCGTCTGGATGATCTTGAAACCAGGGATTGCTCAACCCGGCTGTCAGGTACATCCAGTATGGACGATTCTCGGCGGGAGCATAGCTCAGAACCGTGATCTTTTGCTGAGACATGGCCGAGGCGAATGTGCCCTCGGACGGGTGTCCGTCAACTGCCAGGGCAAAGCCTGGTGCCGGCGCAGCTGGCGGAGCGTACAATTTGGGCAGGCAATAGGTATGGGGACCGAAGAGCTCCTGATAGAGCGCATCTCTGGTGCGCCAGGCATCGGCAAGAAATTTCTCGTTTCCCGTCTGAGTCATCGGGCAGCCTACTCTTCGAGCTTCAAAAGGGCCATGAAAGCTTCTTGCGGGATCTCCACTTTTCCGACGGACTTCATGCGTTTTTTGCCTTCCTTCTGTTTCTCCAGAAGCTTGCGTTTGCGGCTGATGTCGCCTCCATAGCATTTGGCCAGAACGTTCTTGCGCTGGGCTGAGATTGTTTCCCTGGCAACGATTTTGCCGCCGATTGCCGCTTGAACTGGCACTTCGAAAAGCTGGCGTGGGATCAACTTCTTGAGCTTTTCAGCCAGGTGCCTGCCGTAAGCTTGCGCTCGCTCGAAGTGCACAATGGCTGAAAGGGCGTCGACCGGCTCGCCGCCAATGAGAATATCCAGCTTCACCAGGCGCGACTCCCTGTATTCTTTGAAATGATAATCAAGGCTGGCATATCCACGCGAGCGCGACTTCAACTGATCGAAGAAGTCGGTGATGATTTCGGACAGCGGAATCTCGTAATGCAGCATGGCACGGCGTGGATCGAGATATTTCATGTCGATGAAAATCCCGCGCCTGCCTTGCGCCAGTTCCATAACCGGACCCACATATTCGTTGGGCACAAGTATCGAGGCCTCGACGTACGGCTCCTCGATCATCTCGCGATAATTGGGCTCCGGGAGCTTGGCTGGATTGTCCACCATCAAGACTGTGCCGTCGGTCTTGGTGACGCGGTAGACCACTGAAGGGGCTGTGGTGATCAGCGTGAGAGCATATTCCCTTTCCAGGCGCTCTTGAATGATCTCCATGTGCAGGAGCCCGAGGAAGCCGCAGCGGTAGCCGAAGCCGAGGGCATCCGATGTCTCGGGCTCGAAAAACAGCGACGAGTCGTTGAGCTTGAGTTTCTCGAGAGCTTCTCTGAGCTCGGGGTACTGATCGTTGTCCACGGGGTATATGCCCGCGTATACCATCGGCTTGGCCGGGCGGTAGCCTGGCAGGGGTTCAGGAGCCGGCTCTTCGGTATGCGTGATTGTGTCGCCGACGAGTGTGGCGACGTCCTTGATGGAAGCCGCCAGATAGCCTACTTCTCCTGGACCGAGTTCGTCGACCTTCTGTTGCTGCGGGCGCAAGATCCCGAGTTCGGTTATCTCGAAATTCTTGTCATTGGCCATGAAGCGGATCTTGTCGCCGACCTTGATGCCGCCGTCGACAATCCGGAAATAAACGATGATTCCCCGGTAGCTTTCGTAGTAGCTGTCGAAAACCAGCGCGCGCAGCGGTTTATCGGCAGTATCCGGCGGCGGTGGTACGAAATGTACGATGGCTTCCAGAACATCGCTAATGCCGATGCCGCTCTTGGCGCTGGTCAGAACGGCATGGCTGGCGTCAAGAGTCAGTACCTCTTCAATTTCGTGGCGTATACGCTCCGGCTCGGCGCTTGGAAGATCGATTTTATTGATGACAGGCACAATCTCCAGACCGTTATCAAGAGCCAGCTGCACATTTGCCAGCGTCTGCGCTTCCACGCCCTGGCTGGCGTCCACGACAAGCAAGGCGCCTTCGCAAGCCGCCAGGCTTCGCGAGACTTCATAGCCGAAATCGACGTGACCGGGCGTGTCTATCAGGTTGAGGACATAATTTTGCCCGTCGCTGGCCTTGTAATCCATTCTGGCTGGCTGGGCCTTGATGGTAATACCCCTTTCGCGCTCGATGTCCATCGTGTCGAGAACCTGGGCCTGCATATCGCGTTTGGCGATAGTCCCGGTCGTCTCAAGCAACCTGTCTGCCAGAGTGGATTTGCCGTGATCGATGTGGGCAATGATTGAGAAATTGCGAATGTAGGTCGGGTTGGTAGACACTCGATGAGCTCGATTTTATAAACAGGGAAGCCAGGGCAAGAAAGAGCCCACCCCGGTATATTATCAGGATGGCTGCGGCGGGGCATTTCGTCGCCTCTCATCCTCGTCTGGCTGAAGGGCCCATCACTCCTGCCAGCCCGTCAGATGCGGCAAGGCTGCCGCACCGGCAACTGAGACAATTTTGCAACATAGCTCAAGGCTGTTTACGGCGGAGAACCGCCCTTGCGGATATCTGCTGTATATAAACGATAATGAAGCGCAGATCCTTAATCTCCAATCTCCAAAATCTCCTAACAGGCAGGCAGCAATTCAATGACACATTCCTTTCTGGAAGCGCTGAGGATGAGACCGCTTCTTTGCGACGGAGCCATGGGCACTCTGCTGTACTCGCGAGGCGCTACCCCGGAATCGAGTTTCGAGCATCTGAACCTGACAAACCGGGACATGGTCCAGCAGGCGCATATCGACTACATCAACGCCGGCGCTGATGTCATTGAGACAAATTCCTTTTGCGGCAATCGCTATCGGCTTGCTGCTTATGGACTGGAAAATGAAGTCTGGCAAATAAATGTGTGGGCAGCCAAGATTGCCCGCAATGCCAGAGAGATAGCTGGACAGCCGGTGTTTGTCGCCGGCTCAATCGGTCCCACTGGCAAGCTTCTGGCTCCGATTGGCGACACGAGCAAAGTGGATCTGGAGGCGGCTTTCAAGGAGCAGATGGAAGGATTGCTCGCCGGCGGCGTAGATCTTTTCATGATCGAATCGATGGCTGGTCTTGTCGAAACCGCCACTGCCATCCGAGCTGCCCGCAAGCTCTCCAAATTGCCGGTTGTGGCGCAACTGAGTTTCACCACCGAAGGGCACACTGTGCTGGGAACTTCTCCGGAAGATGCCGTGCGTTTGCTCCTTGATCTTGCAGATGAGCGCCCGGACGTGATTGGCATAAATTGCGGAGCCGGGCCTGGACC
>JAHFBI010000455.1 GCA_023250095.1 Candidatus Melainabacteria bacterium
TTCCAGGTGCGACAGCTCGAAAAGCTCCAGCAGCTCCGCTATCTTCTTGCGGTGCTCTTTCACTTCGTAAATTTGAGCGAAGACATACAGATTTTCCCAGACCTTGAGATTGTATGGGACAAACTGATAGGCAGAGGCAAAGTTCATCCCTTTCAGAATCGACACCCTCTGACTGCGCATATCCTTGCCAAAAATAGTTATCTCTCCCAGATTAGGCGTGATCAGCCCGAGGAGCATGTGAATACTCGTCGTTTTGCCGGCACCGTTTGCGCCAAGCAAGGCGATTATCTCGCCGTCTCTGACAGAGAAAGAAAGATCATCGACGGCTACCACCGCACCGAACTCCTTGCGCAAATTTCTAACTTCCAAGATGTTGTACGACATACATCTACTCCAGATGAAATCCAAACGACAAAAAGGCGACTCCACGCTGCGAACAAAAGAAAACGCCTGCCCATCTGACCGGTAAGTCAGAGCGCTTTCTCGACACAGAACAAAGCCACTGGCGAAAGTTTATGGACCGTCGCGGATGTTATATCCAGGAAGAGCCGAGAATGCGCGTCAATGCTTGCCGCAATCAGACATCTTGCTTGAAACTTGTGGGATCATCATTTCTATCACCCGTCCTCTTTTAGAAGGCGACACTGCCCCTTGCTCGGCGCAATCCAGGACAACCTTCCTTGGATGCTTAGCGCCTTATTCCTGAGAGTCCAGCCTGCGGCTATTACCGCTGGCGACAGCACAAGGCTCAGCGACGCGACACTAGTCAAGAATACCGCAAAGCTTGTGACTTGGCAAGCGTATGTTGCCGAGCCACCCTCACATTGATGGCAGCCACCATATGTTTCACCTATGGGCTCCTCTCACAGCCAGTCCCTGCTTTGCCGGCCCAAAAGGAAGAATCTGGTGCAATACGGTGTAGCTGGATGCCGAAAGCAAAGCAGCAACCGGCAGCGTCAGCAACCAGGCCAGGGCGATGAGCTGGACTGTTTTTAGATTGAGCTTATTGAGCCCATGTGCCGGCACCACTCCGCCGGCTACCGCCGAAGTCAAAGTATGAGTAGTGCTGATCGGAGCCCCCATCAAGGAAGCTGCGTAACTGATGGCGGCAGTGCTGAACTCGGCACCGAAGCCTTGAGCGTAAAGAATCTTCTGCTGGGTAATCTTCGTGCCCACGGTCCTTATCACTCGCCAGCCGCCAATGGTTGTTCCCAAGCCGATGGCGGCTGCAGCGGCAATCATCACCCACATAGGCACATGATCGAGCCTGTAACCAAATTGCGGCAGCTCGGCGGCAAGAATGAGCGTAATGATGCCCATGGTTTTCTGACCGTCGTTGCCACCGTGGGTGAAGCTCACGGAAGCCGAAGACATCACTTGAGCCCAGCGCAAAAACCGAGGTTGGCGGTCGACATCGGTCTTTTTTGTCAGGGAAAGAACAACCCACGTCACAAGGGCACCACCGCCAAAGCCGGCCAAGGGCGAAAGCAACAAGGCCATCATTACTTTGTTCAGCTCCGCCCAGTTGACTCCGGTCATACCGCCGGCAGCAATACCTGCGCCGAACAAACTGCCGATGAGGCAGTGCGAAGAGCTAACAGGCAAACCGAACCACCAGGTAAGAACGTTCCAAACGAGTGCGCCGGCAAGAACCGCTACAACGAGTGTGAGCGATACGCTATCTTGCGGAATTATCTTAGTAATGACTTTGGCCACGGCCGTGCCGATAAGCACTGCACCTGCGAAATTGAGGATGCCGGAGACGGCGATGGCCACCGCCGGCTTCAAAGCCTTTGTATAGATCACCGTGGCAACGGCGTTGGCCGTGTCGTGAAACCCGTTGACGAAATCGAAAGAAAGCGCAAGAGCAATCGCGCCCATGGCAATTATCAGTTCCAGATTCATCATGTATCTCTCAAAGTGAAGTTTCCATGCGGTATCCAGCTACCAATTCATGGTGGCACCCTTGATATTAAGGAGGGGTTAAATCCTCACTGCTTCCCCGCAAGCTTTCGTTACGTCCGCTCTTAAACGGCCCTTAACCGGCCGCTGTAAGAATGAATTTGGAAACACCGACAGACAACTCGACTACTGCAACCGCGAACTCCCAGGCACCGAGCCTGGTTTCGGTGCACCTGCATCGCGTTCGCGCTTCACAAACCCTTTCCCAATTTATCACTATATCTGATACCGCCCCGGCAAGCCGGCAACGCGGCAATTCCTGCCATGTCCGGCGCGCCGCCGTTGCGCACCGGGCGTCCATTCACATACAGGAGGAGAAATGAAACACTTCGCTCTTGGTCTGATAATGTCCGTGTCGGTCCTGGCAAACACATTGTGTTCTCCCTGCGCCTGGGCTCAAGCCACAGCCCCGGACGGAGCACATGAGGAACCCGTGTGCGATCTGACTGACGCGGTAATAACCAAAGAGATCGAGCTGATGAAACTCAATTGCAATTTGAAGCTGCATAATCTGCGGAGCCCCTGGGCAGGGAGACGCTGGTTCGCTTACAGCCTGATCAATTCCACTCTCACAAGCTGCGGCGCTTTCATTAACGGAGCCGGGCGCTTCTCCTACTTGAGCAGCAAGCGCATAAAGAGAGCTCCAAAGGATCTCTTCGAGCACGCCGGATGGCTGAGGGTCGGTGCCAACATTGACATGGTGGCAGGCTCGACCATGGAAGCCGCCCTCGATCGCCTCCGTGATGCTCGAGACAGCAAACATGGCGTGGACCTGGACACCATGCGCAGATACGCAGTCAAGTTGCAAAAACAGCTCGACGATCTTCTCTTGCACCGTAAGGAAGCTATCGCACAAAGCCATCCGGCAAGCAGCGAATTGTCCGCG
>JAHFBI010000456.1 GCA_023250095.1 Candidatus Melainabacteria bacterium
CGAACAATTGCGCGTGCGAGATAGCAACGGCGAGCTGGTCGGCAACTGCCGCGAGCAAGCGCACCTCACCGGCCTGCCAGTCGCGCCTTTCCTTGCACTGGTGGACAATCAAGATCCCGAGCGCGCGGTCGTCACGCAGGAGCGGCGCGGCAATCAGAGACTTGCTGCCCACCACCTGGAGGAATTCCTTGAACTTGGCTGTCCTGCGATCCTGCGACACATCTGGAATAATGGCAATCGGCGCTTCCCTGAGAGTCTTACCGTCGTCCTCGGCGCTTACACCCCCGCCCGAGACGAGCAAAGCACCCATATCAATGCCCAGCACGGATCTCAGCTCCGGAGCTGTCTGGGAGCCTGGATCGAAATCAAGGCTCTGCCCGTAAAGGCTCACACCTTTCCTCGCCTCGAGCCCCTCCCGATGAAATTCGTGCGTGATCACAAGCGGTCCTTCGGGGCGCGGCTGAGCTATCTGGCAATAATCCACATCCAGCGCCTTGCACAACTCTTCAGTGACGGTAGACAGGATGGTGTCCGTATCCAGCGAAGTGCGCACCGCACGCACGATGTGGTTGATAAGCGATTCCTGCTCGGCAAGCGTCTTGGTCTTCGTGAAAAGCCCCGCATGGTCCAGGGCAAGAGCCACGTGTCTGGCTACGTCCTCCACAAGCTCCAGCTCGAGATCGATCCAGGCGCGCCGTTCGTCGCACTGGTGGACAAGAATCATTCCCAGGGGCTGTTCGTCAAGTACAATCGGGCAAGCGATGAGCGATTTGATTGATCGCCAGTCTTCCGGCGAGGCTTCCGCCTTCTCAAACATCGGTGTAAAGGTGGATGCATCCATAACATCCAGCGACAGTATCGCCTGCTGATCGAGAATAATCTTCAAAATACTTCTCTGCGTAATCACAACAGACCGGTTCTTCAAGGCAGTCCCGCCACGCTCGGGATCCCACCAGACATAATCGAATTCCAATTGCGCTCCGGTCAAATCCAGAGCACGATCCATACCGACGAGCGCCAGGCAGCAACGACTGGCTGACAGGGCACGCCCGAGCTCGAGAACCGTAGTATTGAGAATTTGATCCAAATCGAGAGATTGCCTGATGGATTCAGAAATTTTTTCCACCATCAATTTGTGCTGAGAATTGAGCTCCAGGTTGACGGCCATCTGATTGAACGCCCGGGCCAGAAGCCCCAGTTCCCCGCCCTGATGCAAGTGCACCCGCTTGCTCAGGTCCCCACGCCCGATGGACACTGCCTCCCGCACAAGCTCGTGAATAGGCCCTGTAAAGTGTCCTGTAAAAGCGTAAGCCATCAGAACAGATAGCCCCACAGCTAGCACCGCCGACAATACCATCATAAAAAGTCGATCGTGGGCGGAGCCGTAAATGGCCTGCGTGGGGATGCCGACAATTACGATCCAGTCGGTCTCCGGAACACGGTCGAAAGCATAAGTCCGCGGCGTGGGATCGCAGATCCCCACTATCTCCAGCGTTCCTTTCCGGGCCCTTGACGCGGCAGTCACTGTCTTGGCATTGGAAAAGTCCTTGCCTACCCACTTATCGTTATCGAGAGTTCGGGCAATGACACGCTTGCCTTTGTCGACGACCACTATGACGCTGCCGTGCGCCTCACCGAGTCCGCTAAACAACTGCGTAATGGACTGAGGCTTGATCGAAGCTATCAGAATCGACCTGAACTTCCCCCTGACATAAACAGGCTGCCCGATAAGCACAGAAGGCACCCCGCTGAGAGGGCAATTGAGATAGCCCGAGACCTGCGCGCGCCCGGAAGAAAGGATGTTCTTGAAGAAGGGCAGTGATTGCAACCCATCTTCAACTTTAGGCAATGTCTTGGCACTGGCGGACAGAGGCTTGCCATGCAAATCAACCAGAGCCAGCATGTTCCAGTCAGGCTCCAGCCTTGCTTGCGTTACCAGAAGTTGCCCTGTCAGCCTGTTGTCCGCCCGCTGAATTTCCGGCAGCACGGCTAGCGCTTCCAGTTCGTTGCGCTGGGTGGAGATCCAGTGAGACAGGCTGCGTATGGCAATGGCGTCGTGAAACGTCGTGGCCCTCTGCGCTGTTTGAGAGAGCCCCTGGTATTCCTTCCAGATGATCAGACCGCACATCGCCAGAAGCGGCGTGGCCACGGCGAGACACAGCAGAAGCAAACGGGTTCTAATATTGAGATCTTTCAGTGCCGAACGCGCCACTTAAAGGTTCCTCGTCACGCCGACATACCCGAGATAGATGATGGGACCTTGCGATCCTTCTTTGCCTGTGACAACCATAATGCCCAAATCCCCGCCACCGCTGAAATTATATATCTTTTAATGGGGAATCCAAGAGGTATTTTGTTCCGAAGCCAACCGAATGGCAAAGCTTTAGTGGGATTTTCCGCAATTAAACCCGCTTCATCTTCTTCGACATCGGCGGAACTTGCGCATCCACCAGTAGAAAAGCAGTATCAGAAGCCTGTTTTAAGCTCACCGTCGTTACGCAGGGCCTCAATAACTTCCCGATCGCCGATAATGGGAATCGTCTGCCGCACAAGAGTTCTTGAGAATCGTATTTGAAAGGAAATATTTCCAGAAAGAACCGCGAGATTGTCTTCGGCACCGCAGTGCTGATGGCTGGCTACGCCATTACCAGCCTTTGCCTCATGCCCTTGTTTTTTTCTGATATCGAGCCTCACGGTCTTTTCCCGACAGCGGCACAGGAGAAGTTCTTTTTCGATCTCTTCGGTTTGATCGGCGGCTGCTGGCTTTTGTCCTGGGTCTGCGCCATCAATGAATGGAGCGGAATGTCGAAGGTCGGGCAATGGCTTGGAATTATTCTCCTGTG
>JAHFBI010000175.1 GCA_023250095.1 Candidatus Melainabacteria bacterium
TATGTCATGGAGGACGGCAGCCAGGCGCACATTGTCCACTTCTTGCTGCGGAAGCCCAATCAAGCGGGCGACTGCCACTGAAAATTCGGCTACAGGCACCGAATGTCCCTCCGTGTACCTGTCCTTTTGCTCGACCTGAGAGACCCAGCCATCGATACGCCCCAGCATTCTTGCGTCGAGCCCCGGCAAGGCAAAAATATAGTCGCTTGTCGGATTGGACGAGGACAACACTTTCTGGATCTTCTCCTGAGCCTTGACTTCGTCAATTTCCAGGGGCGGTCCTTCGACAAACTCGGACTGCGGCTGCGGAAACTTTGACTTGTCACGGTGCAGAGATGCCAACAAAGGACTGGAAGCTTGAGCGCCACCCTTGCCTTTGGAAAGCATGGCACCGCCGAGCCCGGCTCGGGCCGGACCGGAAGTTGGGGTCGGGATATCATCCAGATTACCCCAGGAGCTGCTTGCCGCCAGTCCAGAGTCCGGTTGTGCCGGCGCGCTTGCTGCACCCGGGCTGCAAATATCATCCAGATTTCCCCATGGACTGCCCCCCGGTGAAGACGGCGCCGCCCTGCCCGGGGACAGCGGCTTGGGGATGGACTCGAGATCCAGACTGTCCCATTTCTGGAGCGGCGATGTTGTGGGTGAGCCTGCGCCTGGCGCTGCCGGAGCGAAACTATCGGCACTAGCCGCCGAGGCGACAGCTTCTTCCTGTCCCCAGGGGGAAGGAAACTGCGACGCCGAATCAAGCGCGGATGGCGTGGCTGCCGAGAGCGGTTTGGGGACTTCACCACTTGTCCCTCTCAAACCTCCCAGCAAACTGTTGAGAGAGGCGGCTGCAGACAGCTCGTCGGCAGTTTCGCTGGCTCCAGCCTGCTGAACGATGACGTCAGCCAGAGCACCGATGTTGCCCACGGTAGTGGACTCCGGCGCTACAGCAGGCGGAGGCGGCACCCAGGCAGAGGCCGCCGGGGCCGGGGGCGGTGCAACATCTACCGGCGCCGGGGCCGGCTTTGGTGGGGGCAGCGGCGCAGATGTTTTTTGAGCGCTGGGAATGGATTGTTGCCCGAGCGCGCCGCGCAATGCGCGTCGAACGGCGAGAATGCTCTCCTTCTCTTCTCCTGCCGCCTGAGCCACTTCTCGCTGGTGCAAGCGCATAATCGGCTCGCGGGAACGCTTCTCCTGTGGAAGACGTGCCAACGCTTTGGCGACGGTGTCGGCGACATTCTGCACCATATCGACCTCGCCGCGAGTCCAGGCATGCCGTGACTCGCACTGCTGAAGAATGATACAGCCGTGCGTGTCCTCGCCGGACCTCAAAGCAACGCCTAGAAGCGATCTCACCCCGATCAACTGCAACTCTTCCTGCACGGGCGAAACGTAAGAGTTCTGGCTCCCTTCCAGGATAATTAACGGGCTTCTGGACAGAAGTGACTGAGCGATGATTGGCGAATCGGTTGTGGGCCAACCGAATTCCTGGCAGCTTTGCACCCGATCTCTCTGCCAGAATTCATAGCATTTCCACCCGGCCTGAGTGTCATCGATACAAATGAAGAGACACCGGCTTGAGTTCAAGACCTTGCCCAGGATGTTCACAACCATGAACAAAGCATCGCCGATACCCAGCGAATAATTCATGACGTTGCCGATTTCCACCAGGAAGGTATCGCGGAACGTATCGCGCTGGACTACATCATTGATTTGCGCATGGCGAACGATGTCACACAACTCGGCCATCGTTATGCGGACTTCGTTGATTTCCTCCTCGGACATAGGATCCCGGCGCGCCATGGAGAACATGCCAATACCCAGTCCTTGCAGAGGCAAAGCAAAAGTCATGCTCGGTATTTCGCCCGGGTCCTCATCGGGGAAAGCTCTGTATTCGCAAATGGAAGTAAGGTTGCGATCGAGCGGATTGCTGAGGACGATCTGGCTGATGTCAGCGGCATATTGCTCGCCAATCTCTTTGACTGTCGTCTCCAGGATTTTCTTGAAATCCCGCACACCGGTAAGTTTTTTTACAAGGGCTGTTGTCATTTGTGTCCGTCAGATTCAGTGCGCCTTCTATTCTTTATGCCAGATTTGGATGGAAATCCTCTTTCAGTATCTCTTATTTCATGTGTTTGTTGTAACCCGGATTGGGACAAGGGGGCTTGACAATAGACCGTCTCTCCTCCGCTTCATACTGAGCAAGCTTTGAGACCGCCAGCGCAATGGCTTGTGCCACGTTGTCAGCCAGCCTCACGGTGTCGAGCTCCGAAAGCCGCACCCAGCGTACCTCTTTGACTTCATGCCTGCGGGAACTTCCAGGTGGCTTATCAGACGCTGCCACATCTTTCACCTCAGTCCCGAAAGGATCCCCATCTCTCTGGTCACCTGGCGGTGCCTGCCCCGTTGAAAACAGCTGTCCTTGCCCGGGAAGCCAGAGTGGACGGCAGAGAAACGCCAGATCGATGTGATAGAACTCTTCACCGCGCTCGATGGCACTCACCCTCTGCATATAAAGCGGGCTGGAAAGAAAAATGGCGTCGGGATGGCTTTCAGCAGGCACGCGGTCGCCAAGAACCTCGACAACTACTCCTGTCTCTTCCACAATCTCCCGGACGACCGTCTGATGCGGTAATTCAAACTCCTCAACGTGCCCGCCCGGGGGCACCCAGGCCCCTATACGCCTGTGGTTGACGAGCAAGACATGCTCATGTGCCAGGACGAGCCCGCTGGCTGTGAAATGATGTCGTCGGGGAGAAGCAATCATGTTCTGGATTGTAATAGATAGACAGCACTGATTGAGAGACAATCCGCCGCACGGCACAGTTTGTCGGCAAGAACATTTCTGCCTTAAGACCTGCCGACCGGGTACAAATAAGGGTGTACTTGGGTGTAACCTTTAAGCTATAGCAGCAAGGAGTCTAAATTTGTTTGATAGCCCGCCGGACAGTCTTCAAGCAGTGGGAGATATCATCGGACGCGCCTTCCGAACTTGTCGCCGCAATCTGCCACTGATTTTCCGGGCTCTGATCGTGCCGACGATCTTCGCTTCCATCGGGGCTCTGGCTCTGCAATGGGTAGTCAGCTACGGGGCGGCAAGCATTGCCGAGAGCAAAGATTTCTCCGGCGCAGTCGGGCTTTTCTTTCTTGGATTTATAGCCACTATCGTGCTGAGCCTGTCCGGCTGGGTGATGACAATCCGGCAGCTGGCTCTCGTGCGTGTACTTATCGGGTTTTCTCCTGATTACGTCTCCGCCGACAAGATAATGTTCAAGCGCAAATTTGCCATCCTGGGAATTTATTTCGCCGGTGGACTCTTCCTTGGCATTGTGATCATGTTGTGGTTTCTGCCTGCACTCCTCATGAGCTTCGTGGGAGGTAGTCAGACCAAGCCGCTCTTTGTTTCCATCGGTGCTCTGATCACAGTCCTGGGACTCTTCCTCTCATGCGCTGTCTATGCCCTGGCCGGGCTGATTGCTTTGTGCGTGCTCGCCTGCGAGGATGAGACAGTGCCCGGCATCATAGGCAGAAGCTTGAAGCTCACTCTGGGGAGCTTCTGGCGAGCTCTTGGCTTCGGACTTTTGCTCATGCTAGTCTTCAGCGTAATCACTTACCCGTTATCACTACCAGTAGTGGCGATTACCCTGTTCGACCTGTTCCGGCACGGGCTTGCCACCGATACGCTTCCCGATACTTACAAAGCGCCGATCTATGTCATGGTAATAAACCAGGTCTGGGAGTCCCTGGTGGGGCTTGTTCTGAGACCGTCCATATTTTTTGCCTTCGCGCTCTTCTATTACGATCTGAGAATGCGCACCGAAGGGCTGGACATAGCCCGGCGTCTTGAGAGCCTCCAGTCCAGGGCTGCTTGATTCATGAAATTCGAAGACATCAGCAAGCAAATAGCGGATGTGTCCAGAAACTATCACTTCCACAAGCCGCCGGATTTCGTGCTCAGGATTCAAGAAGTGATCGCCCGCATCTGGCGATTCATCCTCGATTTGCTTGACTGGATTTTCAACCGCGGGCACCATTTCGGCGGCTCCGACAGCCGCTCGCTCAGCAGCCTCCTCCAGATACTCATTTATTCTGCCGGGGCCCTAGCCATGCTCGTGCTCGCCTTTGTCCTCTGGCGCAGGCTACGCCAGCAGTCCCTGGCCAACAAGCGCCTGAGAAAGGGTGCCTCTCAGATAGAAGAACTGCTCGATGCCTCTGGTTGGAAGGAGCAGGCTCATACGCTTTCGGCAAGCGCTGATTATCGAGGCGCCTGCCGGGCACTCTATCTGTCTTTGCTGCAATACATGCACGAAAATCACTTGGCTGAATTTGCCCCGACCAGAACCAACTATGAATACTCTTATGCTCTGTCCTCCTATCCAGACATTCAGAAGGGCTTCCGCCAGATTTCCAACCTGGTTGAGCTAATCTGGTTCGGCAACAAGGAAGCATCGGCCGCCGATTATGAGGAGACTCTCCAAGCTCTCGCAAAGCTTGAGCCGGCAGTTGCTCAGACGGATGCAGCCAGAAAATCCAGAATTGAGGCTCAAGCCTAATGGCAGTGCAAGAAGAAGCTTCCAGCTCAGATGCCCCAGGGCAGGTGCAAGTTAACGACTTGCAAGAGGGCGCCACTGCGCTTTCGAGCTTGCCCCTCGACCCCGGCAGCGGCAAGCATCGACTGTGGTGGCAACTTTTCTCTTTCCTGATAGTTTCCATCGGACTGGTGCTTGTCTCCTCCAGCTTCAATGCGCAGATGGACAGATTTATGCCGGAAGCCATGAGTTTCCCCTCGACTTACAACACCCGCCAGAGCGGTTACAGCGGCTTGCTGGAGCTCACCCGGAAAACAGGCAGGGACTCCGGCACATGGGAGCTGCCTTACCGGAATTTGAAAGATGTGCGTGGCACGCTGGTGATAGTGGCGCCTTCCGAGACGCCCTCTGACCTCGACGTCAAGAACATTTTGAAGTGGGTTCGCCAGGGCAATGACCTGATCTATCTTGACTATTTCGTTTTCCGCAGTGGCAGACACCTGATCGGCAACCTCGGGCTGGAGGCATACGACGCCAAGAGCGTAACGGATGAGTCCGTGCCTCTGGGAACCCATCTACCGGAAGCTGCTTTTGCGCCGAAGCTGATTGTCAGCGCCGAAAGCCGCCTGAAGGGCGGGAACGCCTTGCTCGAGGACGAATCCGGTGTGCTCCTCAGCCAGGTCAACGCCGGCGCCGGACGTTGCCTGGTCGGGACCATCCCTCTTCTGGGCTCAAATCGTCACTTCTCGCAGAAGCAAAACTGGTCCAACTTCCAATTCCTGATTAACTGGTTTGCTACTTCTCCTGGCAAGATCTTCTTCGATGAGCGTTGCCACGGATATTCCTCGGGTGGCAGCCTGATTATATTTCTGGCAAAGAGCCCCGTAGGCTATGTCTGCCTCCAATTGCTCATCATTGCTCTTGTGGCCTTTTTCAGCGCCAACCACCGTTTCGGCATGCCAGAACCGCTGCTGGTAAAGCGCCGCATCTCGAACCTTGATTTCATTGAAGGGCTGGCTGCAGCCCTGAGACGCGCCCGCGCCAGGGATACAGCCTGGTCAATGATCTTCAGCTCCTTCAAAGCCCGCTTGTGCAAGGCTCTTACCGTTTCGCCCCAGGATAGCCCGGAGCAAATCTCTCAGTCCTGGGCCGAATCCAGCGGGCTATCACAACGCGAATGCGAAGCTTTCTTGAAACAGTCACAGTCGGCTCTGGACAGGGGAACAATGTCTGAGGCTGAGCTTCTTGACCTGGTCGGAACTTGTGATCGCCTCTTCGCCCACTCGAAAGAGCTTCTGAAAGCTGGACGCGTGCGCGGCGCCTGAGGCATCTCTTTCCTTCCCTGAGGTACATTGCGTGCGCACGGCTGTCAGCCTTGCTCCCTGTCCGACAAACAGCTCTTGTGCACGCGGCATGGCCCTCAGAAGTTAGCGGCAAGTAGAAACTGTAAAGCCAAAATTCGATGCCCCTCAGCCTTTGCGCTAAGATTATCAGGGCATTGCAGTACAAAGAACGGAGGGAGACAGCTCCTGAGTACCCAACTGACACAACCAATTTCGGCGGTTTTCAGCCGCCTCAAGGATGCCCTCAATCAGGTTGTTGTGGGCCAGGAGATGGTGATTGATCAGCTCTTGATTGCTCTTCTGGCGGAAGGTCACGCCCTGCTCGAGGGTGTGCCGGGAACCGCCAAAACCCTTCTTGTCAAGACCCTGGCTAAGATGATCGGCGCCGAATTTGGACGCATCCAGCTCACGCCGGACATGCTGCCTTCCGACATCCTGGGTACAAGTATTTACGATCTGACTACCAAAACATTTGCCCTGAAAAAAGGACCGATTTTCACCAGCCTGCTTTTGGCCGACGAAATCAACCGCACTGCACCGAAAACTCAGTCAGCATTGCTCGAGGCCATGGAAGAGCGCCAGGTGAACCTCGACGGGCGCAGTGAAAAATTACCTGAGCTGTTCATGGTGATTGCCACCCAGAATTCCATCGAGTTCGAAGGGACATACCCCCTGCCTGAAGCCCAGCTCGACAGATTTATGCTTAAAATCCTCATCGGCTATCCTGGCGGCGACGCTGAGAAGCGCATGCTGAGCAACTGGCAGGCACGGCAATACGCCAGGAACGCAGCTGAGTGCGAGCCGGTCGTCACCGCTGCCGAAATTCTCTCTTGTCGCAGGCAGCTCAAGGAAGTCAAAGTCGAAGAAAGCCTCTTCAACTATCTTATGCAACTTGTGCAGAAGTCGCGCAGTCTTTCCGACGTACAGCTCGGTGCCAGCCCCCGCGCTGCCCTATACTGGCTGGCGGCAGCAAAGGCACACGCCGCTATTGAAGGCCGCGATTTCGTCACCCCTGACAATATCAAGTTTGTAGCCCAGCCTGTCTTGAGACACCGCCTAATTCTCACTCCCGAGTCAGAGCTGGAAGGCACAACGACAGGGCAGGTTATCAGCAAGTTGCTCGGTCTGGTCCCGGTGCCCAGATAAAATGCCAATCGCCAGCCGCAGATTGTATGTTTTGCTGGCATCGGGATTGGTGTTCTTTCTCGCCACTTACGTGCATCCGGTTTTCGCCAGAATCGGGATGGCCTATGACTTCCTCATTTTAGGTTTACTGGCACTCGATTTCGCCTTGACCCCACGCCCCAATTGCCTGAGCGCGCAACGTGCCGTGTCGGACCGCCTTTCCATCGGACGACTCAATCCAGTGGAAATCGAAGTCTACAACCAGGGGCTTAGAAATCTGAACGTGAGAGTACGTGATGACTTCCCACGCCAGCTTGAATCGGATGTGCTGGAATTTGTCTTCGAGTTGGCTCAGAAATCACGCGCTACTCTCAAGTACGTGCTGACCCCGCGCAGTCGAGGACTTTACACCTTCGGCAAAATAAATGTTCGCTACCTGAGCCGCCTTGGCTTGTTCTGGGTGCAAGTGTCTTCGCCGGCTCAGCGACAGGTGAAAGTCTACAGCGATCTGATGGCCCTGCAAGAACTTTCGGTAAGACTCAGTCATTCGTCCGAACTCGGCGATATGCGCTTGCGCAAGCGCGGACACGGGACAGATTTTGCCAGCCTGCGCGAATACGTGTCCGGCGATGATACGCGCGGCATAGACTGGAAAGCGACTGCCCGCAGAGAAAGACCAGTGGTGCGCGTCTATGAGGTGGAACGCGAGCAAACATTAATGGTGCTAGTCGATGCCGGACGCATGATGGTCTCCGATCTCGAAGGACTCAGCCGCTTCGATCACGCACTCAATGCGGCACTTTCACTGACTCTTACAGGTTTGTACCGCAACGACCAGGTAGGCTTTGGCATTTTTGCCGATAAGGCGCTGCTCTATATGCCGCCCCGCCGCGGCAAAGCCTACCTGACCAGAATCCTCGAAGCAGTTTGCGATACCCGTCCGCGCATGGTCGAGCCGGATTATGTCGGCGCGCTCTCTTATTTTGCCTCAGCGCAAAAGTCGCGCTCCTTGATGGTTGTACTGACCGATCTCACCGATCCCACCGGTTCTCAGACTCTCCTTACCGGACTTGCCAGCCTCAGCCCGCGCCATCTGCCCTTCTGCGTCACACTGCGCGATCGCCAGATTGAGCAGGTAGCTGCCAATCAACATCTCATTATCGAAGATATCTATAAACGCTCCGTGGCCACCGATCTGCTTGCCCAGCGCGAACTGGCCTTCTCGCATCTCACCCGCCGCGGCTGCCTCGTCCTCGACTGCCCGCCGCAAGAGCTATCAGAAAAACTCGTCGACAAATACCTAGAAATCAAAGCTCGCGGTCGCCTCTAACTCCACCAGCCTTGTCCTTTGTCACGCAGCCGAAGGAGCGTCCCCGCTACCACGAAGCCACCAGGAAGCCAACGGCGGCGTTGAGCCGTCGGCCGGCGACCGGCTTCACAGCGGAGGCGGCAAGGGACGCAGCCGCCGGAGCGTCCCCGCTACCACGAAGCCACCAGGAAGCCAACGGCGGCGTTGAGCCGTCGGCCGGCGACCGGCTTCACAGCGGAGGCGGCAAGGGACGCAGCCGCCGGAGCGTCATACCAAATGATTATCACAAGCAAATTTGACCAGAGCCGTGCGGCTCTTCAATTTGAGCTTCTTCCTGATGCGCGAGGCATGCAATTCGACTGTCGATTCGGTCAAAAAAAGTTTCTGGGCAATTTCGCGATTGGCCAGTCCGGAAGCTATGAGCTTGAGAACTTCCATCTCTCTGACTGAAAGCGGATAAGCAGGGCTCTCAGACGGGATTCCCTCGGGAATTTTTTCCGCTCTGGCGCCCCGGCTGACTTGATCGAGAGCCGTGGTCAGCTGCTGGGTTAAGTTGCTCACGAGGTTCATATTAAAAAGCTGGTCTTTCACCTGAGCATACGACTGAGCGTTGGCCAACGCCAGAGCAGCCTGTGTGGCTGTTGTCTCGACCAGCTCTATTTCGTGAGTGGTCCATTTCCGGGCTTCATCGCACTGAGCGACAATGATACCGTAACTGGTGCCACGATAACTGATGGGCGCGCCGATAAGCGAACCGACGCCGCTGTCCAACAGCACATTTTGATCCTCTCGTGCCAGGGCTCCCTGCGCTGTGGCAGCCGACAGATCGGCTATAGCGGTCGTCTTTTGCTTGAAACTGGAAACTGCTCTGGCAGGCAGGACTCCAGTCCTTCCCAGTCCCAGCGGCGATAGATTCGGGTCGGCATATTCGTGCGTGACCATCGGTGAAGTCGGGCTGTCCGTGCGGATAATCAAACAAGCGCTCGCCTTGAGGGCCCGCCCCACCGAATCGGCCGCCCACTGCAAAACCGTATCGCGATCGAGACTGGCGTGAAGTTTGGCGATAATCTGCCGGGTCAAACGCTCCCAGCTCAATTGCCTTGAAAGAGAGCCAACCAGCTCCTCAACCCTTGCTGTCCCATCGCTCCCGCCCGAGGGAGTTTCCCGTCCGCCCCCCACGACGCCGGAGGGCAGTGGGGCCTGCGGGAAGAGAACAAGGATTATCTCCAGCCCGCCGGTGACGCCTGAGAGCACCGCATCCAGGCTGGTCGTCTGCCCGTCCGATGCAGGGGCAAGCAGCCCGGACACGCTCGTCACAGAGACTTTTTCACCAAGCTTGATCATTGCCGATTTCAGGCGCTGAGAATCAGACTCACCGAAGAGATCAAGGAAAGGCAGACCAATCATGTCGTTCTTTCCGCCATCCAATAGATCGGCTGCGGCTGTATTGACTTGTCGGATCTTGGCGCTGTCCCTTTCAAGGACAATGACCGGAAGGTTGGACTCGGCAAAGGCACGCCCATAGACCAGTTTTTCCTGGATCTTACTGCACACGAGCAACTGGTCAGCAAGTTCCTCGGAAAAGACCTCGCCGATTTCCAGGAGCTCCTCAGGAAATGGCCGGGCTTCCCCACAGTAATGAATCGTCAGTAAGCCGAGCACATTGCCCTGGTTCAGCAGAGGAAATGCAACGATTGCTTTGCTGCCGCTGTCCTGGATGAAATGTCCCAGTTCCGGCAGGACACTGACAGGACCGGTTGCAGGTTGCATCTCGATTAGAGGCAGGGCCCCGCCTTCCGACAGAAGACGATACCATTCTGAATTCGAGCGCAACTGATAACGTAACGGACCGACAGGCTGGTATGGCTTCTGACAGAATTCAGCCTCTACGCCAATGTCGTGCTCCTCCTCCCGGCGCAACATAACCACGCAACGATCTAGCCCGAACTGCCAGCCCAAGGCTTCAACTGCCGACTGGAGCATTTCGAGTGAATCGGATGCATTCCTGATCCTTCTCCAGAGCTGCTGGAACAGGTGGAGACTGGAGGGGG
>JAHFBI010000176.1 GCA_023250095.1 Candidatus Melainabacteria bacterium
TGCGCAGGTGCAACTGTGCGTCAGTGATATG
The DNA here is from genome assembly GCA_023250095.1 of Candidatus Melainabacteria bacterium. GTDB lineage: Bacteria > Cyanobacteriota > Vampirovibrionia > Obscuribacterales > Obscuribacteraceae > JAHFBI01. The sequence goes on from JAHFBI010000176.1 coordinate 32, forward strand.
AGCGACTATATAAGAACGGCTGTGTCGCCCGCCGACGCCGTCGAGCCTCGGACCGAACCAGCCGCCGACTTTGCCTATGGCATGGCAGGCAGCACAACCAGCATCGCTGTAAAGACGGCGTCCATCAAGACTTGAGGGTGTCTCTTTGTTGGCGACGAAAAGGGGATTTTCTGCCGGTTGCTCACTCTGGCTTGCCGGAAGGTGCGGGGCAATGATGAAACCTGCCTCCGGCGGCGGCAACGTCTTGATGTACGAAACGAGCAATCCGGCTTTGGCAGGGGCAAAGCGCGGGTGCGGCAGGAGCTCCGGTTGGGCGTTGTACAGCCGGCTGAATGTCGTCCTGGCTGCTTGCGTGTTGGTCAGCCGCGCAAGCAGAAATTCTTCGTTGCGGATGCCGCCTTCCCCGTCCAGCGGCGGACCAAGGCAACCGCCCTTGTTGCCTATGGAGTGACAGTTGAGGCAAGTGAGCTTCTGAAAGAGACGGCGCCCTTCTTCGCTCTGAGGAGTCGCTTCCTGCGCCCTGTAGCCGGGAATTGTCTTGATGAGCGGTGCATCGCCAGGGTCGCTCCTTGAAGTCTCAGACAACTGGGCCGAACAATCGAGCGAAAATAGCATGGCGGCAGCCCCTGTCAGTGACAGACCACACAGAAGCTGTTGCCATAACGCCTGCCTGGTTGTTTGCTTTCTCATACTGCCTGTGCCTTTTGCTGCGCGTGTTTCGTGTCTCGTGTCTGTCTCTTGTTCTTCTGCCGCCAGCTGAAATCCGTATACATATTGACTGCAAGCATGCTTTCTTACATACCGACCATGGACGATCTCGTGCTCGTCCGCTGGGTCGATCTTGCTGCTGAAGAAAGACCGCAGACTGCTTGCACAGCATACATCAAACCATAATTGAGAAAGCTCGCTTACCTAGCCATCAGAGTACGTGGCTTTGAGCTTAACAGGCTGATTGAGCAGCGACTGCGCAGAGCAAACGGCTCTTCTTTGTTTCTGCCGGGTGACTCTCAAATCTCAAGCGCTAGATGATCTTGAAAGCTATGGACACTCCTTTTGAGCTGTCTGGTTGGTGAGCCGCAACTATCAGCCGCTTGCGAGTATATTGGCGCATAGGCGCTGCAAAAATCAATCTAGTGATGGATTCTGACCAGGTAGATGTGGGTGTCTGCTTGCCACACCAGGCTCGTGAGGCGTGAAAGGCAAAGCTGGCCAGCATAGGGAAGCTGGAGCTTAAGCAATGATCAGGAAAGAACCTGTTTACGTTGTTCACAAGATAGCCTCGACTACGTATCCGTTCTTTCAAACTCAATCTGCCGGAGGATACTTGGTGGTTCCAGCCGGTGACATAATGACCTGGAGAAGATTGCGGTGGTTATATTGCCAGAGTATTCATACCGGCTATTGAGTCAGTATGAACGGTTGATACCTGCTCGGAAATTCAAAGACTAATGAATCAGTTATCCTCATATTCGGCGGCGGTAGGCTCTCCACGTAAGTGGATGAAATGGGCGATGGCGTCCTGCCTTTTCTGGCTCTCCTGGGTCAGCCTGGCATTTCCCGCCTTGGCTGCCGGGGGCGCCGATGAAGGTGCGGCTTTGTTCGCTCAGAAATGCGCCGGCTGTCATACAATCGGGCGCGGTGCCCTGGTCGGACCAGACCTGGCGAAAGTGTCTTCCTGGAGCGCTGCCGATGCGGAGAGTGCTGTCAAGCGCATGCAGAAGATGGCCGGGCCGCTCACCGAAAACGAGATTGACAACCTGGTCGGTCTTTTGAAAGATACCAAGGGCGGGGATCGTTTGAAGGCGCAGTCGGAGGCGGCAGCCACGCCGGAGGTCACCGGTGGCGAAGCCGGCTCGGCGCAGACCGGGCGGCGGCTGTTTGACGGGCGGCAGTCTTTTGCCAATGGCGGCATGGCTTGTATTGCCTGTCATACTGTCGGCGGCTCGGGCTCGAGTATGGGACCGGATCTCAGCGGCGTGGCGGCGAAAATGGGAGAGACTTCCTTGCTGTCGGCTTGCGAGCAGACTGCCTTCAAGGTCATGAAGGCAGCCTATGCCCAGCATCCAGTCACAAAGCAGGAAGCCCTGCATCTGGTCAAGTATTTCGTTTCACTGAAAGACAATCCGGAGACGGCAGCAACGCCACCGGTCACCATATATGGTGTGGCCGGCGCGACCTTGCTTATGCTCGTGATTGCCTGGGGATACAGGGATCGCAATGGCAGCGCGCGATCCAAATTGCACAGGAGATAGACGCCATGGCGTGGATTAAAGATATATTTGCACCAAAACAACGCCAGTGGGAAGATTTTTATCGCAGCCGCTGGTCTTATGACAAGATTGTCCGCAGCACCCATGGCGTGAATTGCACGGGATCTTGCAGCTGGAATGTTTATGTCAAGAACGGCATAGTCACCTGGGAATTGCAGGCGCTGGATTATCCGACAATATCCAAGGAGATTCCGCCGCACGAGCCACGGGGATGCCAGCGCGGTATTTCTTGCTCCTGGTATCTCTACAGCCCCCTGCGCGTGAAATACCCTTATATGCGCGGCGCGCTCATAGATCTCTGGCGGGCGGCCAAACGCGCTCACCTGGATGATCCGGTGGCAGCTTGGTCTTCGATAGTGAGCGACCCTGAATCACGCAAGAAATATCAGAGCGCGCGCGGCAAGGGCGGCTTCCGCCGCAGCTCCTGGGCTGAGGTCAACGAGCTGATGGCCGCGGCCAATATTCATACGATTAAGACATTTGGCGGCGACCGCATAGTCGGTTTTTCGCCGATTCCGGCCATGTCTATGGTCTCCTACGCCTCGGGCGCCCGCCTGATGCAGATGCTGGGCGGAGTCTGCCTGTCTTTCTACGACTGGTATTGCGATCTGCCTCCGGCTTCACCGGAGATCTGGGGCGAGCAAACGGATGTCGCTGAGAGCGCCGACTGGTTCCATTCGAAATTTGTCGCTACTGTTGGCTCGAATGTCTTGATGACACGCACGCCCGATGCGCATTTCCTTGTGGAAGCTCGCCACCGCGGAGCGAAAGTCGTCGTCTTCTCGCCTGATTTCTCGCAAGTCTCCAAAGTAGCCGATGAGTGGATTCCAATACATCAGGGGCAGGACGGCGCTTTCTGGATGTCTGTCGTGCACGTGATACTCAAAGAGTTTTACGTCGACCAGAAAATTCCTTACTTCATGGAGTATGTCAAGAAATACAGTGATGCTCCTTTCCTTGTGACGCTCTCCAAAAGCGCCAGCGGCAAATACAAAGCCGGCAGGCTTTTGCGCGCGGAACAGCTGGCTTCTACAAAGGATATGGAAAACAGTCAGTGGAAGATGTTCATGCTTGATGCTGCCTCCGACGAGCTGGTCGTGCCGAAAGGCACGGTCGGGCACCGCTGGCAGCAGAAGAAGGGCGAGTGGAACCTTCTGCTGCAAGATACGGCTTCCGGCAAGGCGATAGATCCACTGCTTTTCCTGGGCGGGCGGCATGATGACGTCGTGGAAGTGGAGCTCGACGATTTCTCCGACGGTACTGACGACAAGGTCGTAAGCCGTGGTGTTCCTGTCAAGAAAATAGCCACTGTCGACGGCGAGGTGCTCGTCACGACGGCCTTCGAACTGCTTCTTGCTCAATACGGCGTCTTCCGTGGATACCCGGGGAGCTATCCGGAGAACTATGACGACGAGCAGGCTCCGTATACTCCCGCCTGGCAGGAGAAATTCACCGGTATCAAAGCCGACACTGTCGTCAGCTTTGCCCGCGAGTGGGCAAAGACTGCCGAGCGCAGCAAGGGCAAGTGCAGCATTATTATCGGTGCCGGCGCCAACCACTGGTATCACAACAATCTCATTTATAGAGCCGGAATTATGGCTCTCATCCTTTGCGGTTGCGTCGGCAAAAACGGCGGCGGGCTGAATCACTATGTCGGGCAGGAGAAACTTGTGCCCCAGGCTTCCTGGGCGCCTATCGCCTTCGGCTCCGACTGGGCCGGTCCACCGAGATTGCAGAACACGCCGTCGTTTCATTACATGCACTCCGATCAATGGCGCTATGACAACAGCTTCCGGCAGATGTGCCCCGTGCCCGACGACCGGCACCAGATGGCCAACGGTCATACAGCCGATAAGCAGGCCATAGCTGTGCGCAATGGCTGGATGCCTTGCTACCCGCAGTTCACCAGGAGCAATATCGCTCTTGTCGCCGAGGCTGAAGCTCAAGGAGCCAAGAGCGAAGCGGAAATTGTTCAGTATGTGGTCAAGTGTCTCAAGGACCGCACGTTGAAGTTTTCCATGGAAGACCCGGACAATCCGGCTTCTTTCCCGCGGCTCTGGTATATCTGGCGCGGCAATGCCATCATGTCTTCGGCAAAGGGGCATGAATACTTCCTCAAGCATTACCTGGGAACGCACAGCAATGCTATTTCCGAGGAAGCGGCCAAAGATCTTGTCAAAGAAGTGACCTGGCATGACAAGGTCGAGCTGGGCAAGATGGATCTTGTTGTCGACCTCAACTTCCGCATGGACACATCGGCGCTTTATTCGGATATTGTTCTGCCAACGGCGACTTATTATGAAAAGCACGATCTCAATTCCACCGACATGCACAGCTTCATTCACCCGCTACAGGCGGCAGTGACGCCTTGCTGGGAGAGCAAATCGGACTGGGACATCTTCAAGGGCATCGCTTTTGCCACATCTAAGATGGCTGAAAAACATTTGAGCGAGCCTGTGAAAGAAGTGCTGGCGTTCCCGCTCATGCACGACACGCCTGCCGAGCTGGCACAACCGCACGTTAAGGACTGGGCCAAAGGCGAGTGCGAGCCTCAGCCGGGCAAGACAATGCCCAATTTCAAAGTGGTGAGCCGCGATTATGTCAATTTATACAACCGCTTTATTTCGCTAGGACCGAACTTCCGCAACAACGGGCTGTCCGTGCATGCCTGCCATTATGATGTGGACGACGCTTACGATAAATATATGGAAGTCAACCCGTCTGAGAGCTGGGGTGGGCAGAAATATCCTTCCTTGAAAGAGGATGTGGAAGTCTGCAATGTCATTTTGCACTTTGCCGCTGAGACAAACGGCGAGATGCAGTTTAGAGCCTATGAATCCGAGAGCAAAAAGACAGGCATAGATCACACACATATCGCCGCGCCTACGCGGGCTGTGCGTATGACTTTCGAAGATCTGCGCATCCAGCCGCGGCGAGTGCTGACAACACCTTTCTGGACTGGTGTCACCACCGGCGAGAGGACTTATTCGGCTTATTGCCAGAACGTCGAGGAGAATATTCCCTGGCGCACGCTCACTGGGCGGCAGCATCTTTATCTGGATCATGACAGCTATATCGCTTACGGCGAGCATCTGCCAACTTATAAACCCAGAGCCGAGCTCCATGCCACAAGGGATCTGGAGAAATCCGCCAGAGACGGCGGGTCGCTCATTCTTAACTATCTGACGCCGCACGGCAAGTGGCACATCCACTCGACTTTCGGCGACACCCTGCGCATGAAGACTCTGTCGCGCGGAGTCTACCCGGTCTGGATCAACGACAAAGACGCCGATCTAGTAGGAGTGAACGACAACGACTGGGTGGAGGTTTACAACGACAATGGAGTGGTGGCTACACGTGTTATCGTCAGCGCCCGCATTCCCCGGGGAACGGCTTTCATCTATCACTCGCCGGAGCGCACGCTTTCCGTGCCGAAATCGCCCGAGCGCGGTATGCGCCGTGCCGGCGGGCACAACAGCCTGACGCGCGCGCGCCTGAAGCCGCTTTTGATGGTTGGCGGCTATGCGCAATTTACTTACGGCTTCAATTACTGGGGCCCCACCGGAGTCAACCGGGACACTTTCGTTATAGTCAAAAAGCTGGACAAGCCGCAATTTTAGGACAGTAGGGAGAACCAAGAAATGGATATCCGCGCTCAAGTTGCAATGGTTTTCCACCTGGATAAGTGCATTGGTTGCCATACCTGCTCCGTGTCCTGCAAGAACGTCTGGACGGACCGACCCGGCGCCGAGTACATGTGGTGGAATAACGTGGAGACAAAGCCTGGCACAGGCTACCCGACTCTCTGGGAAGACCAGGGTCATTACAAAGGCGGTTGGAAAGTCAATGGCAACGGCTCCGGCAATGGTAACGGCAAGAAGCTGTCTTTGAGATCGCAGAACAAACTGGACGCTTTCATCAAGCTTTTTTACAATCCTAATCAGCCCGGGCTGGAAGACTATTACGAGCCCTGGACTTACAAATATCAGGATCTTTTCGACGCGCCCGCCGGAGACGATCAACCCACCGCCATCGCCATTTCGCAAGTGACTGGCGAGCCAATGGCCATCGAGGCTGGACCGAACTGGGACGACGATCTCTCCGGCACGACTCTTTATGCGGAAAATGACGTCAACCTGGAAGGGCTTTCGGACGAGGAGCGCGATCAGCTTTTCGAGATTCAGCGCGTCTCGATGTTCTATTTGCCGCGCATATGCAACCATTGCGCTAACCCCAGCTGCGTGGCTTCCTGCCCGTCGGGAGCGCTATACAAGCGGGGCGAGGACGGCATTGTCCTTATCAATCAGGAAGTGTGTAAGGGCTGGCGCGCTTGCGTAGCTGCCTGCCCTTACAAAAAAATCTATTACAACTGGAAGACCGGCAAGTCGGAAAAATGCATACTCTGCTATCCGAAGCTGGAGACCGGACAGATACCCAACTGCTTCCATTCATGCGTCGGGCGCATTCGCTATCTAGGTGTCTTGCTGTACGACGCCGACCGGGTCGCTGACGCCATGACGGTCAACGATCGTGCTCTTGTCGAGTCGCAGCGCAGCATTCTTTGTGATCCATATGATCCCAAAGTGGTAGAGCTGGCAAAAGCCAACGGTATCAGCGATGAGTTCATCGATGCGGCTCAAAAGTCGCCAGTCTATAAGTATGTCATGAAATGGAAACTGGCTCTGCCGCTGCACATTGAATACCGCACCATGCCGATGCTCTTTTATGTGCCGCCGCTTCTGCCTGTCATGGGCAAGCTGGATAATGGGCGCTACGAAAATATCATGGATGGCTTCTTCACCAGTCTCGAGCAATCGCGCCTGCCAATGAAATATCTGGCCAAAATGTTTTCGGCGGGCAATGAAGAAATTATCGAGTCGGTGATGAAGAAACTTATGGCAGTGCGCTATTACAAGCGGTCGCTGGAACTCGACGATCTCGATCTCGTGTCGATATCCCGCATGATGAGAGAAGGTAACCTCACACCGGAAGAAGCCGAGGAAATTTACGCCCTGACGGCTCTGCCGACCACTTACGATCGCTATGTGCTCCCGCCCATTCAGCGCGAAGAGGCAATATCAGGCACTTGTAGCCCCGAACTGTGCAAGGGCGAATGCGGGCTTAGTTTCAGTGAATCTGCCAAGAGGGGCCTATGAGCGTTCAAACAATACAACCGGCGCTGAGAGCTCTCACGGGTCTGTCCTGCTTGCTCGACTATCCCTGCCAGGATTATCTCTCGTCATTTGCTGCCTGGGCAAAGGATTTTGCTTACCTTTTTCCGGGCGCCGGCCAGGAGCTGAATAAGTTTCAGTCCTTGGTGGGCGAGCTGCCGCTGTCTGAGATGGAGGAGCTTTACACTCGTACTTTCGATATCGTGCCCATCTGCAATCTTTATGTGAGCGCGCATTTATATGGGGATGAAAATTATGAGCGTGGTGCCCTCATGCACCGCTTGAAAGAGCGCTACGAAGCGTCTTCCTTCGACACAGAAGGCGAGCTGCCCGATCATCTCTCTGTGCTCTTGCGTTTTGCTCCGTTATTCGAGCCAGACGAGCTGAAAGAAATTGTCGAATATTGTCTTAAAGTTCCGGTAAAAGAGATGGTCAGGAGCCTGGAAGAAAGCTCTAACCCCTACTCACATGTTCTCAAAGCCGTAGCGGAAGTTCTCGAAAGCGACCTGATTGAGGAGCGTGTCAATGATTGACTCCTTTCTGTACATAGCCCTGCCGTACTTAGCCATCGTCGTCTGTGTCATTGGCTCCATTTATCGCATCAGGAGCCGGAGTTTCACTTATTCGGCGCTGTCGTCACAGTTTCTGGAGAGCAAATCTCTCATCTGGGGCTCGCTGCCCTGGCATATCGGCATAACCGTCATTTTGCTCGCGCATATAGTGGCATTCCTCTGCCCTTCCTGCTGGCAGAATCTAATGAGCCACTCTCAGGTGCTCTTGGCGGTCGAATCGACAGGCATTGCTCTTTCCATTGTGTCTTTGCTCGGGCTTCTGGTTCTGCTCGTGCGCCGGGTGACATCGCCGAAGATTCAGTCGGTGACGACTACTATGGATCTGGTCATACTTTTCTTGCTTATTTTTCAAGTGGCTCTCGGGCTGGATATGGCCATGCGCGTTCACTGGGGGGCTTTCTGGGCTGCCGGGACCACCAGTCCTTACGTATGGAGCATACTGACCTTGCAGCCCGATGCCAGTTATGTCGCTGAGATGCCGCTTTCGGTCAGAGCGCATATCCTTTGCGCCTGGCTGATCGTGCTTCTCATTCCGTTTTCCAGGCTCATCCACATCTTTGCCGCACCATTTGACTATCTGTTGCGCGAGCCGGAAATTGTTGTCTGGACTAACCCGCGGCGCATCGAGTCGGCAACCGAGACATACGAAGCTCAGGAGTCCAAGCGGCACTTTGTGACCGGGCTGTGGTTGATAGCTGCCGGCGCATTTCTTTTTTCCCTGGGGACCGTCCAGAATATTTTCAAGTTTTTCTTTGGACCGCGCTTGAGCCAGAAGGAAGAAGAGGAAATAATGGAGATCCGCTTGAAGCGGCTGCAGGCTACTGCCGAGCAGAGAAAGCTGGAGTTGGAGCGAGAGGCTTCTGACTATATCCTGGTGGCGCCCCTGTCTGAGCTGACCAAGACGACCGGCAAATATTTTATCGATTACGAAATGCACGCGGCTCTGGCTTTTGTCGATGATGACGGGCTGCCTAACCTGCTCTCGGCCAAATGCACGCACCTGGGTTGCACTGTCGGCAACCAGGTCAACGGTGAAGGCAAAATCGAGTGTCCGTGTCACGTGTCTTATTTCGATATCCATACCGGCGTCCCCAGCGCCGGCTCGCCTGCCAAGGAACCTCTGCCGCTTCTTGGCTGGGTGCTTATGGACAGGCAGGGCAAGGTTCTGGCAAGCCAGAGTCCTGCTGGCAAGCGCACCGGCAATGTTTCAGCTGACAGCCTGAAAGAGGCTAATGTCTATATCGCCAAGAAAGATAAGGAGGCAACCACATGAAGCCGGTCACCGGTCTTGGCGCGCTGGGTAATTTCCTGGCTGACCGCTTTCCTGTCGACAAGATGAATTTCCGCTACATGGTGGAGCACAAGGAAGTCCCGGTCCACTCCATGAGCTGGGGATATTACACAGGCGGGCTGACGCTCTTGTTCTTTATGGTTCAGGCTGTCACCGGGCTTTTTCTGCTCTTCTATTATCAGCCGACTGTAAGCGACGCCAATCTCTCGGTCGAATTCATCTCAAATCATGTGGCTGCCGGTCAGCTTATGCGCAATATGCATACCTGGTCGGCTTCATGCATGATCTTTTTTGCCATCGCTCACTTGCTTACGGCTTTTGCCATGAAAGCTTTCGAGAAACCGCGGGAAATCACCTGGATCTGCGGTGTCTTGCTCCTGCTTATCACTTTCACATTTGGCTTTACAGGCTATTTGCTGCCCTGGAATCAGATTGCCGTCAACGCCACCAAAGTGGGATTGCAGTCTGTGGAGGCTGTCGGTCAGTATCTGCCGGGGAGTCTTTCCGAGCTGCCGCGCATATTGAAAGAGACTTTCCAGGGTGAAGCGACTGTCGGGCAGTCGACGCTCGGGCGCTTCTACGCCATGCATGTCGTACTCTTGCCGCTGGCCTTGGTTGGTCTTCTGGGTCTGCACCTCATGTGCGTGCAATTGCACGGTATGAGTCAGGGTGTCGATGAGACGCCAAAGAAAGGCGAAAAATTCTTTCCGATTTTCTTTTTTAAAGATATCAAATTATGGGGATGGGCATTCCTTGCTTTGTTTATCGTGGCGCTTTGCGTTCCTTTCGATGCTTTTCTGCCGTTTCCCCTGCTCGAGCCATACAACCAGCTTGGCTCGACTCCGGCTGGCATCAAGCCGGAATGGTATTTCTATTTCGTCTATTACCCGCTTGAACTTCTACCTTTT
>JAHFBI010000177.1 GCA_023250095.1 Candidatus Melainabacteria bacterium
GATAGCCAGAATTTCGTCAATCAGAATCTGGCCCCATGTGCTTCCTGGTTGCCCCCCGTCGGTCAGCCAAAGTCTGCTCTGCTGGCTATTCATGGGCTTGGGCTTTATAGTCGCTCATGGGCTGATTTCGGCAGACGCATGGCTCGCCGGGGCGTGGCGGTCTATGCCATAGATGTGCGCGGCTTCGGTTCCTGGATGAATGCTGCGGGGCACAGCGAAGTTGACTTCAACGCCTGCCTGCAAGACGTCAAAACAGCTCTTCAGGCGATCCGGCAGGCGAATCCGGGGGTGCCTGTTTTCCTCCTTGGGGAGTCGATGGGAGGCGCTATCGCCATACGTGCGGCTTCCATGTATCCGGAGTTAATTGACGGTCTCATTTCCTCCGTGCCAGCTGGCGATCGCTTCCAGCAGAGAAGAACAGACCTGAAGGTGGCCCTGGAGTTGCTCAAGGGTCCAAACAAGCAGTTCGACATCGGCAGGAAGATTGTTGCTCAGGCTACGACAAACAAAAATGCTCGTGAGCAGAAGGCTGATCCTGTCAATGAGAAGTTGCGCCAGGACTGGCAGAGAGACCCTCTGAATCGTATGACGTTGTCGTCAAAGGAACTTATTCAGTTCCAACGGTTCATGAACGACAACCACGACTGCGTAAAGCAAATTAAGACTTTACCCGTTCTTTTCGTGCAGGGAATCGACGATGCTCTCGTCAGACCGGATGGAACCTGGGAGCTTTTCAAAGAATTGCAGACTCCTGACCGAACCCTCGTTGCCCTGAGCAGCGAACACCTGATTTTCGAGGAAGCGCAGGACAACGCACAGGATGTGAAGGACCAGAGCGTGCAGCTGCTTCTGGGCTGGATGTCCGGCACAACGGTCCGAGCCTGTTTGTCTTCTGCAGGTGAAGGAAATGGTGCACAACCTTTGAGTGTTGCTGTGGCAAAAATTGCTGGCGGGCAGTATGGAGAGGCGCGGGGAATTCTCGAACGGCTGGTCCAAACTGAGCCGGATAACGCCGATGTTCACTTCTGGCTGGGGGTTGTCTGCGACAAAATGCAGAATTCCTTAATTGCCCGGCGCGAGCTGCGCGCGGCCATGCGTCTGGGGCACGCTCCTTCCTCCAGGCAGCAGGTCAATGATTACTTGCTAAGCCAGGCACAGGGCTCGACAAACTCAAACCAGGCGGCGAGCCTGTCCGACCCATCAACAGACAGTGTCCTGGTGGGTTTGACCGGTGGCAGACCGGCAGTTGTCGCCTTCTATGCCAGCTGGGTGGATCAATGCGACAAACTGGAAAAAATGCTGGCGGAGGCAGCCACTATGTTTGGCGACCGACTGAAGATTGTGAAAGTAGATGTTGATGATCAGAATAACGACAGTCTGATCAAGACTTTCAATGTTGGGCCGATTCCAACCTTGATTTTCCTCACTGCCGACGGCAAAGTATCGTCTACGTCCATCGGGCAATCTGGTATGGTCAACTTCGCCCGGTCGGTCTCTGGAATTGTCCGCTAGAGTTTGGCAGTTATCGTGGGTTAGAGGGCGTTTTGAAGGCATAGCGCTACGTCGAAGTAGCGGCTTTCTTTAGGAGTGCCGCTACCCTAGAATTCAGCAACGAGTATCCTTAGTTTGAGGACAGCAGATATATCTACCGTTTTTCTTTCAGGATACGCTGCCAGATGCGGTCGATAGCCTTTTGCAGCTCCGGAGAGACTTTCTTGCGTTGCTCCTCAAGGTAAGGTTTCGCCCTTTGCCCCATAATAAGCAGATCCTGCTCGGCCATGCGGCGTACCAGCGGGTCCAAGTCAAGGAGCCTTGTGGACTGGCAGATCGGGCGCATGCCCGCCTGCAGATTGTTTGATTGCCTGGCGCTTTTGAGTTTCCCGCCAGCGGAAAAAACGAGGGTGGCTGTGATGTCCCCCGTATCGCCCCCATGCTGATCAACTAAGGCTTTGCCTGTGGCGACAAATTCGTTGCCGTTCGCTTTCACGTCGATGGAGCTTTGCGGTATCGAAAAGTGGTACATGCCATCCTGGGCTAGTTCTTGCGCTAGTCTCAGCCAGGCGACAAGGGCTTGTGCGGCTGCTTTCTCGTCTGCGACCGCCGGCATCTGCCTCTGAAAGAGCGCTTTCAGTCCGCTTGAATCAGTAATGTGTTCTTCAATATCCTTGCTGTCAAACACAAAAATATTGTTGTCGGCAAGAGGAGGGCTGAGCGGCATTGCCAGAGGCCATTGGGGGAAGCGCAAAACATAGAACATGTGTCCAGGAAACCGCTGCAAAAGGGATGCATCTTGAATGCAACTCAGATTGGCGCGTGGCAGCATCGACGGCATGTCTGGATTCTGCCGCCTGGCAATTAACTGAGCGATGGAAGAACGGGGGCTAATGCTCGGACAGATCTGCTTGCGTAAAGCTTCTTCTTCTGCGGTCGCTGGCTGAAAATTGGCTGCGGATGGTGGAGCTTTTTGAGAAGGCTTGATACGCCTGTCCAGTTCGACGGTTCCCGACTCGACGCTCTGGACCACACCGGTACTGGAAATACCTGTGGATGCTTGCCCTGTGCCGCTTTCGTTGCCTTCATCGACTGACTGGTTGATTGTTGCCGGCAGAGATGGCTTTGGCAGTATGGGGGAATTCGTTGACGGATTGCCCTTGCGGGAAGCTGGAGGCTCAGGTGTGCTGCCGCCGGAGGTGGGGCTGTGAGGCTCTGCTCCTGAACCTGGTTGTGCCGAGCGAGATTGCGTCTTGCCAGGTGCGCTTTGCCGGGAACTCGTCGAGCCAGTTTTTTCTTTCTTGAGGCTCGAAGGTGCAGCCTGATGCGACAGCGTCCAGAACAGGGCTCCAGACAGTCCTCCCAGTCCCCCGAGCAAAGCGTTTCTCAGGAAGGTTCTCAGCCGCTTCCTGCCAGCTTCCGTGTGCTGTGAATTATTCATATGTGTTCGATGTTCTATCGCCGGTTGACCGCATATACAACATAGTACACGTGGATCTGGACCGGGTTCGGAGTTTGTCCGCTATCTGCTGGATATATTTGTCGTTGACTTTCTAAAATTCGAGCTATGATATTGCCGTTGGCTATTGATTATCAGACAAAATGCTCGACGAGCTAGACATACGAGATTTTGCCCTTATCGATTACGTGCGTGTCCCGTTTACCAGGGGGCTGAATATTCTCACTGGTGAAACGGGCGCAGGCAAGTCTATCATCATAGACGCCTTCAACGCCGTGCTTGGGGGAAAGGTCGGCTCCGGCGTGATCCGATCTGGAGCCGAAAGGGCTTGCATTGAAGCAAGTTTCAGTCCGGCACCGGAGGTGGTGGCATGGCTCAATCGGAATGAGTTAAATCAAGAGAATTTTGGCGGTCTTACGGTCAGCCGCGAGATCACGAAGTCTGGTTCTAAGTCCAGAATTAACGGCACTCTGGTCAATCTATCGCTTGTTCAGGAACTGAGGCAGAAATTGCTCACCATTCATGCTCAGCATGAGGCGCGCACGCTCCTGTCCTCGCAGGCGCAGTTAGATATGCTGGATGGACTGGCTGACGAGACGCACAGGAAATTGCTTGCTCGGGTGCATACGCTCTGGGCTCAGCGCCGAGAGCTCAGCGAACAACTGAAAGAATTGCTGATGTCAGAAGAAGAGCGCAACCGGCGTCTTGATTTTGCCAGGTTCCAGCTCGGCGAGCTTGAGGACGCGGAGCTTTTAGATGCTGATGAAGATGAGAAAGTGGCTAACCAAGTGAAAACGCTTGGCAATGTTGCGGTGCTTGAGGCATCGGTGGATGCTGTGCAACGATATCTTACAGATGGCGATGGGAATGGGATCCCCGGAGCTGTTGATCTGGTTCAGAAGGCCCTCTTTGAGCTGACGAATGCCGCTCAGCTGGATAGGAATCTTGCCAGCACCGTCGAAGAGCTTGGTGCTTGTCTGGACACCCTCGAAGAGCGGCAAAGATGGTTCCGGCGGTACAGAGATGCTCTCGAGGTTGATCCAGAGACTCTTTGCGGGCTGGAGGGTCGTCTAGCACAACTGGCTATGATCAAGCGAAAATACGGACCGACGCTGTCCGATGCGCTTGGCCGTCTCGACGATCTCAGATCTGAAATCGAAAGGCTCGAGAATTCGCAAACAGCTGCCAGCGACCTGCGTGCCGAATTCCAGCAAACGGACTTGGAACTCAAAAGACAAGCTCTGGAGCTTTCCGCCAAGCGCAAGATAATGGCTGCCAGACTGGCCAGGTCGATCCAAGATGAGCTGTACGGTCTGGGCATGGAGCATTGCCGTTTCGAAATTTTTCTTGCAAGTCCGGAGTTGACTTTCCAGAATGAGGAGACCCATGATGAATCAGGCGAAGTAGGTCCGCTGGGAATGGATCGCGCTGAATTCCTGATCGCACCTAATCCAGGACAACCGCTGTTGCCACTGTCGAAAATAGCTTCTGGCGGCGAATTATCTCGGGTGATGCTGGCGGTGAAGTCTACTTTTGCCCGAGCCGATTCCGTGCCTACGGTCATATTTGATGAGATTGACACGGGATTGAGTGGTCGCGTCCTGCACTCTGTGAGGGATAAGCTAGCAAAACTTGCCAATTCGCATCAGATTCTCTGTATTACACATCAGCCCATCATTGCCTCGATTGCTGACAATCATGTTCAGGTGAGCAAGGAACAATCTGCTAGCCGGACCAAGGTGAGTGTCGCCACTCTTAACGAGCAGGCGCGGCTCAAAGTGCTGGCCGGAATGGCCAGTGGTCAAGAAGACCAGCAGGAGGCATTGCGTTTTGCCGAAGCCCTGTTTGCCGATAGCCGGCGCCTACGCGATGGCTCTGTCCTCACCGGGGATGGGAGCTGAGTTGGGGGTATTGTGCTCGCCATCCATTCTCAGGATGGTTGTTGTCCCGTATGGCAATGTCTTGGGCTGGTCTTGCCAGTAGTTAGTTTTGAAATGCGTTCTCATTAGTAATCCATCCTGGGATTGGATTATGACTCCGGATAAGAATCAGTGCTTCTTATGCCTCTTGCGACGCAGGCTGATTTTGTAACGGAGCTCACCAAAAATGGTGGCGATGGCTGGCCCAAGATCTTTAGAGTTTCCCCGGTTGCAAAGCACATGACTTTTGCGGAGGGAAGAAATGTCTGGCGAGGCAGGACCATGGTGTTGGGGACTCAAACGATATCGCTTGGGCTCCGGACACCATGGTCCTGCGGCAGATTTGCAGCACTCGACTGTCAAGCGCTCGCCGTTCCACAACTAATCACTTAGACGAAATTCTGTGCAATCCGAAATGAACGTTTTTGCTTGAACAACCGTCAAGACAAATATATTCAACCGTAGAGACAAAGGAGGGTTGCTTATGAGTAGTGTTCCTTCTAACGCGCCTGGCGGTGCCGAACTGGCAGACGGCGAGGACTCCCTCAGTTTCTGCTGGCGCCAGTTCAGTGCTCAGTTCAAAAGTGAGAAAGAATCCGTGGAGGAGTTGTGCAGAATACTTCATGCGGGGGGACTGAGCTGCCGTTATTGTAAGAGTCGGGACGTACTACGGGAGCATGGTGCCAGAACAATCAAGTGTTTGAACTGTATGACCGAATCGTGGTTTACGGCAGGCACATTTTTCCATGGCATAAGGCTTGCTCGCCCTTGGGTGGCGGCGATCTGGCTGATAGAGCATGGGGTGGGCGTGAGCGCATCAAAGTTCCACAAGCTCCTCGGTATAGCCTATTCCTCTGCATGGTCCATTCTCAGGAAGTTGGCTATGGTTGTTCAACGCCAGATGGGGGAGGAATTTGTTTCTTCAGTCCGTTTTGTCGCCTTGCTTTGTCGGCGCAGCCGTGAGACGCCGGCCAGGGAACATCCGTCCGCCGAAGAAAAAATGGAGGATAAGTTGTGCGACGAGATGCGTGCCGGACAGATTGCAGGATCTATCGATTCGAGTTCTGCTTTATCGGCAAATGATAGCTTCGCTGGAGTGTCTTCCGGGTGTCCGGCTAGCCAGAACAAGTCAGACACTGCGGGGCAAGCTGAACCGAACAGGCAAGAACCTTCATCTCTGAGGGAGCTTGGCGATATGGAGAAACAGGTGTACGAAATTTTGTCCCCTATTGAGGCTGTTCAGTTTGATAGTCTGTGTGAGTATGCTGGCATGCCGGCTGGTGCTCTATCGGCGGCGCTCATGATGTTGGAACTCTCGGATCTTGTCAGGAGCCTGCCTGGAGACAGGTATGTTCGCTGCTCTCCTGACGTTGAAGTTGCCTCTTCGGAAGATTTTGTGCCTGACTCCATACTGAAGGCAGTTGCCGCTATTATCGATTATGTTCGTCTTCGCTTTCAGGGGATCAGTAGGAAATATCTTCAAAACTATCTTGCTTTGCACTGGTGCCAGGTTGACAGAATGCGATGGGGTCCCGGCATGCTCTTTATGGAGTGCTTAAAATCTCGTGCCATCCGCCTGGAGGAGATTCTCTCTTATGTGTCTCCACCGCTGGTATACATTACCTCTCGTTTTTTCTGATCACAGGTTGTGTCGCTCGATCTCAGATAAGCAACCATAGTCAACAGACCATTCTGGCTGAGCCGGAGAAGATTCTCTGCAAGAGTTTAGGAGCCAAGCCGGGACTGTTTGAACGGCTGTCAGCGCTCGTCCTGGAGCTCTTGTTCGTCTTTGCTCCGGAGTGACATTGTCCCAAGCAGCGCCAGCCAGCTAAGGCCGAGGACAGCCAGGAGTAAACCCGTGGAAAAGCTGGAAGGACGGAATTGGAACTCAACCCGATGACGGCCAGCAGGCAATATGACGGCACGGAAAAAGCCGTTGGCCAGGTGAGTGATCGTGGGTTGGCCATCAATGCTTGCCTGCCAGCCCGGGTAGTAATGATCTGCCAGAACGAGGCAATTCTCATTTGCTGCACTGACTTCCAGCACGATATCTTCCGGTTGATCGCGCAAAAACTTGATTGGCGCAAGATTAGACTGCTCCTGTGCGTTGGATAAGCTTATCTTCTTGCCGGCCGCTTCAGACTTCGCTGAGTGGAAGGGGGTTGCAGCCCCACAGGCACCGGCATCGTTTCCTTCCAGGATAGTGGTAACAGATGAATCGACATCCGTTGGAGCTTCGCTAAAAAGACTGTGGAGCACTCTTTCATGCTTTTCCACCCATCGCCAGCAGCAAGTAGTATAGGCCCTGGGTAAACTGTGAAGTACTTTGTAAACGCGCAGGTTCAGTTGCGGATCTTCCAGTGCCAGTTTGAAGAAGAGCGAATCGAGGGGTGGCACCTTAAGAGGAGGTGCGCCGGAGCGCGAAAATTTGTATACCTGGGTGGTAGCATACTTGGTGGCACTGAGTTCAAGGAAGCGAGCAAGCGGCTGATCGGACTTCGGCAGACCGGGATCTTGCACGGACTGTTTTGGCCACAGTGGACGGTCTTGGTCCGGTGAGCCGCTTTGTGCCGACGACGTATAGGCGGTTACGAAAGAGTTGAAATAGTCTGCGGTCATTGATGATTCGTATCCCCAGGGAGACGGCAGGGCAAAATCCATATTGGTGTTAGGGCAGAGCATCTGGCGCTGATATTGGCACCATGCTGCCGTGCCAAGCGATGGATCTTCAGGTTGAAGCGACAGGGGGCAGGTGAAATTCTCCAGATAGAGCCCGGCCACACGAGGTTTGCTCACTGGGCTGAGACCGCTCATTTGACTGTCGGCCTCCTTTCCCGATTCTGCCTTGCTGGCGTTTCTGTCGATATTTTCGATGGCGTTGGCTAATAGTGAATCACTGGAGAAGAAATTGGCAGAGGCCGTATGCCGCTGGAAACTCAAAGCGCAGGTCATCACGCTCACGATATGGATGGCTAGAATCATGCAAAGTGCTGGTTCTATCCCAAGAATTTTACGTCTGGCTAAAAAAAGCAGGGCAACTGTGCCGAGCCCGATCAACGAGGCAACGACGCCGGATTGAGCGATCAGGATCTGCGCTTCGGCAATAAGTTGGGAGGGAGCATTTGCCGGAGTGAGCTTCTCAAGAAGACCTGGGAAGCACAACGCTGCAGCCGACGCTTGCAAGCAAACCGTCCAGAAGACCAAAGGAAACCAGAGAGTTGGACCATCATCCTGCCGCATGAGTCTGTATAAGCCGCGAGCAGCAAATATGGATAGCGTCATGACGACAAAGATGAGCAGTTTAATGGGAAAGCGGATGAGAGCCAGAGGTGGAAAGACGCTCAGGAGCCATGGTGTGACGGGCGTGGTGTCGCCCAGGCAAAAGAGCAGTCCTCCGAGCAAGAAGACAAAAGACGGCAGCCTGAAGGACCAGGTTCTATCCGTGCTGCCGATAAACACCAGAGTCATTGCTGCCGGGCCGATATAGGCGGACGAAATGAAAGGGACCATATGAGCGTTGCTGACCACCGGCAGGAATTTTGCCCAGCGCAGCTGGAGATCTCCGAGCGGCTGCTGGGCAACCAGGCAGAGGAGGTCATACCAGTTGGCACTGAAAAGAAGGATCTCCGGATTGTCCAGACCCGAAGAGCGGCGAGACAGCGGAATCCACTCCAGGGATGGAAGCAGGGATGGCATGGAGAGAAGGGTGCCGATGAAGAGGCAGCGCAAGGGCCAGGAAAGAAATTGCCAGGCAGTTGTTGCGCGTTTCTTGGCTTTCACTTCTTGCAAGCAGCGGACAAGCAAGTAAATAAAAAGAATGACCAGTCCTGGACCAGTGATTTCCGGGCGCCCGGCCGTCAGAAAGGCGAAGGTAGAAAAAGACAAAAGGAGACACCAGAAAAATCGTTGGCGCTCGGTGCTGCCTTCCAGTTTTCTGAGGGCAGCAATCATCATAATGAGCCAGGCGCTGTTGGCGACCAGGGTATAGTTGCTTTCCAGCGAGAACATGTAGCCGCTGAGAGCAAGGATAAACCCGCAGCCGGCGGCTGCTCCGGCTCCCCAGCCCAGAGTCGAGATAGCCAGGAAAGCGCCGATGCCTGCCAGGAGTTGGCTCAGGAGCATGTTGAGCGCAAGAGCTTTGCTGAAAGGGCAGACAGCGAACAATAGGTTGCCAGGATAAAAAACGGCAGGAGAAGGGATGGCGATTTCGCTCATGCCGCAGTAGCAGAAGGGGTTCCAGAGAGGCAGCCTTCCGTGCCGGAAGCTGTTGCCGATAAAATTCAGGAGCGGCTCAAAGTAGAGAGTCACATCGCGGAAGTAGAAATTCCGGCTGCCGTCGAGCAACGGCAGGTAGAAGAAAATCAGGGTGGCTGCCAGCAGGAGGCAGAAGGCACGAAAATATGCTGGTTCGCCCCATGTGACGATTTTCTTGATTTTCTTGCTAGAAATAATTACCCTCCTAAACTCCCAGGCATCATAGTCAGTGGCAAGTGCCAAAATAGTACACCGAGTTGTCTTTGGCCGTCCGCGGCAAGGTGAAAGGCAATTCGGCCCAGATAGTAATAAAATGTCTGAGCTGAAGTGAGCGAAGATGGTTGAAGAAGTATGCCTGAAAAATTAGCTGTTGGAATCGATTTTGGCGGTACAAAGATCCTGGCTGGAGTTGTAAACCTTGAGACAGGAAAGTTGGTCGGAACCGGAAAGAAGAAAACCAGGCATCCGCACGAGCAGGACGACCTGGTGAAAAGAATCATTTCAGTGGTCGATGAGTCATTGTCCGACTCGGGCGTTGAGGTCAAAGATCTGCGCGGCGTGGGTATTGGCGCAGCCGGTATGGTTAACAGGCAGAAGGGCATCTTGCTGAACGCCGTCAATCTTGGGCTAACGGAGCTGTCCCTTACAGCTCCTCTTTCCGAGCATTACGGCTTGCCCAGCCGCCTGGGAAATGATGTGGAGGCGGCGACGCTTGGAGAGCTTCATTTCGGCGCCGGGCGAAACTGTGAGGATTTTATCTGTATCTTTGTTGGGACCGGCATAGGGTCCGGTATTGTATGTGGTGGCAGGCAATATCGCGGGGCAGGCGGTACGGCTGGTGAAATAGGACATATAGTGCTGGAGCCGGGCGGCCGCCCCTGCGCTTGCGGTGGATGCGGTTGCCTGGAGGCCTACGCATCGCGTATGGCTATCGCCAAACAAATCGTGGCCGATCTTTCCCGCGGCATGGACTCCCCGGTCCGTGACAAGGTGGATATGACCAAGGGTATCTTGCGCTCGAAAGTGCTTTGCCAGGCGGTCGACTCCGGTGACGAGCTGGTGATAAGAG
>JAHFBI010000178.1:0-7870 GCA_023250095.1 Candidatus Melainabacteria bacterium
CGCTAGCAAGTCCGCCGACTGGTCGCCGATCAGGCTGGCAAGCAGGGATGACTCAAGCATGCGGAAATATGCTTCTCCCGCCCGGGCAAAGATTTCGCTGACGGTGGCGCCTTCCGCCTGCTCAATAAGCCGGTCTGTGTCTTGGAACCGCCAGCCGGTAATTCTTCCGAGCTGTTCGCCGGCGGCTGTCTTGCCGGACCCTGGTGGTCCGATCAAAAAAATGCGTCTCATAATAGCTAGCAATTCTAGTTGATGCCGCCAGCTCCACCGTTGGCCACGCCAGCTTTGCGGTAAGCTTCCTCAATCTTCGTTTGGGCCTCGGCAAACTGAGGATTCAGACTGAGCGCTTGTTTGAAAGACTTCACTGCCGCAAGGTAATTTTTTGTGTTCATCAAAACCAGCCCGAGACCGTAATGGGCTGAGGTCATCGTCGGCGCAAGTTCGATGGCTTTGTGGAACTCATACTGGGCCTGAGGATATTGTCCTTGCAAAGAGAGCACTGTGCCCAGGTTGTTGTGAGCTGAAGGTGAGCGAGGGTCACGCCGGACAGCGATGGTCAGGACCCTGGCAGCCTCATCAAGGCGCCCGGAAGCAGCGTAAAGACTGCCCAGACTCATGGCTGCCTCAGCAGAGCTTTCATCGATAGCCAGTGCACGTTGAAAGGCGCTGACAGCTTGCTGGCTCATGCCGAGCATCTGGTAGGCTCGCCCCAGGTCGTTTTGAATGTCACGACTTGTCGGGTCCAGCCGGCCGGCTATCTCGAGCTCGTCCACGGCGGAAGCCGGATTGCCCGTGACGGCCAGAATCGTGCCCAGCCGATGATGGGCCATTGCCACACCGGCATCGGCAGCCAGAACATGCCGGAATTCTGCTGCTGCTTGCGGTAATTGCCTGGACTGCATGAGAGCTTCCGCCCGGGCAAGCAAGCGAGCAACTTCGGGGCGAAGCCTGCTATGGTCGCCTGGGGAAGAACTATTAGCATCTGATGCCTGGTTGTCAAAAAGGGCGCCGTCCCGATTGAGCATATCAAGCTCGGCAACGACCTTGTCATGCTCGCCGCGCCGCTCATAAATGCGGGCAAGATTGCTGTGAGCAGCAGAAAGCTCAACGCTAAGTTTGGATGCATCGAGCAAAATAGCAGTGGACTCCCCGCTCTTACCCTGCACCCTGAGGGCAGAAAGCCTGGCGGACATCTCACTGATGCCGTTGCGCCCCAGGTCGACCGCCTTGTCAAAATGAGCGCAGGCAGCATCTTCCTCACCAAGGCTCAAATAAACCAGCCCCAGCCGGTTTTCCAGAGAAGGATCTTTGGGCGAGCGCAGAATCTGAGCGTTGAGTTGCTGGGCAACTTCTTCGAGATCGCTTATGTGCTCGGCCGGAGAGATAGTTTTTTCACTTTCCTTTCCAGCATCCTTTTGAGCCGGGTCTTTTCTGGCTCCGGCGAGCGAGCTTACCCAGCTCTTGCTGGATTCAAAAGCCTGAGGCAGCCCCCCGAACAAATCCGGTCCAGAACTTGCAAGAAAGCGCAATGGCAAAATCGGGATAGCAACAGCTGTCCCTACCGCCAGAAAAATAACCCAGGCTCTAGCCTGGATTTTTCTAGGTCTTATTACCGTAGCATGGGTATCCGTCATCAACGCCGTGGACTTGAAATGATGGTTGTCATCTAGATATATATAGGGAAGATTAATGGGGAAGTCATGAAGAGTCAATACGTAATGTCCGAAGTTTTAGGCTGCAAGGAAATATTCTCTTAATGCAGGAGGCAGGCAGCATCGGACTCTTCAGCCGGTCACAAACTCGAGCTTGCCGGATAAGCGAAGACTAATCTTTCACGACCCACAGACTCGACAGGGTGCACAACCGACTCCTGCCGAGTGTCTTTTGCTGCAATTGCAGCAGACAACCTGACAAATTCGCTAACTTGTACCTGCCTGTTACCTCAAGCACAAGAACAAAGTCTATTGAACAGAATTCGTGCAGCGAAAGAATACTCTGCTTGCGGCGTTGCCGCCCTGCTGGAACACAGGCAAGCAGTCGTCGACTACAGGATAACTACCCGAATGCTGCACCGCCGGCGGTGATTGCGCCGTCCGTTACAACAGCCATCTGCTTTATCTTGCTTTGAAATACAAGATGACCATTCCGAGCGAGCCGATAACTATATTGGGCATCCAGGCAGCAACAAGAGGATCCAGGCGTCCGGATTCGCCAAGAGCGCCTGAACTCGAGCAAAGCACATAGTAGAGGAAAACGATGGCTGCGCTGTAAATAAGACCGATATTGCTTCGCGAGCGACGAGCCAGAAGCCCGAGCGGTGCGCCGGCAAGAGCAACGATAAGACAAGCCAGGGGCTGGGAGAATTTCTGATAGTAGCGCACGAGCAAGTCATTGCCCAGAGAGTTGGATCGCTTAAGCACGTCCATATAAGCAGCAAGCTGGATCATGCTCATATCCTTGGGCGCGACTTTCTGCGTATCGAGAGCTTGCTGAGCGTTCTTGATACCGGGGATTACCAGCTTGTCGAATTGCAGGATGCGAGTAATATCACTGTCGCCAGCAAGAACATACGTGCGCCCTTTCTCTAGAATCCACTCGCCGTGATTCCAGGCCCCGCGAGCAGCCGATATTATCTGCACCAGCTTGTTGCGCGTAAAATCGAGAATGATCACATTGGAAATGGCCTGCCCGTTGTAGAAGCCGATATAAAAGATCCGGCTGAGGCTGAGATCTTTGCCGCGTTCCATATAAGTAAAATTAGCCTGTCCGGTGGGCAATTCGCTGTGATAGAGAGCCAGGAATTCCAGTTTCTTGGAAGTGACATTGGCAATCGGCACTACGGCTTCGTTGATGCCAAAGCTCACGAAGGACGTGACCAGCCCGAACAAAAGCGGGGCAACCATAATTCGGTAAAAGCTCACGCCGGAAGTGCGCAAAGCGATGATTTCCGAGTCACCGCTCATGCGGTTGAAAACAAGCAATGTGCCCAGCAAGACGCCAATTGGAATAGTGAGCACGATGATTTCGGGCAAGTGCAACCCGAGAATCATCAAGGCGAGATTTATCGGCACACCGGACTTCATGATCAAGTTGAAAATTGTTTTGAGCTGATCGGCACCAAACCATACGCCAGTGACGATACCCACGCCAAACAGAAGCGGCTGCCAGAACTCGTTGGCGATATAACGGTCCAGCAACTTGAAGCCAAAGTTCATAACGTGAAGTCCTCACCCAGATAATGTTTGCGAGCGATGGGGCTTTCGGCCAGCTCCTTCGAAGAGCCGGCTGCCAGAATCTTGCCTTGATCGATGAGATAGGCCCGATCCGTAATCTTGAGCGTCGCTCGAGGATTATGATCAGTCAGCAGAACTCCCAGCCCCCATTCGTCCCGGAGGCGCCGGATCAATTTCTGGATGTCGGCGATGGATATTGGATCGATACCGGTGAAAGGCTCATCGAGAAGAATGAACCTGGGCTCGGTCGCTAGACAACGGGCAATTTCCAGACGGCGGCGCTCGCCGCCGGAGAGCTGAACCGCCATGACATGCTCCAGGTGCTCCAGCCCGAACTGTTCGAGCAAAGCGCGAATCCGGGCCGTCTGTTCTTTGCGCGACATCCCAATCAACTCCAGGACAAGGCGTATATTGTCCCAGACGGAGAGCTTGCGGAAGACGGATGCCTCCTGCGGCAGATAGCCTATGCCAAGCCGCGATCGCATGTGGATAGGCAATTTGGCCAGTTGCCGGTCGTCGAGGCGGATGCGCCCCTTGTCTGGCTTGACCAGCCCCAACACCATATCGAACGAAGTGGTTTTGCCCGCACCGTTGCGCCCGAGCAGACCGACAACCTCGCCTGCAGCCACGGAGAAGCTTATGCCGTCGACAACTTTGCGCCCGCCATACGACTTCTGGATCTCTTCTACATAGAGCGTCATCGCGTCGAGTCCACCTTTGTTGCGGAGATAGTATTTGCCGGAGCAGGACGACCGGCCATCCGCGCCCCCTCGGCAGGAGCAGTTGGCTGTCCCTGTCGGGGAGTTTGCAAAATCAGAGCTTTGGTATTGCCCTGGGCCAGAACCTTTTTATCGGCAATGGTCATTTCAATGCGGTCGGCGATCCAGCGCTTGCCGGTCTGGCTGATTTGCGAGCGTCCGGTAAAAATCACCCGGTCGGCCTTTCCTTCCGAATTCGAGACAAGCACAACATTCGGCCCGACGCCAACTGTGTCCTGATAGAAAATTTTGACATTGCCGGCCGCGGAGATGCGCCCGGTCGACTTGCTGTAGTCCTGAGTATCGGAGACTATCGTGATAGTCTCTTCGGCAGCGCCAGAAGAGGACTCAGCGGCAGTGGCTGGCGGCAGCCCTCCGCCATCGACTGCAGCTTTTTTCTTGTCGTCCTTTTTCTCTTGAATTACTTTGGACTTGACGTGCCCGGTGGCCTGCAGCCGTTTTGTCGCCAGAGAATAAGTAATAGCGTCAGCCGTCGTCGTATTCCGGTCCTGAGTGGCGGCGACATTACCGGTAAAAACGGCAGTTTCAGGCTTGTTATCCAAGCCGTAGACAAGCTGCAATTTGTCGGCGTGCACGTTGATATTACCGTGAATAACGCGCACGTGACCGGTAGCTTCGAACTTGCCCGAGGCACGATCGTATTCCTGCCTGTCGGCGTCTGTCACAATCCTCTCAGGCGCCGGTTTTGTGTCGCCTGAGATATTCTGTGCGGCAGCGGTGGCAGTCTTATCGGCTGCGGGCTCAGCGCCCCCTGAAATGACCTCTGAATGGGCTTTGCCTTCGGCGACGATTCTGGAGTTGACTATTTCGAAGGTGAGCGTTTCGGCATCAATTTTGTTGTCACCCTGGGTCAAGTGCGGGTGTCCTGTGAAGACTGCCCTTTGCGGATCGCCGCCAGCATCGCGCATGAGTGTCGCCATAGGAGCGCTGACAACGCTGTCCTTGTAAGACACGCGTACTTTGCCTTTGGCAATTACCTGGTCGCCGGCAAATTCTTGCTCGTCGGCCTGAATGTCGATGGGCCCTTGCGGAGCCCCTCCAGCTGGGTTCTGAGCCAGCACCGGGATCTTGAGAGCAAGCGTCGCACATAGCGACACCACCGTCAGTGTCACACTCAGAATGATGGCATTAAAACTTTTAGAAAATGTATCCATTGAGCAACTCTTTCCGTCCTACCTCACCGCGATTTCTGCATGGGTATTTCCCACTATCTTGAAATTCTTTGGTCCGGCGGCCAGATCGATCGAGCCCGAGGCTGAATTTCCGCTCACCTTGGCTACCCCGGGCCAATCGATGATAACACCACCTGAAGCCAAGAACTGATTCTTTTTAATTAATTCCACAACCTTAGACTGGAACTTGCTTTTGCCACCTTCGCCCTCGGCGATGACATACTTGCCATCCGGCGCTGTCAGCTTCACATATCGCGTGCTCTGGTTGGCTGTTCCGGTCGGAGCAATTAAGCGCATCTTAAGAGCTTTGGTGGCGGAGTCGTAATACTCCACCTTAACGTCTTCCAAGGTAACGTTCTGGTTGTCCGGAGAGACAACACCGGCAGCGGCTAGGAGCTGCCACCGGATATGGTTAGAGTCATCGACTTCCTTCAAGCCATAGTCTTTGATAATGACGCGATCCGTCGTCGGATTCGCTTTCTGTTCCTTTTTATAGTCGCTTATCTGTTTGTCAGCTTGTTGCTGCGAATAAAGGAAAAACCAGGCGATACTGGCCGGAATGGCCAGAGCCAGGAGCAGCTTAAGTACGCCTCTGTTGAAAACTTGTGCGACCACCGACATAGTTGAACCAGGTTCCTAATTTCCGAGAGCTCGAAGAGCAATTGCTTTCGATACGTTGTTGATTGATTCTTTCAAGTTGCCCTGTTTCAGGTAACCTTCGCCGAGGAAAAAATAGGCGGCTGGATTGTTAGGGTACTTCGACTGGCAATTGCGCCAGGTGATCATGGCTTCTTCCAGATTGCCTGTATACTCCGCCTTGAGGTGCGCCCTGTAAACGATAGCCCAGATATCGTTCGGTTCAAGAACAAGCAGGTCGTCAAGCTTTTTCAAAGCCAGCTCGTAATACTTGCGGATCTGCGGAATGTCGGCAGGATCTGCTTTCTCCAGGGCGCCAGGAATGTGAGGAATTGTATTGAGCGGCGGAGGCTGGTTGGCGGAAAGTGAAGCCAGCGCGCCGGTCAAATTCGCCAACCCCGTCATCAAGTCGTTTTTGCGCGGCGAGCCTGCGCTAAGAAGCTGGGTCAGCGCCGATGAATTGACCAGCGATTGCCCGGCTGCGCCGGAGGAAGAGCCAGCTGCAGGAGGCGCCGATACTGCGCCTTTGGACGGAGCACTTACCCCGCTTGCAACTTTACCTTGTGCCTCCAGTCCTTTCCCCTCGGCTGCCGAGGCGGCAGGTATTGTAAATGACGGAGTCGGTGGCGCCCCGTTTGGAGCTTTGTTTTGAGCCTGGGCTTGCAACTGAGCTTGTGCCGCTTTCCAGATCGCGCTCTTGCGCGAATATTTGGCCAGCAGATATGCCTTCATGTAATAAGCCCAGGATAAGCCGTAGCGCACTTGATTGTCCTTGGGATAAGACTTCAGAAGCTGCTCGTACGACGCAATCATTTTGTCGAAATAGGCAGGGCCTCCTTTAGATTCGGCTAATTTGCGCGCACGCTGCACTTGCCTGAGAGCCTCTTCAACCTGGCTTGTGCGAGTCAGAGCAACTGCAAGAATGAAAGCGGCTTCTGGACTATCCGGGTAAGCTGCAACCTGCTGTCTGGCCAGCTCGATATCATAAGTGGCGACGAGATCCTCCGTGTCCGTGTTCATCGAAAGCACCTGTCCCGGCTTCCAGATGTGCGCGGATTTTCCGGCATCTGTAGTTGTTGGGCAAGCGGAGGCGTCCGCCGACGTTGATGACGATGAGGATGGCGTTGCTGCTGTTGCTGGCGACTGACTGCTTGTCGCCGACTGGACTTGCCCTGTTGGTGTTGTCGCTGACGCTGCTGGCGACTGACTGCTTGTCGCCGACTGGACTTGCCCTGCTGTTGTTGCTGTCTGGCGCTCAGCGCCGGACTCTTGACCCGGGTCCGATGCAGCAACACCGGCATATGGCAAAACAGTCGTCAGGACAAGGGCGACAAGCCCGCAGCAAAGAGCTGATTGCCTGTCACTTAACGATCTTGAGGCCATCTTTACACCTTCTTAAGGGGCAACAGAGCGCTTGATTTTGCAGCCGTCAGCTTGAATCAGGTAGACACCGGTCATCGAAACGCGCAGCTGGTCTAGATTGCAGGGTTGCAATTAGCTAAGTCCAGCTATGATACCAGACGATCGATCAACATCTCAGGTTGCCATTATTTCCAGGCGATTGATGAGAAAATTCTTTTCTATCACATACGCCATTGTTGTCAGGCGAGTCACCGGAAAAGCTATGCCTCTTTACCGTTGAGTATCAAGGGCAAAACTTCGTGCAAGCCGGTCACGATATGACGCGGTGACGATTTTTGAAGATGCTCGCGCGTATGTATGCCGGTTGTGACTCCAATGGCATCCACTCCCGCATTGCGCGCCATATCCAGATCAAAAATGCTGTCGCCGATAACGACAGTGTTGTCATGTGGAACCTTCAGGCTGTCGACCGTCGTGTGCACGGACTCCGGGTGCGGCTTGTGATTGGATACCTCCTGAGAGCCAATCACCATTTGGAAATAGTGGGACAGATCGTGATATTCCAGCACTGTCTCGACCAGGTATCTGCGCTTTGAAGTGGCAATAGAAATCAGTATGTCGCTTGCCGTCAAAGTGACGAGCATGTCTTTGAGATTGGGAAATAAGGGACATATCTCGATGATCTTCG
>JAHFBI010000178.1:7880-10130 GCA_023250095.1 Candidatus Melainabacteria bacterium
TTTCGTGTCATAAATGTCCCGGTAAGCATTGGCAATTTCCTCATGGAAGTCCGAGTTCCTCTCCGGAAAGAGGATCTCCATCTGCCTGAGGAGCGGCACCCCGATAAGATGTTGCCACTCATTGACAAGTTCGGTGGCAAACTCGTACCGGCAGATGACATCTTTCATGACATCGACGATGCCCGGAGCAGAGTCGACGAGCGTTCCATCAAAATCGAAGATAGCCAGTCTATACACCTTAGACGCTCACTTTTTTGAAGTCTCGACAAGGTCGGCAAAACGCTTGAAAAGATAGCTGGAATCTCTGGGCCCGGGGCTTGCCTCCGGGTGGTATTGCACGCAGAAGAGGGGCAGTTGCTTGTGCTTGAAACCCTCGACGCTTCCGTCATTGAGATTGACATGCGTCAACTCAAGTAAATCCGGCAGCGTTGCTTGCTCGACAGCAAAACCGTGATTCTGGCAAGTAATCTCCACCTTGCCGGAAGTGAGATCCCTAACCGGCTGGTTGCCGCCTCGATGCCCGAATTTCAGCTTGTAGGTCTTTGCACCCAGGGCTATGGCCAGAAGCTGGTGTCCGAGACATATCCCGAAAACCGGCAAGCCCGGGGCAAGAAGCTTGGGAATTTCAGAAAGAATCTTTGTGCAAGCTGCCGGATCGCCCGGACCATTGGAGAGAAAGAGTGCCTCCGGCTCGGAGGCCATTATCTCCTCTGCGCAGGTGCCAGCCGGGAAAACAGTCAGCTGAAAGCCATGTTTGAGAAGATTGTTCAAAATATTCTGCTTGACGCCAAAATCTATGACAGCAACTCTGTGACCGGAATCACCCAGCTTGTAAGGAGTGCCGGTGGTAACCTCGGCTGTAAGGTCGGCTCCTGCCATTTCTTTTGATGAGGCGGCCAGAGCAACTAGCTCTTGCCTGTCCAGAATTTCGGTGGAAATCGCGCAACGCATGGCGCCCCTGTCTCTGATGTGGCGCGTGACAGCTCTGGTATCAACCTCAGCTATCCCGATGACGCCCTGCTGGCTGAGAAAGTGGCTGAGCGAAAAGCCTGCTCGCCAGCTGCTGTAGCGGCGGCTCAAATGACGGACCACCATGCCTCTGGCAAATATTTTGCCGGACTCCATATCGAGGTCATTGCCGCCGTAATTGCCCATTTCCGGGCAAGTCATTGTCACAACCTGTCCGGCATAACTGGGGTCGGTAAGTATCTCCTGGTAACCGGTCATACTCGTGTTGAAAACGAGTTCTCCGGAAGTTGTGCCCCCGGCACCAAAACCTACTCCAGCAAACGTCAGCCCGTCCTCAAGAGCCAGAAGGCAGGAAACCTGCCCGGGAGAAAGACCAGGTCGTGAAGAGTCAATGTTCATGGGTAAAGCTGTTCAAGAGGCTCCATTGTATATACTACTTGACATTAGTGCTGCCTGCCAGCGCCCCCATTCAGAATCACGGCGGCGCACCCTGCGCAGTGCTTCCTGAAGCTTACGGGAACGACTGCGCCTTGTCGATAAATCGAATCCTTCCCTTTAAATAATTTGCAGTTCTTAGCTCTGTCCACATCGGAAGCGCGCCGCTCTGTAGAATTAGGATTTCATTTTCCCTTCCGGCATCCAAACTAGATGAACGACATTCAATACTTCACTTCCGCTCTTAAGTTGTTGACGCCCGAGTTAAGCCTTGTGGCAGGCATAATATTTGCCGCTCTCTGGAACTTGTTTGCGCCAAAGGCGAAAGAACTGACGCCCTATTGCTCGATTGCTTTTATGGCATTTGCCTGCTTCCTTCTGATCGGGCAGTTCAACCAGGAGAGCACACCACTTTTCAGCGGCTTATTTACTGTGGACAAACTGACTGTGGCTTTCAGTTTGCTCTCCTGCCTGGTCGGCATCATTGTCGTAGCTATGTCGATGGGTTATGAGCGACATTTCGGGAACAACCGAGGCGAGTTCTATACGATTCTTTTGACAGCTGTTCTATCAGTTATGCTCCTGTCCGGAGCAACAGATCTGATCATGTTGTTCGTCAGCCTGGAAACTCTGACTATATCCTGCGTGCTTCTTTCAGGCTTCGCCAAGAGGGATCGCAAGAGCAACGAAGCTTCTTTGAAATATTTGCTTTCCACAGCTGCCACGACTGCCACCTTCCTTTACGGTCTCTCTTTCCTTTACGGCCTCACAGGCTCCACGGGCTTTTACGACATTCACCAGAAGATGTATCCCCTGGCGCAGTCGCCCTCGCTCGTCGTGATCTTT
>JAHFBI010000179.1 GCA_023250095.1 Candidatus Melainabacteria bacterium
CCATGAAATGTACGACGGATGAAATTTATGAAGCTGTTGACGGCCATTTCAGCCTCCCCAGAGAGCTTCCCACGGAAAGAGGATTGATCGGCGGCTGTCCGAGTCGTCTCACACGCAGTACGGATATAGCGATCACCCGGCAGCAGAGTTGCCAGTCCTGCTAGCTCCAGAACAGTAAGCGCGGCCGCCAACTCACCACACTGCATTCCGGCGCTCTCATAGAGCATGTCAAACTGGATAGGCGTCTCGCTGAGAAGGTCATATACCTGCCTCTCTTTCGCTGAAAGGACGCAAGCGGTTCCCGCTTCACAGTTGAAAGAACCAGTTTCTAAACAGGTCTGAGCTCCGCCGCTCTGCTGTTGCTCGCTTGCGTCTGTCCCGTCGTCGGTGTATCCAGGCGGTATCATGGGTGAAACAGGAAGCTGTACAACGGTCGCACCGCAGGCTCCGAGTTTTGAGAACTCAGCGGTATCTCCACACTCCTGCATCCGTCTCTCGAAATCTTCTTCCTCAGCAACCGGATGAGCTCTGGCGGGTGTTTCTCGGCTACGTTTACAGAACACCGGACAGAAATGTACAGAAGCAACAGCCGACGCCTCGTCTCCCATACGACTCTGAATGGCCGTGGCAATCTTCCTAAAAATTCTCAGTGCCGAGGACTGAGAGATACCGACAAGATTGTGAAACTTCAATGAGCTGATGCTCACCCCTTGCTCCATTAGCCAGATGGCCGCAAGCCATGGTCGGGCAGACCTCATGTGACTGAAAAAGGTTCTGCCAGTGAGCCAAGTCCTCTCATTACATCGGCTGCACCTGACGACCCTCTTGTTAGCCAGCTCTCCAAGATCTGAATTTCCACAATGGTGACATTTTAGAATGCCCATCTCCGCGGCCAATCTATAGAGCTCAGCTAAGCAAGCTGCCTCTGTCGGAAATAGCGTGTTGAATTGTGACCAAGCAAGCGCAAGGCCCTCATCGCAGGTGGCTCGGTTCCCAAATATGGGATTGGAACCAGGATGGACATCTGTCATGGGCGATTCTCCGTCATCTTAGTGTTCAACGAACTCGATCAGAAATGGTTCAAGCTAGGTTGATAAATTCTGGTTTCGCAAATCGAGCGATGAAGGAAGTCGCCTTTTAAGGGAGGGACTGTGTGTAGTGTGGGGGAGCTAAAGAGCTAGCTCTTTAGCTCCCCCACACTACACACAGTCCCTCAAGATTTTCGTGCAACGAGGACTACCCATATGCCTTTCGTCTTCTCTCTGCTAAAGAATGATGAGCCGAAAGTAAATAAGTCCGCTCAGCACAATTTGCTGCCCTACCTTCGGCTGGGACATGTTCGACGTGGCCGCTTCGCGATGATAAGTTCTTCTCCACCACGTGTCCTGCAAGTGCTAGCGATGTCAATAATCGGGATTGTAAAATGGTTAGGCGCTATAATCAGCGCTGCTGATTGAATGGAGTGTTATATCTACTTACAAGCTGGAGGAGTCAATGAAATACGGCGCTCGCAATAGAATCACAGCGAAGGTATCGTCGATCAAGAGCGACCAGGTCATGTCGCTCGTCAAATTTGAAAACGTCAAGGCTGGTGAGATGTCCTCCGTGCTAACGACTGAAAGCCTGCAAGCCATGGGATTGTTGGTAGGTGACCAGGTCGAGCTGATAATCAAAGCTATTCACGTCCTGCCAGTCAAAGACTAAACCTACTGGCGGCTGGGTCGCCATAATCGCCGTAAGCTGCAGCGTATCTCTAATGTGGCGACCTGGCTATCGAGTCCTGACATGACATGACATGGTTGGCACACACAGGAAATGCCAAGCAGTCCCGCCCTCAAATTGTTCTGCGGGCGCGCTCGCTGTCAGTTCGACGGAACACTTTGTTCGAAATGTCAAGAATATCGTTTGCCGTGTGTAAACAGCTACCATTAGGACGTTCTGTGCCAGCGGTCGAGTCGTGAGTTGCTATCGTTATTTGTCGTCCTTTCAGATCAGATTCTAGGGAGAGGAAAAATCAGAAATGTTTGCCAGTAAGATTTTGAACGTATCCGTTCTTACAGCGTCTCTTCTTTCTGCGATCGGGGGACAGCCAGCACTATGTCGTTCACCGCAGGCGGAAGCGCACGCAGGAGCCGCTATACCGAAATCAGCAAAAAACGATGAGGCAGCCGTAAAGGCACAACTGTCAGCACTCAAGGCATGTGTTCTCAATGGTAATGCTAAAGCGATGGCAAATCTCTGGACGGAAGACGGGCGCTACATTGACGATCAGGGAAATGCCTTTCAGGGACGAGCATCCCTGGAGAAGAACTTTGGTGACGTTTTTCAGCAAGACGGCAAGCGTCAGGTAGAAATTGTTGCCGAGACCCTGCGAATGCCGTCGGGCAATGTAGCCTTGATTGATGGTATCGTCAAATGCAAAGAAGGTGGCGAGGTTGTTCCGGCTACTCGCTATTCAATGGTTCTGGTCAAACAAAAAGGTGACTGGTTGATCTCGTCGGCTACGGAGACACCGATTCTGAGCACAGCCACCTTGAATCCATTGCAGCCCCTGGACTGGCTCATCGGTGACTGGTCGGCTGTGCGCGATGGAGCTACTGTTACGATGAAGGCTGAATGGGTTCCAAGCAAGAATTTTATCCAATGCCGATACGATATCAAGAAGCCCAACGAGCCTGACCGCACTGAAATGCAGATAATCGGCTGGGACCCCAGAGAGCAGCGCCCCGTATCCTGGACGTTTGACAGCAGCGGTGGCTGGGGACAGGGGAAGTGGTCCCGAGGGCATGAGCAGTGGGTCGTCGACGCCAGTGGTGTTGAGCGCGATGGCAGCGTTACAACCTCGACGAACATTTATTCGGACACGGATGCAAACGACTTTTCCTGGCAATCGGTCAACCGGCGTCTCGACGGTATTTCTGTCGGCGACACAGTGCCGTTGAAAGTGCAACGCGTAGCCAAGTAATTGCGCTCTCACATCCTGACCAGCAGAAGGAACACAAAGTGAAGATAAGGCGTGCAGATTCTCTTTTGGTTTTGGTGCTCTCTTTGATGATGGCAGCACCGTCTTGGGCGCGCGGTTTCGGAGGCGGCGGTGGTTTTGGCGGTGGGCACGGCTTTAGTGGTGGTTTCAGAAGCGGCGGTGGTTTTGGCGGTGGGCACGGCTTTAGTGGTGGTTTCAGAGGCAGCGGTGGTTTTGGCGGTGGGCGAGACAAACCTGCGTTTGGAGGTGGATTCAGCAATCTCGGCGGTGGCGGCAGATCCGATTTCGGTGGTGGCGGCAAACCCGATTTCGGTGGTGGCGGCAAACCCGATTTCGGTGGTGGCGGCAAACCCGATTTCGGTGGTGGCGGCAAATTCCCTTCGGACAATGGGTTTAACCATATAAGTGGGTGGCAGCATAGAGTTCCGAATAACATAAACCAGAACAATCTGACCAGGCAAGGGCACAACATCCGGAACTCTTTCAACAACGACACGTTCAACCAGGTCAACGTCAACCGCTATGGCGCTCCATACGGAGGTTACGGCTATCACCCGTATGGCTACGGCTTCGGCTACCCGTGCAGCTGGTATGCGCCCGGCTGGTCGACTGCCACGGCCTGGACCTGCGCCGGACTTGCGACGCTGGGCGGGTTTCTGGGCATGGCGAGCCTCGGCGCCTCAGGCGGCAGCGAACCGGCTTCTTCCAGCACGGTGGTCTATGACGGAGACAATGTCTATGTCAACGGACGACCCGGCGGCAGCTCTCAAGAATACTACCAGCAGGCTCAGCAGCTTGCTCAGACGGCGCTGTCCTCTTCCCAGACCCAGGCTCAGCCTGATTTATCGGGGAGTTCCCCGGACCAGAGCCAGCAATGGCAGCCCCTGGGCGTTTTTGCCCTGGCGGAGCCAGGACAGACTGACTCTAATATGATCCTGCAGCTTGCCATCAACAGCAGTGGCATCGTCAAAGGGAATTACTACAATCAGCTGACCAATGAGAAAGCTGAGATTTATGGCGCGCTCGATAAGAACACACAGCGCATATCATGGACAATAGGAACCAACCCTGATGCCGTATTTGATGCCGGGTTGGGGGATCTCGTCAAGGATGACAGCTCAGTTCTTGTTCACTATGGCCCGACCAACACGTCACGGATGGCTCTGATCCGCCTCCAGCAGCCCCCTGATAGCAGTAGTCCGAGCAATCAACGCCCTGACATGCCACGCTGAGCCCTGAGAAACGCAACTACTTCGAATCAGTTTTTTGGGCCGAGGGCCCCCGGCTCGCGGAAGCAGGCTCCGGCGAGAGAATGGTGATTTCAAGCTTGTTTGCAAAGAGCTCGCCGCTTTTGCCAGGCAAACAGTCTTTCAACAAGACAGTGTGACGGAGTTGATATTTGCCGGGCGTGGTAATCCAAAAACTACGCTGGTGGGCTGTCCCAGGAGCCTCGCTTTTGCTGTTCGTCTGCAAAAAAACGGGCATAGTCCAGAGGGGTAAAGTCCCCTGTGGAGGCAGTGTCACCTCTGTAGGCACCACTATCTGATCGAGAACATAAGACGGCGCATTCGATAATCTCTTCCCGGTGGCGCTCTCCCATACTTCCGGAACAACGGTCCACGGCTTCATGAATTTAAGAGTAATCGGCTTGCCAGATACATTCACAATCTCAAGATCCGTCTTGATCTCATCGCCGGCACGAAACTCTCTTGTCTCAAGCGCAGCCTTTAACATGAGCGCCGGCTTCTCCGTCCGCTTCTTGCCGGACTCCGCATTGCCAGCCTGACTTAGCCCCCCTAACACGGGAAGAAGGCACAGGGACAAAGAAAGAATTCGAAGATTCATTGAAATAAGACTCTTTTCGCAGTCGGCTACCTCAACACCTGCCTCTGGAGCCTCCCTTCAGTCTCAACTCCTACGACAGATAGCCAGCGACCGCGTCCTGGCTACCGAGTCCTATCTTCAAACGAGCCGACTCGTGACCGTTGCCTGTTTCATACCGCCTGGCGCGAGCCAGAGCCTTCTTCATGTCACGAGGAATTTTCACCTCTTTGATCTCAATGGAATGAATACGTACTCCCCAGGCTCTTGTTTGCTTGTCGAGGATGGATTTGAGCTCGAAGTCCACCCGGCGTCGATCAGAAAGCAAGTGACGCAGGTCATGCTGACCGATAACTCTTCGCAATGAAGTTTGCGCAACCTCTCCTGTCGCCTTTGCCGGATTGTCGACCTTTGTGATGGCCTTAGCCGCGTCCACAACCTGGAAGAGACAGAGTGCCGAAACCCTCACTGAAATATTGTCCAGCGTGAGTTCCTCGATCATTGAAAGCGGCAGAGTGGTGAGGCGCGTGTCGATCGTCTGAGCGCGCTCGACGACGGGCAACACGAGGTGCACCCCTGCCTCCCGGCTGCCCAAGAGTTTACCGAAGCGGAAAACCACGAGCCGGTCGTATTCTCTGACGACTTTCACCCCGGAGAGCAGAATCATGATACTCAGGACAATGATTCCACCTACAATCTCAAACATGTTCCATCCTCTGGCTTATCAAACTCATAATTCATTCTAGATGGCATGGCAGGTTCTGGGAACAGGGAATCTCCGGATCAGGGAAATTCCGGTAACCCCGGTTTGGATTCTCGGCTAGCATGGAATAAGACTCAGGATCTCCGTGCTCCCGGGACAGGGTCCACGTGCTACACAGCCCAAGCCTGGAGTATGGACGCTCCTGAGGAGGAGCCCCGGGCAGGCACGCGGTACATACAGGAGAGTTCGACAGGGGAGCCCCAGGCTTCCACATGGTACAGACAGGTGAGCAGGACCGGGGTAGCTTCAGGACAGCAATGCGGCGCCCCCGCTAGGTGGGCAACAGAGCACTCTATGGAGGCAGGGCATGAGCGAGCCCGGGATCAAACAACTAGGCACGACGCCAAAGGCAGGCGGTGCCATGCATGCTCCACGGAAAAGCCACGGCATGCTCTTTTTCTTCTTTGGTGTAGTTCTGCCGCTGGCCGCAGTTATCTTCGAGTGCAATTTCCATTTTTGCGCCAAACATTTTTTCGATCCTTTCCCTTCGACCAATCACATTGTTCTGTTCTTACTCATTCCACTCAGCAATTACCTGGCGTGGCTTTCCAGCAGGATGGATCTCTCCAGGCACTATGCCTTCATGGCACTGATCAGCGGCATGGCCCTGGGCATCGGCTGCCTGTATACGTTGATGTTTTTGCCTCTCACCGGTCTATCCTGCCTGTTTGTCCTGGCTCTCGGATTCGGATTGCTTGGATTGTCGCCGCTCCTTTCTTTACCGTGCTCCTGGCTGACCGGCAAGACAGTTTGCTCTCTGGCGTCCAGAAAAGCGACTTATTTTGATCCGCACCAGGTCGAGCATATCGGGCACCTGATCATTCTG
Source organism: Candidatus Melainabacteria bacterium (assembly GCA_023250095.1). GTDB lineage: Bacteria > Cyanobacteriota > Vampirovibrionia > Obscuribacterales > Obscuribacteraceae > JAHFBI01. The sequence goes on from JAHFBI010000179.1 coordinate 6,394, forward strand.
GTGATGGTTGTAGCAGTTGAGTTGCCGTCCACGCTCACGCGTATCAATCTCAATCTGGCAGCTAGCCCTGGCACAGCCAGGCAGGGTGTGCAGTGGTTGCGCCACTATGGCAACCGGGAGGTAATGCTGAGAGCTTGTTATGAGCGCTCGGGGCGTGCCACCGATGTCCTTGGCACCCTTTATGAATGCAGTCATCCCCTCAACATCAATGACGCGCGAGCCATTTTCTACCGGGTCACAGGCAAACCGTTCAACTCCGTTCCAATTCCGGAGGCTGCTCGTGCCACCATACAGCATGCCGGGCTCATCGATGATCCTGCCGGGCTCAACGCTGGGGTCGAAGACGAGTTTGACCTCGACGCCGACATTGCAGGAGAGGCAGTCAGCGGAGTTGCCCGCGGTTTGTCTGTCTCCCAGTCAAAGCTGCGCGGCACACTCGAGCCGGATGCTCTCCTGTCCAATCTCGACTGGTCGATTTCATTTGCCAATTCTTCCAAGTATGACCGCGAAGCCCGGGCAAAAATCCTTCTGCCGCCGGGCGCGGTGGTGACCAGAGCCACACTGACGGTAGATAATGTGGAGCATGATGCCGTTATCATGACGCGCAGCACAGCGCGCACCGTCTACCGGCAAAACGTCGCGCAGCGCAAAGATCCGCTTCTCGTGAGCACCTGCGGGCAAGATCGAGTCCTTGTCCAGTGCTTCCCCGTGCGTCCAGGCAGCGCCATCCAAGTAAAGCTTTCCATGGTCTGCCCGCTTTCCCTTGAGGAGGCGGGCAACACTGCCTTGCTCTTGCCAACATTTGAGGAGCGAAACTTCCAGGCCGAGGTGCCAAATTTTGTCGAAATGCTGTCTCCACAGCGGCTCTGGGCACCAGGCACAGAGCTTGCTGCTTCGCGCGCCGCTGGTTTGCCCCAGACAAAGACCTCAGAAGCCACAAACGGCACGCCTGTCGCTGCCTCCTTCCAGAAAGGTATTGCCGGACCGTCCGCCGACTCACCGGTGGCGGGTCCGGATATGGTGCCCGTGTCAGCCCCAGATGCTGGAGCACTCTATACAGACAATAAGGTCCCGCGTACTGTTTCTGCTTTGACCGACGGGGAGCCAGCCGTGTCATGCTCCCCATCTGGAGGCCCGGTTGCTGTACAGGATATGACTGTGTCCCTGAGACCTGATACAACGTCGCCTGCGAGCCGCCCGATGTTTCAGCTAGCAGGCAAACTTGACACGGCGCAAGTCGCCCGCCTCAGCGCAGTCATATATGCCGAGCGCAACAAGGACTGTCACACCGTCTTTTGCCGCGACTCCTTTGTCGGAGACGGTGCGCTCATTGAGCGCCAGATAACGCCTCAACACCTTGCTCGTCCGAAGAAACTTCTGATAGTCATTGATGGGTCGATCGCAATGCAGCACTGCCTGAAAGATGTGGTGGCTGCTCTCAAGACGCTTCCTTCCTCCCTGTCGGTCACACTCACCCTGGTGAGCGACGAGACTATGGCGCTGTGTAAGGAGGCGACCACGCCAGGTACTGCCAGCTGGCAGAGATCCGTTGAGACGTTGGAGAAATTCCAAGTAGAAGGCGGACAGGACGACCGACCGGCACTCCTGTCCGCGCTTGCCGCTGCCTCTGGCGAACCTGGTGCCGCTGTCTTGTGGATTCATGCGGCACAACCGACTGACGACAGCTACAAGGATCTGATTAACAGGTTGCTGAGTCAGGCACATTGTCAGCCTTTGCTCTATGACATGCAAGTTGTTGCCGGACCCAACGAGCTTCTAAACGGCATTGATGCCGGCTCGGCGCTTGTCCGTGTTTGCAAAATGGGCTCAATCTTGAGCGATTTCACTTTGCTGAAAGACTCCTGGCAGGCTCGGGAGCAAAAGGGTGCCGAATTTAGTTTTTACCCGGCATGGCAAGCTTCCGACATACCACCGACAGCCGCTCCGTCCAGCTCAAGCCTTGCCCAGCTATATGCTTACCAGCAACTGCTAAAAGATCTTCAGTCATCCAGTGTCGCTCAGGTCGACGAGGCCTATAGACTGGCCGAGCAATATCATCTGGTGAGTCCTGTCTCCAGCGCCATCGTGACCGAAACAATCCCTCAGCTCGCCTGCAATTTGAAGCTGCCGGACCAGAAAGAAAAAGATATTTTCGATCACCTGGCCAACCCGCGCGAACTTGTACAGGGTGAATTCGATAAGGTTACATCTCAACTGAACAATCTCAATTCTTTCAGCACAACCGGCTCTGAAAGAAGCGACAGTGATGCCTTCATGGCTGAGAAATGCTGCCGGAAGCCTGCGGCAGCACCCAGTTCTATGTCTGAATTGGCAAGCAGGATGCAGACATCAGACAGAAGGGATAACCGGTCTTACAATGAGCCAGCTTTTACTCTGGGTGGACAAGGCGGGGCACTTCCTGGACCTTGCGCCGCGCCTGAGGAGCAGTCCTTCAAACAGTCCCACGAAGAAGAAGGCAGCCTGGCAGTCTTTCGCCAGAAAGAGAAAGCTATCTGCGATACTGGCGAACCTTTGTCTCAACCGAAAGCCGAGTTTGCGCCAGAAGCAGCAGGAGCTAAGGCACTCACTCCGGGTCCTGCCTGGGGGACATCGCCTCTCCTTTCTACTTTCTTTTGTGCTATCGCAGGGCTCTTGACCTTGCTTCTCTTCTTAAGTCTGCGCAAAGAGACAAGCTAAGGCAGGGAAGCTCTTGTTTAACAGGTCTTTCCGGAGCCCATGATCAAATAAACAATTGGGTGAATAAACGCCTGAATCAATACCGACCTGGACGAAATACTAAATGCTGGCATTGATGGAATAATAAATGCCGAATGAATGACTTAGCAACCTGACGAATGGCTGACTGACTGAATAAAAGCTTAATGAGAGGACAAGTGACCGACTGATTGACGGGTCGATTGATTGGCTGATCTAAGAAAGATTGACTGTGGATTGATGGAAAGGGACAACATGTCTGACAAACTCCTTTTAACAGACAGCTGGAAACGGACGATCGTCCTTGCTCTGATAGTTGCCTGGCAGTTTCACTCCTTGCCAGGACTCGGGCAAGGACTCCTGAGAAAGCGGCTGCAGTCCAGGCTGGGACAACACACCGGGCAGAAGGCTTCCGGCGCTCAAATTTGTACTGTGGCCGGTTTGCAGGTAGCAGTCTGGAGTCCGCCAGATACTGGGAAACCTGCTCCTCTGGTCATCTTCTCGCATGGCTATCATGGGCGCAACACGCAAAGCGTTTTTATTATGACTGCCCTGGCTCAGGCAGGCTACCTTGTTCTTGCGCCGAACCACAAAGATGCCATCGGACTAGGTTGCGGGATGGGGATGCCTGAAATTAATTTCCGGAAGGCATCGCAGTGGAATGACAGTACTTTTAAAGATAGGGGGCAGGACATCGCCGGATTGATCCAGGCGCTGCAAAAGGATCCTGCCTGGGCAAATCAAATCGACTGGAGCAAGGTTGCCCTTTGTGGACATTCTCTGGGGGGCTATACTGTCCTGGGCCTTGGCGGTGCCTGGCCCAGCTGGAAATTGCCTGGCATAAAGGCCGTTCTTGCCCTGTCACCCTATTGCGAGCCCTTTGTTGAAAACGGCAATCT
>JAHFBI010000457.1 GCA_023250095.1 Candidatus Melainabacteria bacterium
CCTAACATGACGATGTGGTACATCTTCGCCGGGTACGGTTTCATCGGCGTGTTGTTTGTAGCCTGGATTGCCGGGCGCAGGCAGTGGACCGAGGAATTGCACCGACTCGGCAGACACTCCAAAAAAATGGAGGAGAAAGAAGCCGCCAAGATGGAGGTTTCCGAGGACATCTTTCTGAAGGAAAAGACGGACTTCCTCGGACGCTTGCTCTCGCAGTCCGGCATGGAATCCAAATACGACCAGATGAAACTCAACTGGATACTGTCGGCTATTCTGACGCCTGTGGTCATGGGGATTCTGGCCTATTTCAAAGCGCCTGAGCTCTTGATCCTTTGCATTTTGTTCGGACCGGCACTTGGCTCCTTCGGCTTTGTCACTTATCTCAAGCACATGGCCAAGCGACGCCAGGCGAAGATGACGGCGCAACTCCCTCAAGTGCTGGAGTCTATGGTCAGTTCTCTAAAAGCTGGATCACCTGTGGTCGAGTGTTTCAAGCTTTTGGCCGAGACTGCCCCGGAGCCGATCCGGGCTGAGTTCAAGAGATCTCTTGTTTCGCTGCAGTTGGGAAAACCTTTCCGGGACGTCATGGCTGAGATGGCCACGAGGATTCGCACGCCGGACTTCAAATTGCTCACGCAGGCAATTTTTATCAGTCAGGACGTTGGTGCCAACCTGGCTGATGTGGTGGCCACTATTGCAGAGGCTATCCGCGAGCGGTTCAGGTTGCGTGACTTCCTTGATAGCTTGACGGCTCAAGGTAAGGCGACAGCCTTGTTCATCGGTTGCCTGCCTTATTTCATCACCGGCATGACCTATGCCATGGCTCCGGGCTATATTACGCCTTTTTTGAATCACCCCATTGCCAGGCTGGTGTTCCTGGGTTTTATGCTCTGGGAGGCTGTCGGCTTCTACATTCTGATGAAACTGTGTACATTTGAGGTTTAACTTAAGACAATGACTCCTATTGCGGGGCTCCTGACTTTCATTACGATCATCATGGTGGGGGCCATTCTCTACCTGCCAGCTTATAAAGAGCACTACGATGCGTATGGCGTGCGAGTCCGTCCACGCAAGAAAGAAGATCTCAGCGCCATGGACGCGCCCAAAGACTCGGCGATTCTTAGCGCATGCAAATTTGCCGGCGAGTTTGCCTTAGGTGTTTTTCCAGGTCTTGTCGACAATCGCACAAGCACGCTTTTGTTGCATGCCAATTACCGCACGCCGCAACACCTGGCTACATATATCGGAATGAAAGTGCTTGTCGTCGGCGCCATCGGCGTCGTCATGCTTCTAGGGTCTGCTGGAAATCCAATGACTCTTTTGCTCATCGTGCCTGCGGCACTTGTAGCCTGGATTATGCCGAACTTTTTTCTGGCTGGAAGGGTGAAGAAGCGCCAGGCTCAGATCATCAGGGAATTGCCCACGGTCATCGATCTTCTTATCGTCTGCGCGCAAGCCGGTCTTGGTCTGCTCATGTGCATCGATAAGGTCAGCAAAGAAGTGGAAGAATCTTGCCCCTATCTTTCTGCCGAGTTCAAACAGCTCATTCAAGACGTGAAAATTTTTGCCAAGTCTGTCGGTAATGCGCTCAAAGACATGGGTGAGCGTTGCGGTGTGGAAGAGCTTACTGCCATTGCCTCTTCTTTGATTGCCGCCGAGGCCAAGGGCTCTGATATCAGCTATCCGCTCAGGCAGCAATCAGAAGCTTTGCGCGACAAGATCAAGAGAAAGAAAGAAGAAGAGGCTTCCAAGACACCAGTCAAAATGGTGCCTGTGATCATGATCTTCATCATGCCTCTCATCCTCTGTCCAATGCTTGGACCAGCCGTGATCACGATTATGCAAGCTCTGGGACCTGTCTTTGGCACCGGACACTAAGGATAAGCAGTTCTTCAATAAGACGCGGCAGACCGTCCTGGCTGCCCATGTGCGGCAAGCTACGAGCTTTCTCAGTCGTTTGCGCGGGCTTCTATTCGCTCCGCCTTTGAGAGCTGGTGAAGGGCTGCTCATAGATCCTTGTCAGTCAATCCATATGTTCGGCATGGCTTATGCTATCGACGCTGTTTTTTTCGACAAGGATTTTCGAGTAGTCGGGCTAGTCGAAGGCATCTGTCCCGGACAGATATCGAGGTATTATCCTGCAGCCAGGAGTTGTCTTGAGCTGCCCGGAGGCGCGATAGCAGAAAGTGGGACGAAAGAAGGCGATGAGTTTGTTGTGAGCAATCTTCCTTGAGCTGCCGAAATGTCGGGGCAGATCACGCTCATCAAGGGAATACCAGGACATTGTTTGGGCTTTACTCAGGCTGGCTGCTGTAAGTCTTGCCAGTCTTGTTTGCCTTGCTAACAGGAAGCCCAGGCATTGCCGGCAGACAAAAGCTTGATTCTCGAAACCTGAGAGCAAACTTTCAGCGGAACTCTTCATTGCCGGCGGCGGGCAACTCGGGATCTGTCCGTCACATGTGCCACAGCCAGGGGCAGGCAGGAAAGAGCATAGAGCGACAGGGCCAGCAGAGTGAGACTCTTTATGCCGGAGAACATGCAGAGGTTCTCCATAAGCCCCCCCAGCGCTACGCCAAGAACATTGGCTGCCAGGAGCAAGACATAATTTTTCGATCGGCTAAGGAGTATGGAGAAGATCATGCCGCCGAAGAAGACCGGCAAACAGGCGACTGTTGCGGAAAATGCCGAAAGAGCAAGAGGCGGGAGATCGGATGTAGCGGGGATGCGAAAGTAGTAGTCAGCCAGAAGCGCAA
>JAHFBI010000180.1 GCA_023250095.1 Candidatus Melainabacteria bacterium
TCAGTGGTCGGCGGCGGACTGAGCAGCCGGCAAGAAGTAGTGGCGGATATACTGGATACGCTGTGCGCCAATTCCATCCCTGTCCAGATGCTAACCAGGGGTGATATCAGGGTCACTGCCCTGGTTCCCGAGTCCTTCAGTCTGGAGGCCGTACAACATATTCATGAACGCTTCTGCCTGAGTCCGCCCGTGGATGCCCCGTTTCTCCGTTAATGAGGAAAGCAAATGGCCCCTTCACCCTTAGATAATATCTTCTCCAAAGTTAAAGCCAATACAAAGCAAGCCGCTCAGCAAATGAGCCTTGCCGCCCGCATCGCCAAGTTGAAAGTGGAAATCGCTACACAGAAAGGCGAGAAAGAAAGGCATCTCAAGACAATCGGCGTCAAGACTTATGCCATTTATTGCAAAGACAAGACTCTCGATGGGAAGGTAGTTTGCGACGAGATTTCCAATGAGCTCAATTTGATCCAGCGCATCGAGAAGCATCTTGATGATCTCGATGCCGAAATTGCTCAACTTCAATCTGAATTCAAACATCAGGAAGGCAAAGACATTGTCGATGCCGCCGAAGTAAAAGAGACCGTCGATGAGACTGGCGCCAAGCCCGAGGAGCAAAAATGAACCGAAAATTGACGATTCATGCCGCGGCGGCGCTGACACTGGTGCAGTTCTTGCTGCCCGGGGCAAGCCAGGCGGATCCTGTATCTCCGCACATCGGCGACGGCGGCAGGACTTATTCTCTGGATGCGCCCAACAGCACCTTTTATGGCACTGGGGTGGGCGGTAATATGACCGAAGCTTCCGAACTGCGTTTCGAAGTCGAACGGCTGGTACAGCTGCGCCGGTACGAGGAGGCGATCGTCAAAGCGAAGAAGGCTGTCCAACTCGATCCCGCTGATCCGCAGACACACTTGATCCTGGCGCGCGCTCTCACCAAGCGCTTCTATGCCAAGCAAGGTCAGGTCGATGAGAAGCTGCTGTCTGAATGTCTTGTGGAATGGCGGTTGATCTGGCACCATGACGCCGACCAGATTGAGCAGACCGAAGCGAAATGGGAAGCTCGTAAACTCGACAGGATAGCCCGGACATTAGCCAAGGAAAAACTGCAGAAAGAAAAAGATCAACAAGTTGCTAAGGCTGCGCTGGCCGAGCAAAGAGCTGCCGAAGGCAAGCCGGCTGCCGCCGAGGGCAAGCAGATTGCCATCAAGAAAAAGCGCTTCTTGCTCTTTTAATTGATTCGGTACGATTCTTCTATATAGATGCCACAGGCTCGACGATTCTTTGCCCTTCTCACGGGAGATGGTCGCTGGCGCCCGTCTGTCCAGGCTTTTTCAACACTCACCAAATACTCATAAGTTCTCTTTAAACTCATTTACATATGGAAGCCGCACCCGGCCGACCCCAGAAGGCAGGCTGAGGGGTTGTTTTGCGCCGATTTACCAAGGGGGTATTTGCTCATGAGAGATCGCCGATCCGGCTCTTTTATTGCCGAGTATGTGGCTGTCATTGTCGTGATCTTTCTCTGCCTTCTCTTTCCCCTGATCAATCTGGTGACCGCTGGCTTGCGTTACTGTCTGGTGCTTCAGGCGGTACATGACGGGCTGCAAGCTGCCGCTCCGGCTACCACTTTTACGGTAGCCAGCGGGACCAATTCAGTAATGAATCTGGGTCCGACCGCTATTGCCGACACATTATCGAAATATACGGGCATCAGCAATACCAGCATCCGCACGCGCATCAAGTCGACTGACATCGCCACGCAAACCGTCACAGACTATCCCTGGGACACGAAGCTGGCTGCTCCTGCCGCCCAGACGAGCATTTACACCATCGAGTGCCAGGTGAGCGCCGATGTCGAACCTTTGATCAATTTTGGCGGTGTATGCCAGATGGTCCCAGGCATATGCGGTCCGATGCATGTCGATATTGCCGCCCAGGAACTCACGGAGAACCCTGCAGGCATGAATCAATAAATTATACCTTTAGCCAGCAGAGCCTTACCCGCCCTCATACATGTCTTAGCTGCCCGCTCAATGCTCCACCCCTATCAGGAAGAACAGGCCATGAAAAAGATGAATTCGAGAAAGAATAGAGGGGCAATGATGGTGACCTTGATGGTCTTCATCATTGGCTTCATTTTTCTGACGTCGCTCGGGCTCTTTGCCTTCGAGGCTACTCGCGCTAATGCCGCCAGAGACGAGTTGCGTTCGGCCTGCGAAGCGGCAGCCTTGGCCGGGGCGGCCGCTCTGGCAAGCTCGGATTCTACCGATACGACAACGGCGCACAACAACGCCATTGCAGCTGCTCAGCAATCTTTTGTCGCAAACAGCATTGTTGGCACAACGCTTGCCGGAGCTGACTTTTCATCCATGACTGCCGCCAATTTTTCAACTTACGGTCCAGCATCGGAAGGCTCGGCACTTTTCGTCGAATTTCTCGATCCCAACTCCACTCCTGTCGGGCAGCCGGTACCGAACCTGGCCGATCCCAAAGGGCGGATCGTGCACTGCGTGGCTGCTTTCGGTTTGCAGCCAGTGTTTGGCCAGTTTCTCGGCATCGACAACACGCCTATCCGCTCGGAAGCCAGCAGCCGGGTGCCATCGCTTGATGTCGTCATGCTCTTTGACGTGTCCGGCTCGATTGACGACCAGACTCCAGTCACTTGTGTCAAGCGCATGTATAACGCTGGACTGGCTCAGAACGCGAATGGCGCCGGACTCGGTTCGATAGAATATCGCAAAGCCAGTACTACCGGCGGATCTCCTGCCGGGCCGATTGCCGAGGGACGCATGTGGGACATTATTCAATGCTGGAGCGTCACCGGTATGGACTGGAACGGCACGCCGCCACAGAATGTCGACCAGTCCTCCTGGGTCGGTACTTTTCCTGTGACATTTAGCCCCGGGCTGCGCTCTGCCGGAGCTGATGTCGGCACACCGCCCGGCAACTGGCCGCCAGGGCCTGCCGGCCTAGGCACGGCGCAAACCTATACTGACGTGGTTGTGAACATCGACGGCAACAAGATCTTTGCTGGCACCACAATCGGACCATATCGTTTCCCGGATGTTGCCACTCTCGTGGAAGCTGCTCGCGGTAATCTCGAGGACAATGTTGTCTACACGAACAGCAAGGCGAAAGTCAGTCTGCCGGACCCGACAATTGCTCCGCTGCCAGGCTATCAGGCTGCTTATATGACTGCCGCCAGAGCCCACTGTATGCCCATCGGTGCGGCACAGCAAGCTGCCACATCTTTCTTTCAGATAATGAATAACAACACAAATGCGCATTTTGCTTTCCTCAGTTTCGGCAGCGGCGTCTCCACAGGGGCCAACACCACAGGCGGTGACAATGTCTCGTCCCTCTATCCGGCAGGCGGTGTTGGCAGCTATCCTTTCGTCGGCACGAAATTGAACAATGGCTCAAGCAATTACGCCCAGGTCATGGCAGACATTCCCCAGACTCTGGCCAATGGCTGTACTGATGTCGGCGACGCTCTTCAGGAGTCTTATAACGAGCTGAAGAAAGGCTCCGGTCTGTCACGAAATGATGCCAAGAAATTCGTGGTCTTGTTCACCGATGGGCAACGTACCTGCGGCCCGTCGAACGCCTCCATCATGACCACTGCTGACAATTGTCGCACCGAAGGCATCGCCGCCTACACAATCGGGATGGCGCAGAACTCCAGCATCATTCCTGGAGAGTGTAATCTCCTCAACGAGGGTGCCGGCAAGACGATCTCTTACACCGACCCGATCACGGGACTGCCGGGCAGCTACACACCCGGAGCCGACGGGATTGCTGCTCATGCCGGAAATGGCGGGAAATTCTTTCTTGTGACGAATACCGCCAACCTGCGTTATGTGTTCGAGAACATAGCCAGGCAACTCGTACAACTCGGAAGGAGCTAGGGTGTAAGTCATGCTTAAAGAGAAATCGATCAAAAATGTGGAAACACGGCGATCGCGTGAAAGAGGAATGGGCTCTCTCGAGCTTGCCATCAGTTGCTTCGCTCTTGTAGTCATGGTCTGCATGTGCCTGGACGTGGGAGTGATGATGCTGGGCAATCAGGTGGTGGACCGGGCAGCCCGTGACGCGGCGCGAGCCGCCGCCGGGCAGTCGGATGCCGCATCGGCTCTAAATGCAGCCAAGGCGGCTCTGGTCAGCCATAAGACGGACGGCACTTATATCACTCAGCCGCAGCTGACCAACACCGTTTCTCCGGATTTTGTTTATCAGGACTACGGCGGCGCCCCTTTCGGTCAGCCAGTGCCAGCACCCGGTTCTGGAACTGCCGGCAATCCATTTGTGGTGGTGAACGTGAAAGTGGATGTGAAACTGCCGGCATCGGTTGATTGCCTGGGGCAGTACATCGAGCAGGGAGCGCTGACCGGCGGGAAGATGACCTTTGTGCGGCAGTATCAATTCCCCATCGTCAAGCAAAAGCTGGACTCTTCGTTCCAGTAGCCATGAAAGGCAGTTCTAATCTGGCTCGAACTTGTAACCGAAGCCGTGCACTGTACGGATTCCGGAAGGCTCTCCCTCGACATCGATTTTCTTGCGTAGAGTCTTGATGTATGTCCGGAGCGTGTCGACCGAAGCTTCTGATTCGGTGGCCCAGACGGAATTGAGAAGAGCGTCGGCGCTGAGCACGTGCCGTGGATGGCGCATCAGATATTCGAGCAGGGCAAACTCCAGAGGCTGCAAGTGAATTTCTGTGCCGGCTCTCGTGACGCGGTGGCTGACGGGATCGAGGCTGAGAGCGCCGGCCGTGAGGACATCACCGGCGAACGTCGGGGTTCTGCGCAACAAGGCTCGCACCCGCAGCGACAGCTCGCGCGTGTCGAAGGGCTTGGTGAGATAATCGTCAGCGCCGGCAGCGTAGCCTCTTTCCTTTTCGGTGATTTCTTTGCGCCCGGTTAACATGAGAACAGGGGCACAGCCGCCGGTCCGGCGGTATTGCTGGCAGACTTCAATGCCTGTCAACCCCGGCAACATCCAGTCGAGAACAACGACGTCGAACTGGGCAATGCGCAGGATTTCAAGGGCCCGTGCCCCGTTGTCGGTCTCTTCGACTTGATAATGTTCGAAGACGAGCCAGTCGCGAATTCTGCCTCTGAGTTCGGGATCGTCTTCGACTATGAGAATTTTAGACATGCCCACCTGGAAAAACGGCTGACTGGGACAAGATGAATCAGGTTTGCGCTGCCACTTTAGGAACGCCCTTGCAGACGCTGGTTTCCAAGCAACCTGTTTTCGAAAACTCCGGAGCTCAAATTATACTTGACCATCACCATCTTCATCCTGTGCGATCGGAAGCCGGAAAAAGAAAGTGTTGCCCTGGGGCTGGCTTGCTCGAACACCTATGGTGCCGCCATGGGCTTCGATTATGGCCCGACAGATTGTCAGGGCGACGCCTGCGCCCTGGCGGCGCGGGCATTCTGTCTGATTGCCGGCCTGGAAACGCTCGAAGACGGCCTGGCTGAAAGCTTCTCCTACGGCAATGCCGCTGTCGGAAACCGATAGCTCTATAGAGCTATCCTCCTTTTGCAGGTCTATTTGCACGACGGAGTCAGGGGGGCAATACGAGATGGCGTTGGCGAGAAGGTTGGAGAGAACTTGCACGAGCCGGTCTTCATCGGCTGCTATCGCCAGTCTTGTTTGCGGCGTGACTATGGAGATGTTCTTTTGCTCGGCTTGAGGACGTATGGATTCGACACTTCGCTCGATGAGGTGAGAGACTCTTGCATAGTCGAAGTCCATTGTCAGTTTGCCTGAGTCCATCTTCTCCAGGTCCAGAAGGTCGTTCACAAGCGAGATGAGGCGGTGGATATTGCTCTGAGAATCTGCCAGGCTCTTCAAACCGCTCTCTGATATGTGTCCGTAAACGCCCTGGCGGAGCATGTTCAAAGTCAACTCCACCGAAGTAAGCGGTGTCCGCAGGTCATGAGAGACCATGGACAGGAATTCTTGTTTCAACTGTTCGATCCGGCGCCTGAGGCTGATGTCCTGTATGCCGGCCAGGACCAACCGCCGGTTGTCCGTGGCAAATTCGCTCGTCGAAACATCGACTGAAAACTTCACTCCGTCTTTTCTCAGTCCGTCGAAACTGTCCGGCTCCTGAGCTGCCCCTTTCTGCTTCTCGACAGTCGTGCTCAATATTTCCGGGGACAAGGATGGGATCACTTTGCTGAGTGCCGCTCCGATCAACTCTGAGCCTGAATAGCCGAAGATTTTTTGTGCCATGGGATTGGCCGCTTCGATCTGTCCGCTAGCCCCTATTGTGATCAGCCCGACTGGCATGGTGGCAATGATAGTGCGCATGCGCTGTTCGCTGCCTGCCAGGTCGCCTGCAGCTTTCTCCAGAGCGGCGGCCATGCCGTGGAAGGCCCGGTCGAGAACGGAAATTTCATCGGCGCCCTTCACAGGGGCATTGAGTGGACTGCCCCTGGAAAGACGCTGCGTGTTGTCGGAGAGAATATTTACTCTCGATGTGATGCTCTTGCTGAAGAAAACAGCCAGAGCGACAGCCAGAAGGAAGTTGAAAGACAGCGCCAGGGCAATGAGAATTCCCGTGCTCTCGCGCAAGCGGCTCTGGTGTAATGTCCTGGCGTTGAGCATCCGTTCGGCGTCCGTTGACAGAGATCTCAGCTCGATCAAGACCAGCGTGCCTGTCTGCCTGGTTCTCGCGACACTTTCATAGCGGCTTTCCGCTTTCCAGGTGGACAGGTCTTTGACCTGGAGCTTGAGCAGGTCGCGCAAGGCGGTCAGATGGTTCGTATCCCACGGCTCGCTGTTTTCTGAGAACATTCTGTTAAACTCAGCTTTGATGTCGGTGAGAGGAGCATTTGTAATATCCAGGTAGCGTCTGTCTCCCGAGAGGAAATATTTTTCGGCCAGGCTCTCCAGAAGCATCCAGCTGGCAGCGATCTTCTGGCAACCCTTGAGTGCCTGGTAACGATGCTCCACCAGAGTGGCGTCCAGCGCTGCTTGCTTTAATAAGAAGCTCAAGATGAGAACGAAGATCACCTCGAAGATGAGAGGCAAGCCGATGACGACAAGACCTTTGCCAAATAACGTCAATGACAATTTCCTGTTCTTGCTCCCTTTGATGTGGCATGCTCGCAAGGCGCGGTTTCCCCTGACGGGTGGCTGCTCGGGATGGCAAACCAGAAGGTGCTGCCGCTGGAAGTTTCGCTGTCGACACCGATTGAGCCTTGAAGCTCCTCGACGATGGAACGGCAGATTGTCAGTCCCAGCCCCGAGCCCTGGCGGCAGTCCCCTGCCGGGAGGTCGGCCTGCTGGAAGCGATCGAAAATCCTTTCGGCATAGCCCTCAGGGACGCCGGGACCGCAGTCGGAAATTCGCACTTGCACGCTGTCTGGCAAGTCGATCACCTTGATGGAGATCTTTGAGCGAGGAGGCGAAAATTTCAGGGCGTTGGACAGAAGGTTCACTACCACTTGCACGAGCCGGTCCTCGTCGGCGAGGACTCTGGACTTAGTGTCAGGCACATCGACGGCTATTCCCTTGAGCGCGGCCACAGGTGCGACGAATAACACGCTCCGCTCCAGCACGGACAGAATGGACGTGTCGCGGATCTGCATTTTTAGTTTGCCAGAATCCAGTTTCTCGATATCGAGGAGATCGTTGATGAGAGCGATCAACCTGGACACAGTGTCTTGAGTGGAGGCAACATTTGAGGCCGTCGAAGTAAGCAGATGTCCGTGCCTGCCTTGCGATAGGTCTTTCAGGGCTGCCTCTACGGAAACGAGAGGGGCTTTGAGATCCTCTCCGACCATGGTGACAAACTCCCGCTTTAGCTGCTCTATCTTTTTGCGCTGACTGATATCTTGCACGGAGGACAGCAAGGCTCTGCCTTTTGAAGTGGGCAATTCCGTTATGGAGAGATCTATGGGGATTTTCTTGCCTTCTTTCGTTATCAGGAAATAGCTTTTCAATTCTTGACGGTGAGTTTGACTTTGCTCGAGAGTTTCAATGTCTTCAGCGCGTCCAAGAGCTGGTATCAGCTTCTGCAATGGGATACCGGCAAGCTGCCCCTCTTCATAGCCGGTTATTCGTGCAGCTCTTGGATTGGCCGACTCGATCACTGCCTCATGGTCGGCTGTGATCAATCCCACCGGCATATTCTCGATGACACTGGCGACGCTTTTCTGGCTTTCTGAAAGCTCGTTCAGGGTACGATGCAGGGCGGAGGCCATTTCATGGAAAGCTCGATCGAGAAGTGCTATTTCGTCTTTGCCTTGCATCGGCTCATTCAGCGGTTGTCCGAGCGCGAGTCTTTCAGTGTTTTCCGAAAGTATTTTGATCCGGCTTGTAATACTCTTGCTAAAAAAGATAGCCAGGCTGATTGCAAGGGCAATATTGAAAGCAACACCACAAATGATTACCAGTCCGATTTGCTCGCGCAGCTTCCTCTGGTCGACGAGCCTTTCATGCAACCGCGCTTCTGCAGCTCCTGCCAGGCTCTGCAATTCGTTTGTCAGGTCGATGGCAAAGTTGCTGGCTCTCGGTATTATCTCCGGGCGGCGAGCTACTTCCCAGGGGCGGCTCAGAGCCGGGTTGCAGCACAACTCTTGCTGCAACTGGGCGATACGCTCGAGAGCTTCGGCGCGGGCAGGCTTGAATTCGAGTAACCTGCCCAGATCACCGGAGATATCATTGATCAACCCTCTGGCTTCGTCCTTAGTGGGGGGGTGAGAGTTACCTGGCAGAAAGCTGGTCTGCAAAGTCAGAAGCACACCGTAGTTGACCTCGATGTCCTGGCAACATTTGAGAATCTCGAACTGTCCCCTGGCGCTCTTTACGTCATTATCAGCCAGATGGATGAGGAATCCCAGGCTTACCATGAAAAGGACGTCGAGAATTACCGGCAGCGCAATGACTATGAGGCTTTTTTGCCAGAGAGTCCGCGGTAGCCTCTGGCTGAGTACCGCCTGTAAGTTTTCTGTGGACTTGCTGGCAGCTGGCAATGTGGACAATCTCCCGGAGAAGCGGCGCGTGAGGGCAGCTCAATTGGTTATCTAAGATGGCGATCGAAGGTTCGTAACCGGCGAACCGGCAAGGGATTTTTGCCGGCAGCAAGAGCCTCAAAGTAGTATATGCCCGCTCTTCCCTGGCAACAGCTATTTTTGAGAGGACTTGCGAGCTTCTGCCGACTCAGCAAGAGCGACAGCTGCAAGCGGGCGGACAAGCGGGCGAACGGCTGGCTGAAGGCTTCTGGCTGTGAGGTTTACGCTGTTTTGCTCGGCGTATTGCTCAGGCGACACGAACTTCTTAGCACTGAGGTGTTCGGCGAGAAGATCGACTTGCGAGAGCTTGATTTCCTGGGCATTTAGATAATTCAGCGCTGCGTGTCCAGGGTCCCTGGAAAGGCGCACTGCCTCGCCGAGAACACCCTGCCGCCCCCACAGTTGCACTGGATTGAAAAGTGTGAGCACATTATATGTTTGCGATTTATCTAGAGGAACATAAGGGCTCATCGGGTCGCTCGTCAATCTTACTTGAATATCGACTACTTTCTGTCCGGGCGGCCTCAATAGATCGAATTTGAATTTCAGCCCGTCGGTCTGGAGGAAATAGCCGGAATAATCATGTACTTCCCCGAGTCCTGGCTCGAGCCAGAGGTCTCGGGCAGCTGCCAGCTTGCCCGAGATGCCCGATAGGTTTGCTCCTCTTTGCACTCCCTTTGGAAGAGGGAGATCAAGGACGGAGAAATTGAGGATTTTCTCTAGATCGGCTCCCGTCACCGAAATTCCTGCAAGTTCGCCTTTCTCCACTTCTGGACGCCCACTGTGCAGGAAAACATCGCTGAGGTCCCGATGGCTTGGCTGACCGGCTTTCAAACCGGCTCGAAGATCTTGCGAATGTTTCAACATGATGGTAAATGGAGCAAGGGGCTCCAGGTGCTGGGCGGCTCTTTC
>JAHFBI010000181.1 GCA_023250095.1 Candidatus Melainabacteria bacterium
TTTCGGAGGCGCCAGCTACAAGAAAATTCTCGATTACGTATCACCGCTCTTCGTGAAAGTTCTGTCGGAGCACTAAAGAGACCGTCGCTGGATCGACCTCTCTCAGCGACAGAACCCTAATCGTCGTCCCAGAATTAACAGAGCGAGCGATATAATGAAAGTCGCCGGCCTGCTACTGTCGGACACAGCGGCAAGGATCTTGCCCGATGTCGCTTTCAATGTTTATCCATCCTCAATGATGCTGGAGATTGCACAGCAACCTGGCGCAGATGGTTGCCAATCAGGTTCGTCTGGTTAACGGGGGCGAAGAGAGTGCGCGCGACGCCCACATAGCTATCAGCCGCCCCATAATAAATCAGATAACCGCCCTGTCCATCAGGGACGATCCCCTGCGGGAAAACAACATTGGGGACTTGATGCACTGTCGTGGAAGAATTGAACTTCTCCCAGGGTGTATCAGGCGAAAATATCGGCTTGCTCGTGCGGTAAAGTAGTCGGGTTGGATCGTCCTTGCTGAATATGGCAATACCTGTCTGATACTTGAACATGCCATTATTTCCTTCATAGGGCATGCCGCCGCTGTAAATCAAAGTGATACCGTCGTTGGTGACTATCGCCGCCGGACCAGGTTCAACCACATTCGAGTCAAACTGCCCCTGACGAGCCGGCAAAATCGGTTCCGGTGTTGCATCCCGCCATTTGATTCCATCCACTGAAGACGCCAGCCCCATTTCATCAATGCCGGCGCGATTGCCCATGTAAAACATCCAGAATTTGCCATTAATATTGGCAGGCACAAGTCTGCCGCCTACTTCCTCAGTTACGATGGAGCCTGACTTGGTCCACTGGGTGTTCCATGAGCCCTGATTCGCCGGCATCATGATGCCGCGCTCCTGCCAGTTCTTCAGGTCTTGAGATGTCCAGTCTGCAAGTTGTGCGTTGCGGCCATCCCACTTGGTTGCGGTCAGATCCCACTTGTTCGGATTTGCGGTATCGGCAGTAAGCCTGGGGTCTTCGATGCCTAGCCGCTCATTAGGAGTCCGAGGAGCGAGCACAGGCTGCTCACTACGCTCAATGACCTTGACTCCGTCGGGTCCGGTACGAGCATAGCCGACGGTTGACACACCCTTGCTATCCTGTGCTCTATACAGAATGGCAATATCGCCATTTGGCAGCCTAGTCGCTGTTGGATTGAATGCACCGGCCGAATCGAATTTTCCTTCTCGTGGGCCGAGGATCGGCTGGTCGGAGAGGCGTTTGAAGGGTGTGAGCATTTGCGTGATGCCCGGTGGGTATTTCTCGGCCGGTCCTGCCGTCTTACTTGTAGCATCGAAACCCTTGCCCAGTGCCCAATCTACGCCCGCAAGGGCTGCGCCAAACAACGCGAAAGTTCCTGCCTGCCTGGTTATGTCGCTGCCGGTTGCCCAGCGGTTGTTGATCAGCCGTTCATTCAGGATCGCGTTGGTACCACCACCTGCAGCACCACCAAAAGCATTGACCCACACACGGCGGGACAGAGTGCCTTCAAAGCCGCCACCAAGCACGCCTGAGGCAAAACTCATCGAGGCAAAGGTTCCAGCCTGCACAGCAGCTTGTTTCAACCGCGCAGTCAGCAAATCTTGTTGCCCTTCCGTCGGCGTGAACACACCGCCGTATAGTCCGCCAGACAGGGCCATAGTTGTAGCCGAAGCCAGAGCGCCTGTCTCTGCCAGCCCGACGGACTTGAATAACGGCTTGCACGCACCCCTGGTGGCCAAAGACAGAAGCGCGAAGTCTAGGACGAATCCGCCAATAGTGCCAGCCTTAGCGCCCATCGAATCATTGCTGCCGTCCCCGTGCATATGCATTTCCGGCAGTTTCAGCCCGGGAATCTTGTCTGCCAGCTGGACAAGCCCGTTCCACGGGCTAGCCACCGCGCTGCGTGCCAACTCATTTCCGAAGTCCGCTAGGTTTTCAGTGATTTTGTCCAGGCCGAATCGCTCTGACATCCGTCCGCACCAGATTCTTGCTAAGTCCACAATCCCTGATTCTGGATAAGATTAAATCTGAATGGACCACAGGGGAATGGGAGAAACCGCCCGGGAGAACAATCTAATCTTTCACGATATCTTTGAAGCAGGCAATGGTCTGCGGAAAGCCTGGACATACTCGCTTCGAGCAGGGAGATGGAGAGGTGGAGAGATGGAGAAAGTGACGGAGGGATGAAGGGGTGCAGGGAGTAGGAATGAAGCGAGTGGCGGCGGCGAGAGAGTCATGTCTCTAACCCTTCTGCTGAATGAACACAGGTGGTTATTGCCTGACAGCAAACGACTTCACTAACTGTGTCTTCCACATTGCCTCGTCGGGCGATGGAGCGCTCATTTTTCGGTCTCTGGGCTTGGCAGAGATTCATCGCCTTGATGATTTACCACTTGTGCTCCAGGGTGTGTCAACACTTCTCCGCCTGCCGAAATCACAAGAGAGCCGGGAAAAGCCTCGGCCTGTGCGCCTTTGAACACAAATGCTTGAGCGCTGGGTCCCACGATGGCCTTTGAGCCGGGGCGCAAGATTCCTCGCGAGCCTGGACCGACGACAACGTGATCGCCGTCTCTGGCGACACCTGCCGTGCCAGGCGGCACCTCATTCCAGATCTTCGGTGCAGCTCCTTGATCATGTTCAGGCTCGAACGTCTCCAAAATCATTCCGGCTTGCAATGTGCGGGCGTCTGTCCAGACCTGTGGATAATAATGGAAGTTCAGGAACAGTATGCGGGCTGCCTCCTCCATGATCTTTTGCTTGTCGTCTGTCGCTTGCCCTCTCAACAGAAGAGAGCGACGGGCGATCGACAGCATGTCATCCTCTGGCTTGACCACATAGCTGCCATTCGTTCGCACATCAAGCGGCGTGAGAGACGGATTGTTTCTCTCCTGTCCGAATGCAGGCAGCAGGTCCGCGCTGGCGCGGCTTCCGGCAGCATGGTTGAGTGGCGAGTGTGCTTGCCCCTGCTGGATGACCAGGAGCATTCCCGGCGCGAGAGATTTGTGATTTTGTCTCAGCTCCGGATACCATCGCTCGTTAAGAGCCACGATCCTTGCCTCCTCAGACCTCACGGCACTGCGATCCGGCCGGTCCTGCCCGAAATGAGCAAGCGATCGGCGTGCAATTGAGTTCAGGGTATCTAGGCGACGGACAACGTAATCGCCGACTTCACGCAGCTCAATTGGCTCGATTCGATTTCTCGGGGTATTATGTGGCGAAGAAAGCTGTCTAGTTGCCTCACTCTGTAGCGCCGCTCGTCCGTCCTGCTGATGAGGGACATCACCAGCAGGCGACGGCAGTTCGGTGGCACGCTCAGCTCTTGTGCGAGAATTCATGATTTGTCCTCCGGTTGTCTGAGCGAGCTACTCTCACTTGCAGGACTTTGGACCGTGGGTCGGAGCATGGTGAATTTTGGAGGGATGATGGGCGGGAGCATCGGCAGCACGGGGAACAACCTGAGAGATGTTATTGTTCACGAGGACATTGATCTCCTGTCTCCGCTCTTCGGCCTTATTCTGCTCAGCCAGTGCTTGTACCCGCTCCTCGGCTCTGCGCCTGGCGGCGGCATCCCAGTCGGTTCCCGTGTCGTGCAGATCGAATTTCGGCAGAACATCGATGCCGTTCTGCCTGGCAACAGCTTTGCCCATATCCGTACAAAGCGCCTGTTTGTCGAGTGAGCCACCAGCAAACTGTATAGCAATCCCTTCAAGCCTTTTGGCAGAGTTGGCTGCTCCAGGCGTCACACCAAGCTCATGCTTGACGAACTCGTTCAGGGTCTTGTCGGCCTTGATCGCAGTGAGGGCGGCCTCCGTAGAACCTGCGCACATCATTCCCATGACTTGCACGAATTGATGCTTCTGGATGCAATCCCAGTTCGGCTTCATGCCGCCAAGGCTGAAACCGATGCCAAGGAAGCTCGCACCGCCGCTGACAGACTCAGAGCACTCTCCTCCTGAGAAACTTGGCGCAAAAACGGTCGTATTGGTACTCTGAATTGTGGTATCTGAACGGCTGTTACCACCGGCAGCGCTTGCATCTGAGCGTCCGTTGCCACCAGAGCCACCGGTTGCGGTTACATCGCCCATTCTTACGCTCGTCTGGCTGGTAAGATCACCAGTCTTGTTGTTGTTGGTATTGGCGCTGGTGACATCGCCAGTCTTGCTGTTGATGGTATTGGCGCTGGTGACATCACCAGTCTTGTTGTTGATAGTTTGGTTGGATGGACCAGGCTCAATCTCGGATCTGGGGGAGCCTTCACCGCGTCTGGCGGGTACCTGGGCAACCTTCAACAAATTGAGTCCGCCTGGCTCAGGCGTTGGTTGTACCCGACCAGCAGTATCACCCTGTTCAAAAGCATTACTCATGTCTTTATCTCCCTGGCTTGAGTCTGTCCGTGGCTGGATCACTGCGCCCCGGGCGAGACTAAACTAAAACGGATTATGTCGCTCATTACCTTGTTTCCAGCGGAAACACTAGCGGGGCATTGCCAAACATTACAAGCCGCTCATGAGCATTTCATGAGCGGCTTCTACTTGCTCTCTTGCCTGAGTCCCCATCCGGCAAACAAAGCCGTTATAGCCCGTCAGGTATGCGATTTGATCCAGTGCTTAGGCACACAGGCGACACGTCAGTCTGTCCCTCGAACAGAGCCGGTTCAGCCCCGACGCCGTCCTGTTAGCGCCTGGACAATCAAAGCAATAGAGGCTTTGACTCTGGCGAACCACCCGGTATCATCTGCTGCAGGCACAGCAGGCAAGAGTCCTCTTGCTCGCGGGTTTGGACCATCCAGCAATTCTTCGGCAGCCGCCGGCTCCTGACCCCCATTGTGGGCCGCGTGTTTGAGAACCTCGGTGTAATAGAGCCCGCTTCCTGGGATGCCGGCTGACACCTGGGTTTTGCCATCTGCTCTGCGGGTCACTCGCAAGCCCTTGATGCCTGCGCTGAAAGATATACCCTGGAGCCCCAGTGTCACGCGAAATGGTCCCAGATTCTTGCTGCGCCGAAATCGAATTCCCATAATTGCTCACCTCGCCATTCTCTTACCAAACTACATGCCTTCCCTGCAAAATTTCCGCAGTGTAATTCGCCCGAGATTAAATCTGCCCAGCTCATCTTCTGCCGATGGATAAACAGCAGTGGCGAAAAGCTGGCTATAATCCGGCAGGCTTGATACCACAGGCGCCGTTGCATGTCATCACATCGTTCAACCGTGCCAGGTGTTGGCGCAAGCGTGGTTTGAAAGTGGGCATCCGCGCCCGGCTTCTTTAGTAATTGGAAATGAACAACTCCGCGCCGATCTTGCTTTGTCGCTGCAAATTGCAGTTGTTCATGCCGTACTGGAGCGACCAGTTCTTGATTTTGGCCCAGTCATAGAGTTGCCGAATCTCCGGGCAATCGTCATAAGTAATGAGGAACTTGTGCCTCGACTTGTTGAGACATCGCGCCAGTCTTTCATGATCGAACGAATGCAGGCTGCCACCGTGTCCATATAGCTTGGACGCCGTGAAATACGGCGGATCGAAAAAAATGAATACATCCTTTCCCGGTTCACAGACGGCATCCTCGAAATCCAGGTTTGTAATATGCGTGCCGGCAAGAGCAAGCGGCATGGGCGCAAGGCGCTCAATCGATGATGCGGTGAAACGCCTCAGGCTTGCGGCACTCGAAAAGCCTCCTGCTCGTGTTGTCCCGGAAAACGTGACGCGATTAAAGAAGAAAAACAGAAAAGCTTCTCTGTAGGCTGTCTTAGGCTGCTCTTGTCGAGCAGCCAGAAAATACTCTTTGATCTCATCGGCTGACTCGAAGCTAATACGTAATTGTTCCAGCTCCCTCTGAAGTCTGAGACAGGTTTGCGGATCCTGGACCGCCTGCCAGAAGGAGATCAGTTCTTTAAACTTGTCATTTATCCAATATCGCTTGGCAAATCCAACTTTCCTGGCATGGAAGTATACGCTGCCACCGCCGACCAACGGCTCGCGATACTCTTTAGCAGACTCCGGAAAAGCCCTGGCAATTTGAGCGATAGCCCTCTGCTTGCCACCTGGATACCTGAGTGGCGACCTGTATCTCCCGTTGTGGGGAGTGTCCACTGAAGTGGGATGGGTGACAGAGATACCGGATGCCGATAGCGGCTCACTTGCTTGGCTCATAGCTCCAATGATAACCGTTTGATGTCCCATATCAACCCCGCCAGAGCTCCGAGCAAGACCAGCAAAGAACTGGAAATATCTTCCACTGGAGAAAGTGATAACGTCATGTTGCCGCTATCACTGTTTTCAGTGGAATTGGCGGCAGTAGTCACGCACGATTGCCCTTAAAGAGAGTTGAGGTTAAGTCTTGACATCCGCCAGGGTACGAAACGTTCGAAAGCCCCAAATACTGTTGCATAATGATCTTGCCGCACGAAGTGGAAAGCCAGCCGGGACAGGGTGATGGAAATGAAGAACGGATACCAAGGGGATGTTAAGGCAGTCATCAATGCCAGCGAACTCCTCACTGTGCATGCCACCGGTCCGAAAACCGGGGATGCTTTATCGGATCTCGGAATCATCAGGGGAGGCGCGGTTGTCTTTCAGGGAGCCTCCATCATTGATGTCGGGACCACCGACGAGATGCTGGCGGTGCATAAGCCGCAGAGCATTATCGATGCGGCAGGACAGGTGGTCATGCCTGGCTTTGTTGATCCCCACACGCATCTGGTGCATATGGGCTCTCGTCACGAAGAGTACGAGTGCAAGATTGCCGGGCGCAGCTATGCTGACCTGCACAAAGTAGGAGGAATTCGCTACACCGTGAGCATGACCCGGGCGGCCTCGGCGGAAGACCTATATCAGAAGGCTCTCCGTGATCTGGACATCATGTTGCTGCATGGCACGACAACAGTAGAAGCAAAGAGTGGTTACGGGCTCGACAGGGAAAACGAACTCAAACTGTTGCATGTGGCCAGGCGCCTTAACGAAACTCATCCGGTTGAAGTTATTTCGACCTTTCTTGGAGCACACACTGTGCCGGATGAATTCAAGGAGAGGAAAGCTGCTTACGTTGCATTGGTCCGACAGATGCTCGACGAGGTAGCTCCGCTTGCGGAGTTCTGTGATGTCTGGTGCGATCCTCTGGGCTTCAGCGTTGATGATTGCCGCCAGATTCTGTCCGATGCCAGACAACATGGGCTCAAGCTCAAGCTTCATGTAGAGCAGACGGCCTGGTCTGGCGGCGGTGAGCTGGCTGGCGAGATGGGCGCTGTGTCGGCGGATCATCTGGACTTTGTTTCGCTCGATGCGATTTCACAAATGCGGGATAAGAAAGTCGTCGGAGTCATTCTTCCTGGCGTCACTTATCACCTCATGGAGTTCAAGAAAGATATTCCTGTCAAAGAGATGATTGATGGTGGCATGGCGATAGCCCTTGCCACAGACTACAATCCCGGGAGCTGCCGGACCCAATCGATGCAGGCTATTCTCGAGACGGCGTGCCGGCTTTACCGGCTTACGTATGCGCAAGCTATCAACGCCGCAACGCTTAACGCTGCCTATGCGCTCGACAGGGGAGATTCTATAGGCAGTCTTGCGCCAGGCAAACGCGCCGACATGGTCATTGTGGATTGCTCGGAGCATGGGGTCATCATCAACAACTTCGGGATCAATCATGTCCGGACTGTCATCAAGGACGGAGAAGTCGTTGTTCTAGACGGGCACCTTGAGGGCAGCAGACTCCGGCAGTCTCGCTCAATGGCGAAAGTTCAAAGCGCCTGATCCCGAATGATGCCACAGAAGGGGCTTTGGAACCAGATAGGGCAAACGAGTTCTAAATTCGGGTGGCTGATGAAATCGAGCTGGCATACAGGAAACGTGTTATACACGATATAAGTAACCGTCTGGAAACATGGAACGCTTACTTTCTATCTGCACGGAACTTGCTGTAGGCGACATCAATTGCAAGGTGTCGCACTCGGGCAACGGTTTCCTATTGCAAAAAAAGTTGCTCATCGCGTCCAGGCGGGTAAGAGCGAAGCGTTATGCTCATTTGCGTGCCGGCAGTCGGAGTCTGCTTCTGACAGAAGCCGTATTGCCCCAGCTTGTCTGCGACAGCATCGCACTGGTGGCAAGGCACCAGGAGTACACCGGTAGGAACATCTTTGAGCTGGAAATCCGTGATTGCTCTTATGGCGGCATTTGTGGCAATTGCTGCATGCTCCCGCCCTCTGTCTAGAGTCCCCAGCACGACAGCACCGACACTACCTGTAGGAATCCGGGGGGGGAATCGCCTGCGCAAGCCAATCGGAGTCGTTTTGTGATACCACAACTCCTCGTAGATTACAGACGGCGGGACACTGGCATCGACACTATTTCCTGTTCGAAAGATACGCAGATTAATGCGAACGCGGCTTAAAGGATGCAGCTTTGTTCCATTATAATTGAGGTAGTGCTGGATATCGCGCACATCGATGAATAGCGCCCAGTCGAACTCTCGCTGAAGATAATCAGATGATAGACCGGAATTGATCTCGCAATTGGAGAGACTCGGCAAAGCCAGGGAAAAACAAAGTACGGCAAGGACAAGAGCGATGCCGCGCTTAAACTTAGCCAGTTTCTCGACTAACTTCAGGGCATCGACTGTGGACCGGGGCGCAGCACCGGAGTGGACTTTAGGCTCACAGATATGAGGGCGTGCTCTCTCATCATTCATTGACAAAGAATCTCCCGGAAATCGGATTTTTGCCAAGATTTTCCCACTCATGCAAAATAGTAATCGATAGCGGAACAGGCACGGTCAAGCCGGGAATCGAACAGCTAACTCCAGACAAAAGCCATGCTGGCGACATCAAAAAATTCACTTTGAGCAGCAGTGAATAGGTACACGGTGCTTTGGCTCCGTCAGGCAGCCAAGCCGGCGGAATCTGACCGGGATTGGTCACCAGAAAGACCTCTTCACTGTTAACATCAGATGTCCGTCTGACCCGCGCGATGCGAAGTTGCAGGTCCATCGATTGAACATCAACGCCGCCAATGGCGGTCAGGCGATTCTTAAGCGCCGGCTGCGCCTGCAAGTTCTTGCATGACTGTCCGAAAGTTTCACAAAACGCCAGCTCTCTGGAAGACGCGCTGATCATCTCATGTGCCATCATCCAGCGCATAAGAATTACCGAGATATCGATCCACGGTATGAGAATGAAGGTCACAAGCAAAGTCAGAGCTGCCGCAAACTCTATTGTCTGACTTCCCTTTTGCCCTCTCGCCAAGGTACGCATGATTCCAGACCGCACACCCCATTTGAAACTGTGATAAACTTCCTGGCAATCGACAGAATCGGCAAACTGAAGTGCAAAACGTTAGCATGAGACGAGCACGAAAGTCAAGCGGTAGCATGCTTCTCCTGGCACTTCTGATTCTGGGAGCGATCACTGCTTTGTCCCTGGTTTTCTTTTCCGTCAATGGCTATTTGCTCCAGCACAATCGCAATCGCTTCGAGGTTGACACTCTGGCCCTGACCCAAGCTGGCGTCTTCAATGAGCGCGACCGCATCGGTCAAATCAACGAACTTGAGGCCTGCTCGCGAGAGTTGATTTTTACTTCGCGTATGCGCGTGGGGCAATGCAGCAAGCACGATCTTAAAATTCTGGAGCCGCTGTGTAATCAGCTGGTGAACGAAGCTCGAGATGGATACCGCCTGGTTGAGGCTGAACGTCGCAATCAAATTAACCTTATCTGCCAGCAACTGCAGACAGCAGCCCGCGAACACAATGAAAGAGTATGTCAGACTGCTGGCTTTTCGCTTATCTGGCTGAAGACCCGAGAACCTGTTGTGACGCGCATCGACGTTGGCCGAATCGCCAACGTTGAGTCCAACGTCAAGCGACCCGGCGGTGTAAGAGAGTTGGCTGATTTTGACTGCGCCGAG
>JAHFBI010000458.1 GCA_023250095.1 Candidatus Melainabacteria bacterium
GATTCCTTTTTTGCTGACAAACGATGCAAAAGCAATCGCTCACGAGATTCATGCAGCTCAATCTTCGATAAGGCCGGCTCTAATTACGATTTAGTGATCCGAATTTGCCGATCCATGCAAGCAGCGGGCCACGACCGATTGAGTTTGCTGTCAAGAATCAAATCCACGCGAGTATCATATGTGCGCAAAACGAATTCAAGAGGGATCTGAACAATCCTATAAGATTTCGAATTCCCTCTCTGAGCCCGTAAACATGCACTTTGCTTGGCAACGCCTGTCAGCCTAGTATAAGTGCGCCCTTGATTCAGTGCGCATCTTGTTAAGGTAGATTAACGATTGCCTTAAGGACAGCTAATGACGTATCCCTGAGTGGCAGCGGCTCCGGGATGCATCCGTTCGAATCTGTACAAGTTCTAACTGGACCTTTGGAGTGCCACCAGCTCCGGTGCTGATGCTTGTCAGCGTCCAGGCAGGATTGAAGGCTGCCTGAGCACGCCTGCCCGGCAGACCAGATGCCTCTGAGCCGTTCCACAAGATAAAGCTCAAGGGTGGTCACAAACCGGTCACACCACGGTACCAATTGTTCACAAAACTGTCCGATTATGATGTCAAGCAACCACAAGGCACGCCCTGTCGTCCAAAAGGCTTCTGCTGAAGACAACGTCCGAGATTTACTACTTTCGAAGATCGATGAGGTGGCAGGCATGCCAGAGCTAAACCCGACAAGAGATGCAGCTGTACAAACAGGAGCACTCACGGCCAAACAGCACAATATGTATGTTTGCCCTTGCTCCCAGTGCCTTACCTTGCGCAAGGTGCTTTCGCTTTTCGCCAGCGCCGGACACAGGATGTTCTACTCCAGCGAACCACAATATGAGCGCCTGAGCGTTCCAACTCAGGTCTGAGCAGCAAGAATTTCCAGCCTTTAAGAATCCGCCTGCATCCTCAAGACAGCCCCCACAGCATTTATAGAGTTTCGCCTGAGAATCCAGGCAACATCCGACTGTCGCCCGGCAAAAATAAGCCCGAGCCTGAATTATCTATCTATCAAGCAAGGCAGTTGAGCAGCCGACTGTCCAGAGAAAACAAGGCCGACAAACAGCAGTACCCATCCTGAACTTGTCTGAACGGGCACTGCCAATCAGTCCCTGTGGAACTCCAGATACTTTCAGACTATGGCTTAGCAAGCACCTGCCCCGCGCTCACACAACCACAAAGGCTGACATTCCAGAAATCCCAGAGCTATAGATTAATCATATGGCAGCTTTGTGAACATTTGGTACCCTGCACATGGTAATCAGGAAATTATTTCCAGACTCGAGGATAGCCACCACCAGCGATGCGTCGGGACCAGCTGCCCTGGTTTTGGAGAGAGGCAGAGGTGGAATACCATAGCTGGAATCAGAAACCTGTCTTCCATCTTCTATCTTCAAAGCCCAAGATGAAAACGACACTTGCCTGCACGCTCACCTGCTCGATCTCCCTTATGCTCTCGACCACTGCCTGTAAGGCAGAAGGAGCGCTCGTTGATACAAGCCGCCAAGGACAGAGCCCTGAGCTTGCTCAAAGTTTGCTTGCTGAAGAGATAAGCCCTGTTTGCCACCTTGATCTCAGAGACTTTCTCGTAAGCGACGACTACCAGCTCTACGTTCTCAACCAGTGGCTCAAAGAACAAGCCTGGACGGAGCAATCTGCTAAGAAGGCTCCAGATAGCGCCAACTATACAATCGAGCCCCGCCTGGTCAGGGCGCAAGATATATGCGAACTTAGTCCCCAACACATCTTGCGCCCCCTGTATACACCACATTTTGCCCTCAGTCCCACAGTTGGACAGAACTAGTGCATCCCTGGCACTTCTTTGTCCAGAATGTCACTGACCCGGGAGAAAATACAGTTCCTGTCGGCAGGAAGCCATCAAGTCAGGGGAATAATGGAATATGCGATGCCTGAACACAGGAAAGACCTGTGCCGCCCAGTCAGGTGTAAATCTATTTGTTACGAGACTTCTCAGCCGGTGGCCACAGAGGCTGTGACCGGAAAAGGAAGGTCACAAGATGGCTCCTGCCCGGTGGCGCCAGGGCAAGCGAACTCCTGAACGTGTGAGGTGGTATCGCCTTTTATCACCATGAGCTGAGTCCCCGTGCGTCTTCTATCTAGGTCTTTTCCGTCCGGTCTTGTCCCGGGCAAATAAAAGACCTCCGATATCTGCCGCTCAATTCCAAGAACATCCGGCCCTACCACATCACTTGAAGCAATCCGTGTGTTTTCCAGCTGGACCGAGCGGTTCCAGATACTTCTATATTCTTCGTTCTCCAGAAAGAGCCGTGAGAGATCTCCGGGAGCCACATCGAGCCGACCCGCCCACAGAGGATCGCGCTGATTAGCCCAGCTGGAATCCGGATTATTACCGAGTTGCCTTTGCAGCTGGCTATCTATCTCCAGCCGGCGAGACTCTTGCCCTGCGAACCATTTCAAACGACCGGCAATATGCTGCTGCCTGGATCCGGCAGCAGCTGCCTTGTTCTTGCGCATGCGTTCGATAATGGTCTCGACAAAGCCCCGGTTGCCGCCGTGCCTTTCCTTGAGTTGGCGCATCCTCGAAAGGCGCCCGCGCATAGCCTGATAAACCGCCCGGTCTTCCAGCACGCTGAAGACAATGTTGTGTGTATGTTGTATTGCCAAATGCCACTGATCCTTTCTCGAATCATCCGACTGCTCCGCCGCCCCCGGTTAGAGCTTGTT
>JAHFBI010000182.1 GCA_023250095.1 Candidatus Melainabacteria bacterium
TGCCCGCGCAAAATTCCAAATTCCAGCTCTGGAAGTCTTCGCAGTATCTCAATTTCTCGGGGAGTGATATTGACGACTGTCTTGAGTACTTGCTTAAGAGCAGCGAGCCGATGCTGGTAGTGGGCTATGTACAGGACGAGCAGCATGATGAAGATGACTGCCAGCGAGGTCATCAAGTCGGTCACCGAGCCGAGGAAGGGTGATTCGTTTGTGCGTATCTGCGCAGGGTTCGACATCTGAATTTGATCCTTGGATTCTTTGCCTTTTCAGTCCGGTTCCAAGCTTGCTTACTCTTCGGCTTTGCCGTCCTGGAGATTGCCTTTGGCAGCTAACTGCTTCTGGGCTGCTTGTGTACTTGCTCCGTCGCTTGCCTGGTGGCGCTGACCGTTGCCTCTTCGATCGGTTTCGCCTGCCTCTGCCGTTGCTCCAATGACACCCTGCGACAGCCCGAGCCGTTGATAAGTTGCCATATATTTGTCGATAAACTCGGACTGAGCCTTGAGCAGAGCCTGGTGCTCCTTATGGGCATCTGCCAGAGATGCAACCAGATCATCTACTTGTTTGCTTGTCTGACCGGCAGAGGCTGTAGCTTGGCTGAGTGATTTCAGCACGTCGATAACTCTGTCAATGGCAGCTGCCGACTCGGCTTTCATGTTGGCATTGGCTCTGGCTATGGACTCCAGTGTGGTGATATTGGTCGTCACTGACGCCACACTCTGACCTACAAGCTGCGATTCTTCCGCGATGAGCCGGACGAGCTTCTCGAGATCTTCTGTAGCACTGGTTATCCAGGTGTCGAGATTGTTGACCATATATTCGTGTGAGTTTGTCATCAACTGCAATTGCTTCGTAGAATTCGCTTCAATCTGAACGAGAAATTTTTCTAACTGCCCGCCTTGTTTTTCGACCAGAGTGTCCGAAAGGCGCTCGTTGGTCTTTAACATCTGTCCTGTGGCAGTCTCCATGGACGCAAGCAGAGCCTCCATTTCGGTGGACTGATCTTTCAGAAGCTGGTCGCAATGTTGTCTCAGCCCGTCGATCACCTGCAGCTGCGCCTCCTTGCTGCCGGCAAGAAATACGTCAGCCTGCTCCTGCTGAAACTTGATCAAAGACGCGATTTGATCTTTGTTCGCTTTGATGAGTGCCTCATGCTGGTCGGCTGACTGGGCGAGCTTTCCGTTGAGGGAGTCGACAACTCCTGATGTCTGTGTCAAGGTCGCTGCCAGGGCCTCGAACTCCTTTGTCGTAGAATCGAAAAGAGCCTGCTTGAATGACTGCACAACCTGGACAACGAGGCGGGTGATGGACTCCTCACGCTTCCTGGCCTGCTCGTCTGCCAGGCGAGCTAGCTCCTGAACTTGTGTGACGATCTGCCCTACGGGATTACCCACAGAAACAGCCAGTCCTTCATTTATACAGGCGGGAAGCTCGGTCTTGAGGTTGTCCACAGCTTTGAGCATCTCGCCGACCTTCAGGGAGATTTCATTCAAAAGAATCTCCTGCGGAGCCTGTTTCAACAGCCCGTTGAGCTCGGCCTGCAAAGAAGAGCAACTCCGCTCGATGCCGGCCATCCCGACACTGGATTTCTCAAGCAATACGAAAAGAAAGGCACAGCCCAATCCAAAGATTGAAGAGACAAACTTTCCGGAGAGATTATTGATAAAGGCGGTGAGACTACTGTCAAGAAGCCCGGTCGAGGGCTCAGGCACAAGGACTGGTGCACTGCCTCCTGGCTTATTTGGCGCAAGACCTGCCTGACTCATTGATGTAGGCGAGTCAGGTGCCGCCTCCGGTGCCTTCGACGATACTTTGACGCTGGATTGTGCCCCTGCGCTTGACACGGCCTGCGCTTGCGACTCGGCTGTGAGATGCAAGCTGGAGAGTGCCAGGTATATGGAGAGGAATGTGCCGATGAGACCAATTGCTGTAAGCATGCCTGGCACAGCGGCATACCAGTGTGTGTTCATGCGCCGGCTGACAATTGTGGATTCATTGAGAAAGTCCCCTGCCTGCTTGGTGTTGATGACCGGGGCATCAGGATCTTTCAGGGGATCTTTGAAGAGCAGCGTTTCGTGGAATTCGGCCCAGGCTTCGCCGAGAATGGGATCGCCGGACAAAGCGGCGTTGAGCTGAGGCAGTCCCTTCGAAGTCAGCGGCTTTGGTTGCTGCCGGATATAGGTCAGAGCCTTTTCCAGAGCTGCGTGAATGGGAAGTGTATCGCCCAGAAGTGCTACCACATTCCAGTACAGCATGCCAAGTATCACTGCTGAGCATAAGACCGTCGCCCATGGGGGTCCAAACGGTGAGGGAGAGGCGAGTCCTTGCAATATGTCCATGGCTTTTCCTGTCAGGGCGCGCCGCATCAAAGGCATGTGCGACTTGCCTTCGGTGCGCCTGGTTGTCTTTTAGCCTGCTGGTTGTGGCTTAGCGCCAGCGGCCGCTCACATCCTGATTACGATATTAACTGGCAGGGTTGCAAAATACCTGCAGTCTTCCTGCAGAGGTGTCAAATGCTTCAATTCCCCTCCAAATTAATCTTCGGCGCGCTTATGTGAGAACATTTGCCAGATTCAGGAACCGGCAATAGTTAGCTCTGATTTGTCTGCTGCCGCGGTATGATTGCTGCCTGGTGGCAGCGTGCGCAAATAGGATTCTATGCCTGAAATTCAGAAATGGTGACGGCAGACACGGCTTTGGAGGCGCTCGGCGGCTCGGTGGAGCGTGTGACCTTTCACTCCGAGGAGTCGGGCTTCTGCGTGCTGCGCGTCAAGGTGCCGGGGCACAAGGATTTCGTGACCGTCACCGGCAGCGCCGCCTCAATTGCGCCTGGCGAGTATATAGATTGCCAGGGCTCCTGGTGCAATGACAAGAATTACGGGCTGCAATTCAAAGCTCAGCGACTTTCTGTGGTTCCCCCGAGCACTCTGGAAGGCATTGAGAAATATTTGGGCTCCGGCATGATAAAGGGTATTGGCCCGCATTTTGCCGGCAAGCTCGTCAAGGCTTTTGGTGAGAAGGTGTTTGATGTTATCGAAGAAACGCCTGAGGCGCTTCTCAGTCTCACCGGCATTGGGCGCAAACGCATGGAGACTGTGGTTAGCGCCTGGGCCGGACAAAAGGTCATCCGGCAGATCATGGTCTTTCTCCAATCATACGGAGTGGGGACATCGCGCGCTGTGCGCATCTACAAGACTTATGGCAACGAGTCCATTGCCCTGGTTTCGGAAAATCCTTACCGGCTGGCTCTGGATATTCACGGGATTGGCTTCAAGACGGCAGATACCATCGCTTGGAAGCTTGGTATTCCAAAAGATTCACTCATCCGTGCTCAGGCTGGTGTTAGGCATGCATTGCAGGAAGCGTCCGGGCAGGGACATTGTGCATGCCAGCTGGAGACTCTGGGCGCAACTGCAGCAAAGCTTCTGGAGATACCCGAAGATCTTGCGTGCCAGGCCATTGAGGCCGAGCTGAAAGAAGGCAATCTAGTTGCCGAGCCAATTGAAGGAAAGACGCTTCTATATCTTACTGCCTTGCAAAAGGCGGAGGCAGCCGTGGCGGCACACTTGCTCAGGTTGGCTGGCGGGGCCCTGCCCTGGGCAGAAATTGATCCCCACAGGGCTATTGCCTGGGTGGAGGGCAGGGCGACAATCGAGCTTTCCAGGTCGCAAAAGAACGCGGTAGCGCTGGCGCTTGCCAACAAAGTGCTGGTAATCACCGGCGGACCCGGTGTTGGCAAAACAACTCTCGTCAATAGCATCTTGCAAATAATTTCTGCCAAACAAGCGAGGATCCTGCTGGCTGCACCCACGGGACGCGCCGCCAAGAGGCTCTCGGAGTCTACCGGGCTTGAAGCTCGCACGATACACCGCTTGCTGGAGTTCGATCCTAAGCAGGGCGGCTTCAAGCGCAACAACGACAACCCGCTCCAGTCCGACATCGTTGTCGTGGATGAGGCTTCCATGATTGATATCGTTCTCATGAGCCAGCTCTTGCGCGCCATTCCCGACAGGGCTGCCTTGCTTCTGGTCGGTGACGTGGATCAGTTGCCGTCAGTGGGTCCCGGAGCGGTCCTTTCAGACATCATTGCCAGCCAGGTTGTCTCGACCGTGCGTCTTACAGAAATCTTCCGCCAGGCTGCCACATCCAAAATCATCGTCAATGCTCACCGGATAAACGAAGGACTGATGCCGCTGCAACCAGAAAACAAGGAGGAGTTATCCGACTTTTATTTTGTTCCAGCTCAAACGCCTGAGGAAGTGAGCGACAGGGTCATGCAGGTGGTTTGCGAGCGCATACCGAAGCGTTTCGGACTTGATGCCGTGAAGGATGTGCAGGTGCTCACGCCGATGAACAGGGGTGGGCTAGGGACAAGATCTCTGAACATTGAGCTGCAAAAGCGCCTTAACAAAAGCAACGGTCCGCATGTGACCAGATTCGGCTGGAGTTTCGCTCCAGGCGACAAGGTTATTCAGACTATCAATAATTACGACAAGGAAGTCTTCAACGGGGACATTGGGACCATCATCGATATCGACCTTGAAGAATCGCAACTGTCCGTCGACTTTGACGGGCGAGAAGTGACATACGATATTGGCGAGCTCGATGAGCTTTCACTGGCCTATGCTGCCTCAATCCACAAGTCGCAGGGCTCCGAATATCCGGCTGTCGTCATTCCGCTTTCGACACAGCACTACATGATGCTTGAGCGAAACTTGCTCTACACGGGCGTGACCAGGGGACGAAAGCTCGTCGTCATCGTCGGACAGAGGCAGGCTCTGTCCATGGCCGTGAAGAACAAGCGATCGTCTCACCGCACTACAGCCCTGGCGCATCGCCTGAGAAACCTCTTTGGGGCAGCCGCTGAAAGTTCCGCCCCGTGCCTGCCGTGAGCGCAAAGTAAGTTTCAGCTGGCAGCACTTACCCGCACATGGGCTTTCTTGCGCAGAAACTCTATGACTGGCGTTCGCTCCTGGACATGGTGGGCGCCGGCGAAATAGTGACGTTCGATGAGCGGCAGGGGCATGCCTGCGTCATAGAGGACAGCCGGCACTTCTTGCTCGTAGAACGCTTCTTTCACCGGGTTGGAGCGATCGAGCAGTCCAAGGAAAGCAAGCTTGTGCGCTCTCGTGCCGTGCTCAATCGAGAAATCGCGGGCAAATTCGGCGTAGGTGGGCGAAATGATATCCCCGCCAGCAGAAATGTGCTGATTGGCGTGGACGATGGACTCTTCGAAGGCCATCAGCCCCATCTCGGCGATCAGCCGCTGCCCCTGGCTGCTTTGCCGGATAGCGCCGATTTCTTCGGTTTGCAACACAGTCAGCGGCTTGCCATCAGTCGTCCGGTTCGGCAGCTCTATTTTGTAGCCGCCGCTTTCTGCCTGCGCGAAGTCGACGAGCGGCACGAGAGCCTGCCCTTCTTTTAGTTCAATGATTGCTCTCGGGACGACAACGTCAAGCTTCTGCGGTTCGAACTCACCGTTGCGCATGAATTGCCCCCATTGAAACTTTGCCAGTCCGTTCATTCTGCTCATGAGGGCTCTCATGCTCTCGGGCTCGTTGAGATCGGCTGCAAGAAAGCGAACATCGTGGCGGCGCGAGGCAGGATTGAGTTCTACCTGCTTCATGACTGGTGACTCGATGGCGGTTGCCAGAGCGCCCAGGTAATCCCGGCTCATGAAAGAAGCAACGAAGGTGCGCGCATCGCGCAAGGTCTGCCCGGTCGCCTCAGACGGCTCCCATTGCCAGGTCTTACCGTCGGGCAATCTCCAGGAGATGGGTCGCGGCTCTTTGAAAAGCGAAGGTGAGATGTTAGCTGCTTTGCTTGCCAACTGCCCTGCCTCCCCAGGCAAAGACGACGTCTCTGTCGGGAAAACTTCCAGGGGTGGCTGCAGGGAATTGCCCCGTGCCTGCACTCCCGGGTAATAGCTAGTGTCGGTTGCTCGAAGAGCCAGGGGGCGCGGGGCAGAAGTCGACACGTTTCCTGGCAAAAGGTCGCCGGCGGCTGAGGGCAGCGCGATGCCGAAACGTCCCAGGGAGGCGCCGGCCGTGCCGCCTGCCATCATGAGCCCTGTATCGAAAGCAAAACGCCCGGCGTTTTCTTTAATCAGCAAGCGATTGTGATCGAGATCGACTCCTGACCTCCAGCTGTCTTTTGCGGCAGTGCTTATAGCCGAAAGCCGCTTGCCGTTCAAAAGATCTTTGACGAAAGCGGCCGAAAAAGC
The DNA here is from genome assembly GCA_023250095.1 of Candidatus Melainabacteria bacterium. Lineage (GTDB taxonomy): Bacteria > Cyanobacteriota > Vampirovibrionia > Obscuribacterales > Obscuribacteraceae > JAHFBI01. Next base: position 6,221 of record JAHFBI010000182.1, read on the forward strand.
CACTCCGGCTATTTCGGCGCCCAGTTTGAGCACACCGGCTCTGCCCTGCGCCAGAGCCAGGGCAGCTCCAATCCCTGCTGAAATTGCCAGCGCCGGGAGGGTCTTTTGCGGAGTTTGTATGACTTCTGCAACACCGTCTTTGAGTCCGTCCTGCAGCCCGCGCGCCCGGCACGTTCCCAGATGGAGCCGCCTGTCGCCTCGTCAGGAGCCAGGGTCTCTTGGACAATCCTGCCGCTTGTAGCTTCAGGGCGGGTCATTTGCGCAATACCAGCGTGTGTGTGCGCAGGAATTATAGTCGGGACATGAGATGGCTTAAATGGGGAAATTCCCACGCCCTGAGGCAGTAAAAACCGCTCTCGTACAGGTTGGAAGACAAAAACTTCCTGAGGGGAGTCAGGCATGCGGCAGCAGGTGAATCTGGACCTTATTAAATGTCGCAGCGGCAATTATTATGCCCTGCAGTTGGGTACGTTTTGAGTTGATAGCCCCAGGCAATAGTCGTCATCTCCTGCCATAGGCACGCAAAGGTTACCTTACCCTCCATGAAGCCATTTACCTTCGTCCACGCAGCAGACCTGCACATCGGCAGCCCGTTTAAGGGGGTGTCCGCCTCATCGGCGAGCCTGGCGGCTGCATTGCGGGATGCCACGCTTCAAGCGTTTCAGAACATCGTTGCCCTTTGTATTGACAGGAAGGTGGACTTCCTCGTTGTCGCCGGTGACATATACGACGGCGCCGACCGCAGCATCGCAGCCCAGCTGGCATTTCTCGACGGCTTGACGGAGCTTGCTAAGCACGGCATTAGAACCTTTGTTGCTTACGGGAATCATGACCCGCTCGATGGCTGGGCTTCTTCCATTGACTGGCCCGAGCAAGTGAAAATATTCGGCAACCGGGTTGAGTCAGAGCTTTTCCTTAAAGATGGGGAGCCGGTGGCAAATATTGCCGGCATAAGCTATCAAACAGGCTCTGAAAGCCGTAATTTGGCAAGGCTCTTTGCCGGCTGTCTCGACAGCCGGCACCCGGGCTTGTACTCCTTGGCCATTCTGCACTGCAACGTCGCCGGCGAGTCAGCCCATGCCAATTATGCACCCTGTAGCCTTTCTGATCTGCAGGATTGCGGCTTCGATTACTGGGCGCTCGGGCATGTTCATGAGCGCAAGGTGCTGTACAGGAAGCCGTATGTCGTCTATCCCGGCAACGCACAGGGGCGCAACATCCGCGAGTCCGGGGCGCGCGGCTGCTATCTTGTTTCGGTGCAAGCCGACTGCACAGCAGACCTGGACTTTGTTGCCACGGATAAAATCCGCTTTGGAAGAGGCAAAGTGGCAATCGACGGGATGAATTCACTGAGCGAGTTAGACCGGGCTCTTGCCAAAGAAATGGAGAAATTGAGGGCTGATTCTGAGGGGCGCCCGGTGCTGTGCCGGATCGAGCTCAGTGGACGTGGGCAACTTTATCATGAAATCAGTCAGGACGATGAGCTTGAGGATCTGCTGGAGCGCTGCCGGCAAAAGTGCGAGCATGAGCGTCCATTCTGCTGGGTGGAAGAGCTGGAGCTTAGCTGTCGTCCTGAGATGAATCTTGCCGAAGCAAGAAAGAGAGACGATCTCCTCGGCTCTGTCCTGAGAGAAGCAGACGAGATGCGACAAAGCAATCTGGAAGGAGAAATATCCGCCATGCTGAAATCTTTGTACGGGCACGCCGGGGCGAAAGTTGCCCTGAGCCGCCCGGAGAAAGAAGAATGGCAGAGGCTTCTGGAGGAGGCAGAAATGCTTTGTGTCGACTTGCTGGAGAGTGGCTGATGTGGATCCGGGATATTCATATTGGCGGTTTCGGGCTCTTCAACTGCCTTGAGTTAGGCGATCTCCCCCCCGGGCTGTCACTTTTTCTCGGCGACAATGAAGCTGGCAAATCGACCTTGCTGGCATTTGTCAGGGCGATGCTCTTTGGCTTGCCAGGCAAGAGAAAAGGGGAGGACAAGAACAAGTATCCACCGCTCAACGGCGGCAAATATGGTGGCTCCCTGACGCTGTGCGGCCCTTCCGACAGGCTGCTCCATATCACTCGTCACTTTGAAGGAAAGCAGAAATCCGTGCAGATAACTGACGCGCGCGGAAGAATTCTGAAAGAGGACTCACTCGAGGCAATTCTTGGTGGAACCACCAGAGAGCTGTTCAAGAGCATCTACGCCTTCAGCCTGGCTGAGCTGCAGAACTTTGAGACGCTGGAGTCGGAGCAGGTGCGTGCGGTTCTCTATGGTGCCTCGATGGGCGCAGGAATTCTAGCCTTGCCCCGCGCTCAGGATTTTCTCGCCAGGCGTCAGAAGGAACTCTTTGCACCCTCCGGGGAAAAACCAGCTCTTAATCAGAAACTGACAGAATTATCGCTTGTGCGGACCGATATTAAAGCCATAAAGGACAGTGTTGCCGCATATGACGATCTTCAGTCTTCCATCAAGCTGCTGGACCAGCGTATAAGAAACGAGCAGTTTGACGTCGGGCGCAAGAGAGAGCGTCTGGCGCATGTCGAAAAGCTGTTGCGCCACCACAATCAGTGGCTTACCCTCAGGAGTCTCTGGGACCAACTCCAGTCGGCTCCGGAGGGCATTGCCGCCTTCGCTCCCGATTTGCTCAGGCAACTCGAGCAAGAAAAGTCCCAGCTGGCAGTCTATGCCAAGCAGGAAGAAGAGGCCAGAGCCAGGCACGATACGGCAAAGCATTATCTCGAATCGCTTTGCCCGGCTAGCGACATCGGCAGCCTGTCCGCCGATATTGCAGATCTGAAAGCCGATCTAAGGCGCATTACGCAAGCCTTTGAAGGTATCGGCGATCTTGAGGGCCGGGTTGCCACTCTCAAGAGGCAAGTTGCCCTGACTCTGGCTCAGATGGGAGCCGGCTGGGATGTTGCCCGTGTCAGGATGATAGCCGGCAGTCAGGTCGATCTTGAGGCAATCATCAAGTATCAGTCCAGCTTCAGCGAGATTGGCACCAGAAAAGCTGCCTCCGAAGCACGCAAGGTAGCATGCAAAGCTCAGCTGGCGGAGAAATCCGAATTAGCTCTCAAGAGCAAAGAAGTTCTTGACGAACTCGGATTGCCTGGCACGGCGACGGACGGCGATGACGTCAATGCTTTGCGGCAAGGCGTCGAGAAGTTCTCCGCTGACTGCAGGCAATTGGCGCGCAGGCGCGCTGACAGCAATGCTTATAAAGCGCGGCTTGCCCAGAATTTCAACACTCTTTCTCAGACCGTCAAGAATAGCTCGTCCTTGTGCGATCTCTCCGGGCTCGATCTGGCGCAAGCAGGCACTGCCACAAGCTGTCTCAAGGTAAATCTCGAAGTTCTTTCCCGCCAGAATATCCTTACCTGGCGCGACGAATACCTAAGAGCACAGAATGTCGCGGCCAACGCCAGGGGGCAGGTGCAGGATAAGCAGACGGCGTTGGAAGAAGTGATTGCCAGAGAGCGCGTTGCTGGTGATTGTCTGGAAGCGCTGGTTCTGCCTGATGATGTCGTCGATGATGATGTCATCGACTCCGTCAGAGTGGCTCAAGCGCAGCTGGAGATGTCCGGGCGCGAACTCGATAATGCAAACAGGAACCTGGCAGCCAAGGAAGGCGAGCT
>JAHFBI010000183.1:0-8345 GCA_023250095.1 Candidatus Melainabacteria bacterium
TGACATTCCGAATAAAGATTAGACGGTAGTACAATTGCTGTGGGAATTTACTAGCTCTAGTCAAGAGCTCCGGTCGTAAGACCGGATTGTCCAGGAAAGGAGAGGACTTCTCATGAAAAAGGCGTTTGTTGTCCTTGCAGCTCTGTCCACCATGTCGGTTCCGGCTTTCAGCCAGGCATTCGGAGACGAAGGACGTTACTTCCATCTGACACCGCCCTCTTACTCTATTGATAAGCACAGGAGGCAGTGCCTCCATCGCTGGGCAAAAGCTCTGCGCTGGTACAACGAGCACAATGGCAACAAGCCTCTATGTGTCGGCGGCAAAGCACAGTAAGGCAGTCCTTATCCAGCAATCCACCGGCAATGTCGGGCTTTTCAGTAAGCTCGGGCTGGTTTGTGTGGTTCAAGTCCTCACCACTCAGTGCCAGCCAGTGAAATAAGTCAAAGAGAGACCACGGATTTCTCCGTGGTCTCTCTTTGACTTATTTTGCTTTTTTATCAGCAGCCGGACAATCAGAAGAAACAGGTGAACAAGCTTCTTTGCCGGCATTTTTTGCTCTTTTATCAGCAACCGGCAAAAATGACTGACATGCCCATCTTCCTATCTGCATGTCATCTTGCAGGAGCCATCTAGCTTCAAGAACAGATATCAGCCAGCCTGGCTCAACCTTCCCAAAGACTTTTCTAACAGTCGCTGCGGTCTTGACAGCAACTGTACTCTTGGCTTTATGTAACTGTCGAGACTCTTGGAACCCTGTTCTCGAGCCAGCAGTTGGTCAGGGCCCATTGGCTGGTTGATAAAGGAGAAACCAACCCGGCACAAGGAGAGAATCTACAAGCCTGCCACCTTACCAATAAGGTGAAGGGCTAAAAGGGAGCGCTGCTCTTGTTGGTAAAGAAGTAGAAGCAGCTCATCATCACCAGCATCGCCGATGTCACGCCGAGCCAGAAAGCCGCAATGAGAATCTGCCAGACAATGAGAGCCTGTCTGGCGTTAAGACTGACTATGATCCCCAGGCGATTGATCATATAAAAGACAACCGCACCGATAGTAAAGAGCAAAGGCAATAGCTTCAGTCCAGGCGGCACAGGCAGAGCAACAGCAGCTACCAGACTCAAAATACATACAACAACCAGGCCGATGGTTACATAATCGGAAATCCGCTGCTGAACAGCATCGGCTACTGAGGCATCATTGACATGCTTGAGAGCAGAAAAAACATTTCTGAACCCGCCGCGGCGCGGCGGAAAGTTCTCGTCGGCTGCAGCATTGCCGCCTTCACCGCCGGGATTATCTACATTGTGAACATCAGACTCGGCCACAGGACACCCTCCGGCTCAGACCCTTTAATATTATCAGGCTGTTTGAGATCAGGGCAGTCCCCGGAAAATATTTAGTGACTCAAGTAAGACAACAGGGCTTGCCCGAAGATAGCTCTAAAGCTGAAACCACATCCGGTTATCCGCTCGTCTGGATTATGGTCCTCCACTTTCAGGGGGGCGAGGCAACAAAGCTCTGCCTGGAATCATTGCGCCGCCTGCATTACCCCAACTTCAAAGTCTTGCTGCTCGACAACGGCTCCCCTGACCATTCAGGAGATGCCATTGCCAGGACCTTTGGCGAGTTTTCGTTCCTCAGCCTGCCACAAAATCTCGGTTTTGCCGGCGGCTCGAATGCCGGCATCAATTTCTGCCTGGAAAGGGGAGCCGACTGGGTCTGGCTTCTCAACAACGATACCAGGGTCGATCCGCAAAGCCTGAGCCTGCTGATGATCCAGGCACGGAAAAACGCAACTGCCGGCGCCCTCGGGGCAATGGTCTTCACGCCAGCCGGTGACGAGTATGTCGCTTCAGGTCTGGGCGAAATCGATTTCGGACGCGCCAAAACATTGATGCGCAAAGAAGTCCCGCCGGAGACCGAAGCTCTTTCCTGTCAGTGGCTGTCCGGCTGCAATCTTCTTCTTCGATCCACCGCTTTCAAATCCGTCAACGGCTTTGACGAAGCCTATTTCCTGTACTTCGAAGATACTGATCTCTGCTGCCGCTTGCGGGAAGCTGGCTGGCAATGCCTTCTTGTGCCTGCCGCCCGCGTCGAGCACATCGGTGGGGCCTCTACGGAAGGCTCACTTAACACCTGGCGCTCCTACTATTACACTCGCAACCGCTTGCTTTTTTTCAGACGCCATCTTAAAGGCTCTAAGTCTGCGAGCGCCTATTTCCACATAGCCGGACATCTTCTGCGTCACAGCCTGGTGTTGCCCTGGCGCGGCGAGAAAGGGCGACGACAGCTTAAAGCCGAATTGCTCGGACTGAGAGACTATCTGCAAAACAAACTAGGTAAAGCTACCTGTCTCAACTGGTGATCTGGCAAAAACTAGAGATTTTCCGAGCCGCCGCGCTCTCCTTCCTCATCTTCGGCAAGCTGCCCGGCATATTCAATGTCTTCTTCCGTCACGTCTTCGCCCACGTAACTGATGACAATACGACGATCTTCGCCCGTTCCGCGGCTCTCCGATGAAAGCTCCGGAAAGCTCTCCTGCAGATACTTGTGCACGATGCGCCGCTCGAATGGAGACATGGGCTGAAGCTCAAATTCATCGGACTCGCCGTTCAAGACGGCTACGGCGCCTTCTTTGGCCTGCTCGACAATGGTCTCTCGCCGGCGAGCACGATAATTGAGGACATCCAGCATGAAATGACCTTGCTCGTTTTTTCCACCGCGGCACATCTGCCTGAGAAGAAATTGCAATGCCTCCAGAGTCTGCCCTTTACGACCAATGAGTATCTTTGCATCTGTCGCTTTGCAATCTATGCGCAAGCAAAGAGTGGACTCGTCAAGGCTCTCTTCATGCACGACAGCCTCTATATCGAGAATTGCCAGCATTTTCTCCAGATAGCTTTTCGCGTTGTCATCAATTACATATGTCATTGCTTATTTCTTCTTCTTGGATTTTTTTCCGTCCGTAAGTTTAATCGTATTCGGCGCCGATGCGCTAGCCACCCCTGAGTCATCAACAATCATTTCCACATCCGCTCCGCCAGAGGCTGCTGTGCCATCCTCCGTCACATCAACCAGTTTTGGCTTCGGTCCTTTCATAATCAGCCAAGTTTGCAGAGACTGGATGACATTAGAGACAACCATGTAAAGATAGACTCCCGCTGGCAGGGGGATGAAGAAAAACATGGCCGTTACGGCTATCGGCATTGTTTGTTGCGTCTGCTTTTGAATTGCTGCCTGCTCGGGATCTATTCCGGTAGCCGGCGGCTGCACCATGAGCTTCTGCGACATAACCATAGTGATGGCAAACAGGAGGATCATTCCGAGAACATCCCAGTTAGCCGGCTTCAGCAGATCCATACCCTTGGCTACTTTGCCTATGCTGGAAATAAAGTAAAAGGGCTCGTTCTGTGCTTCACCTGGAATCATAGCGTTTACCACCACCTCACCCGGCCGGGGAAAGACGGCATGTCCCTCGTCGTCAACTGCAGCGGCATTAGGATCTTTGGCTATGCGCCAGGTCGGCTTGAAACTCTCAGGCAGCTCACCTTCAAGAGCTTTCAGGCGGAACTGCACCGGCCTGCCGGCTATAACAGTGGATTCCCCGGGTGTGACGACGACAGTATATGTCTTTCCATCTGAAACCACTGTCGATTTGGTGGAAGAGTTCTCCGTCTTCTGCTTGAAAGGATCCTGAGGAGCCATCCAGCCAAACAAAGGAAAACCGCCTTCTTCCTTATCTTTTGCATCAACCTTTATCGGAACATCGATCGGGTCTGCGCCAGGCAGCACAGCCTCAACAGTCACCTCGCCCGGTGAAGGAAAAGTAGCCACACCGCTTCCGGGGGCCATGGTAGCCGCATTGTTGTCACTACCAATCTTCCACGACGGTTTGAAACCTGGCGGGGCTTCACCATTTACGGCAATGACATGAAAATCTACTGTTTTTGCCGGCACAGCACCTTTATCACTTCTATCGCCTGCCCAAACTGCCGTCTCATCACCAGGCTGTACAGCAAATTTGGCCAACTTGCCCTCGGCAGAAACATATGGGCATGTTGCACCTGAAGTAGGGCTCTGACTCAAATGAGCTTTGGCGGCTTCTGACTGGGCCAACAGATTCACTTTCACCGGAATCGCCTTGTCCTGGAAGGGCGGGCCAGTAAAAGTAGCAAAGAGAGCAAAAAGAATCGGAAGCTGCACCAGGGTCGGAAGGCATCCTCCCAGCGGATTTGCTTTGTTCTTCTGATAGAACTCCATCATCTTGCGCTGGAACATCTCCGGATTGTCCTTATAGCGCTCCTGAAGGATCTTCATCTGCGGTTGCAGCTGCGACATCCGCTGCATGGACTTGGTCGAGCTAGCAACAAGCGGCCAGACAATAAGCCTTATCAGCACTGTCAGCCCGAGAATAGCCCATCCGTAGCTGTGGAGCCCTTTGGCAAAAAACTCCAAAATAGGGATCATGATTGTGTATGTAATATCCACCAGCTATTTCTCAGTCTCCGTAGCGTGTAAGTTCGGTCGAGCCTGCCGTCTTCCAGATAAAACCACTTGTCTGAGGTACTTCGTCAATCCCGCCTGAATTAAAGGGATGGCACCGGAAAAGGCGCCACAGAGAAAGCAATAAGCCTTTTAATGTCCCATGTCTTTCCACTGCCTCATAAGCATAGCTAGAGCAAGACGGGTAAAAACGGCAGGAACGACTGCGGAAGAGCCGGCTGCTCTGGTAAAGCCTTATGAAAAATAGCGCTAGCCTCTTCATCTGTCCTTATCTCTGAACATTCTTCCTGCCGTACTTCCGGGCAGCCTTTTCAACACACTCTTTCACACTCTGGCAAACATCGGAAAAATTGGCTGAGACGACCTCACTGCGGATAACAAAGACAAAGGCATACCACTGCTTGAGATTGTACTTGTCCTGACTCGCCGCCGCTGCAGTCCCATCCTCACTTCTGTCAAGGGTCAAGCGCAGCTGCCTGTAGGCTTCTCTCACACGCCTCTTTGCACGGTTGCGCAAGCAGGCCTTGCTCTCCATTTTCTTGCCGATGACAAAACCAACCAGGGGCAGTCTCGGAGTACTGTGGCGCTGCCTTTCCAGAACATAAAGCGACAGAAGAGGATGAGACACACTCTTCTTTGCGGCGTAAGCGCGCTGAAAAAGGCTGGACTTCCTCAGTCGCTCCTCAGCCGGCAGCACAATTAACCTGAAAGCGTCAGTTTGTAGCGTCCTTTGGCACGGCGGGCTTTGATCACTTTCTGACCGGCCTTGCTGGACATCCTTTTCAAAAAACCGCTGCTTTTTCTAGCTTTGCGAATAGATCCACGTAGTGTCCGTTTCATAATTCCCTCGTGTGGCAGACATTTCGATAAAAGCTCGGTCGAGATAAAACCTCGCTTTTAAAATTCTTAGCCTTCAGCAAATAAGCACTTATGCTATCATCTCAGCCAGAGACTTAGTGCCCGTCCTGTATTGGGACAGGGTTAAAAATTTACGATCTGGGCTGACTCCCATGCCAACTTCTGTTCGGTGTTTCTTTGCTTGCGCCGAAATATAAGGCTGGCAGCACAAAATAAAAAGCGGCTCATTGCTTCCTTCCCAGCAGAAGGCCGTAATGAGTCATCTTCTCAAGCACAACACGTTTTTATCTTTTCTTCACGGCCGGGGCGGATTTATGATGACAGTCGACGAGAAAAACGAGCTTCGCCTGGAACCTCAAGCTCAAGAAGTATGGGCTCGCTCCATGGAAATTCTTGCAAAACGGCTTCCTCAGCCGAGCTTTGAAAGCTGGATCCGCCCGATTCAGATGGTGGAGATAAACGGCAGCGAAGCAGTTCTTGCTGTGGCCAACGAGTTCAACAAGACCTGGATTGGCACAAAACACCTGGAGGACATCGTCCTGGCCATGTCCCAAATTCTGGGAAAGAGTGTTGGCATAAGAATAATTGTCGACCCTTCTCTGAAAGCCGAATACACGCCTTCAATAGCTTCAATAGCCGTTGCCCCGCCTCGCGTAAGCCAGGTGGAGCTCCCACCCCAGAAATTGCAGTCCTTAGGCGATAGCTCCTGCCGGATTTCGGCATCCAGTCTTAATCCCAAATATACACTCGATGCATTTGTCGTCGGATCCAACAACCGTTTCTGCCATTCAGCGGCCATGGCAGTCGCTGAGAGTCCCGGACAAGCCTACAATCCGCTCTTTCTCTATGGCGGCGTAGGACTGGGTAAAACACACATAATGCATGCAATCGGACACCACATTCTCAGCCGTAGCCCAAACACAGCCGTTCGCTACATAACTTGCGAGCGTTTCACCAACGAGCTAATTAACTCTATTCGAGAAAACCGCATGATCGAGTTCCGCAAGCGCTACCGGCAGGTAGACGTTCTCCTGGTGGACGACATTCAGTTCATCGAGGGAAAAGAATCTACCCAGGAAGAGTTTTTCCACACCTTCAATGCCCTGCGAGACAGCGGCAGGCAGATAGTCCTCTCAAGCGATCGTCCGCCTAAATTGCTTTCCACCCTGGAAGAAAGACTGAGAAGCCGTTTTGAATGGGGACTAATAACTGACATTCAGCCTCCAGATTTTGAGACTCGTCTGGCTATCCTGAGAAAGAAATGCGACCAGGACAGGATGTACCTCCCCCCGGATGTTCTTGAGTACATCGCCACTGTTTTCACAAACAACATAAGGGAACTGGAAGGAGCTGTTCTGAAAGCACATGCTTATACAAATCTAACCGGCGAACCACTGAACGTAAAAACAACAGCCAGCGTATTACAGACAGGAGCTCCAGGAGCTTCAAAAACAACTCTCACAGTGGAAAGAATCATCGAAGTAGTAGCCGCTCATTTTCGTTTGGACACAAGTGATTTGAAATCCGCCAGACGTTCTCAGGACCTGGCTATGCCCAGACATATAGCCATGTATCTCGCTCACGATCTCCTCAATTTGAGTTTTCCCAGAATAGGACAGACTTTTGGCAACCGCAAACATACATCCGCTCTATATGCCTATGAGAAAGTCAAAGAGGCAATTCCCCAGAACCGCGACCTGTCTGAGGCAGTACAGCAAATTACCCGCAGGCTCAATGATTGACTCTTTGTAGAAAAGCTGTGCAGAACTTGTTTATTTGCTGTCTTCTTTTTGTACAAACAAACACGACTGTGCAAGACAAGATCAGCTCTTTGCACAACCAAACTACAGACTTTCTACAGACGAAATCCAGCCCCACGTGGAAAAAAGGGGGTTATCTACAGAAATGAGCCGTCCCTATTACTTCTATATAAGTGTATTTAGTAAACTCTCAGTAGCCTTAACAAGCAAGGTTGGCTCCTTGTCTTGAAAAAGGCGCGTCAGGAGGATACCCTTTTAGGAACATCATTTTTTGTCGAAGGTACTGACTATGCACTTTGCCATTGAAAAGGACACGCTGGTAAAAGCTCTGAGAGACGTGAGCAATGCCATTGCTACTCGTGTTGTGCAGCCGGTTTTGAGCAATGTACTTGTCGAGTCCCTAGATGGCACAACTCTGAGTTTTGTCGGCACTGATCTCGATTTGACAATCCAGACAAAGTGCCCGGCTGTAGTTTACACACCGGGCAGAATTACATTGCCTGGCAAAAAGCTTCTGGAGATCGTGTCCAAGCTTCCAAACGAACTTGTCTCCTTCCAGATAAACAGTGATTCCCTGGAGACTACCGTTACTTGCAAGAGATCAAAGTTCACGCTTGGAGGGCTTTCAGCCGAAGATTTCCCCAGGGTCGTCAAGGCGGGCGCCGGTGAAGGGTTTCATATGCCGGTGGATGTTCTGTGTCGCTCCATAGTGCAGACAGCCTTTGCCGCAGCTACTTATGATTCAAGTAGCATCCTGGGTGGCGTCTATTTCTTGATCAACAATGGTGTTTTTGAAGCCACGGCCACGGATGGAAGCAGGCTAGCTCACAGGAGGCAAGAGCTTACCGTCTCTTCTCCGTCTGCTAAGAGAACAGATGCAGACAAAGAAGTGGAAGGAAAGTCAGCTACGGCCACGCTGGAGAAACCGCTCGATATCAAGGCTATCGTCCCGGCAAGGGCTTGCACGGAAATGCTGAAAATTTTCGACGAAAAAAAGGACGGAGCAGCCGTCAGGATAGGTCTGTCCGATGGACAGATCACATTCGAGAACGATTCGCATTTTCTTTCCACAAGGTTGATAGCCGGCGAATACCCGCGTTATCACGAGCTTTTCCCGACTGAATATACATATCTGGCTCAATTCAACCGTGAAGAGACGGAAGCGGCTATTCAACGCGTGGCAGTCATGTCCGACGAGAGGACAAATCTGATAAAGCTGCACTTCG
>JAHFBI010000183.1:8355-9810 GCA_023250095.1 Candidatus Melainabacteria bacterium
TTCGAAGGGCAGACGCTGCAGGTTACGGCAAATACTCCTGATGTAGGCAGAGCCCAGGAAGAAGTGCCGCTTAGATTAGAAGGACAGGTTCTGGACATTGCTGTTAACGTTCGCTATGTGCTTGACGTATTGCAAAAGCTTTCCACGGCCGAAATGAGACTGGAGATGACCGGACCGCTCAAGCCCCTGGTTTTCAAAGGGGAGAGCGACGACAACTACAAATATTTGCTCATGCCTGTTCAGTCTAAGTAGGCTGGCTTGAGCTTATTGTCTAAACAAAAAAGCAAAGTTCGCCTAAGTTCCCTAATCAAGGAATTAGCTCCTGTGATATACTGCAAATTCAGCCAGCATAATTGGCTGGCGCCCAGCATTATGGGATCGTAGCTCAGTTTGGTTAGAGCGCCTGCCTGTCACGCAGGAGGTCGCGGGTTCGAGTCCCGTCGGTCCCGTTTTTCTTTTTGAGATTGGTCGAGAGCCGGTGCAGATTATCTGTATGCCGGTCTTTTAAGTTGTGAGAGACTTTTGGACTGAAAAGCTCTGATAATAATGAACTTTTTGGCACTAAAGTTCGTTTGAGAAGAATATCCTTTTGTCAAGAGAAACAAACAGTTTTCAGGAGAACAAGTATGGCAAGAGGCGTTTCTGAGGGCTTTCTGATACTTCTTGCTTGTTGTGCCATTGGTTTGTCAGCCTTGCCGGCAGCGACGGCTCTTGAAACGAGACAGGGTGGTGAAAAGCAGGCGAGCAGCAACGATATAGTCACTCTGTTGCGCAAGGCGAAAATCGTCGGCGAAGAAGCCGAGCTGAAAGTAAAGATCAAAGGCGCTGATGTGGTTGTGAGCACAGAACGTAATCTCAGGGCAAAAGATGATGATTGCAAGATTGACGCCGTGCTTGTGGCAAAGACGGTTATTTTTTCCCCTCTGGGCAAGTTCAACAAAGTGACAGTAAAGTTTCTGGATCCGTCTTTGCCGGAGACAGGGGAAGTCTGGCAGGCAGATGTTTCAGCAGCGGAAGTCGAGCAATTCAAAGCAGGCAATCTAAATGAGGAAGCTTTGCTCAAGCTCGTTGAGTTACAGAAGAAGATACCGGAAAAAAGTCAGGCGGGCATTTCTAACACAGGTCAAGCCAGTTTGCCCAGGCCGCCTGTTGTGCCAGGACCTCTCATGGGTGCAAGGCAAAACGCCAGGCAGCGACTCAGCGAACTTGAGTCCAAGAATCTTCCTGTGAAGAAAATCAAGGCGATGTTTGAGACACTGGAAAATAGTGCCGGAAACAATGATAAGAAGGCAGTGCAGAGCGGTGTAAGGCTTATATGGAGGGCTCTTTCCAGCCAGGAGGGCGAATTCAACCGGGACCATAGCGCTGAAAAGGGTGGGCTCTTTTCCGACCCGCTCATCTTCGGAGAGACAATGAGCACTGAGGCGCGCTTGAAGTCTGTTCTCAATGAACTCG
>JAHFBI010000459.1 GCA_023250095.1 Candidatus Melainabacteria bacterium
TATGTTGCCGTCGAGGCTAGATCGACTCTCGATCTGATTGCCGAAATGGTGCCAGCGAAAGCGCCGAATTGATTTGTAAATTGCGCCAATCAATCAGCAGACAGCATAGTCTTCCAGACCGTCTGGGCATTTATTTACGCGCCAGTTTTGCTTCCGGTAGCTGACTGGTATTCGGTTTTTAGCCTTTGAAGCAGCTGAGCTCGCCGGTCATAAAGGCGTTTCAATTTGCGCTGGCCATGATTCTCGAGTGCGTATGCGGCAAGCAATGGCAATCCGATTGTTGAATCCAGATAACAGACAACAGTGTCAGGCAGAGCTTTAGGATCGACTTTGCCCCAGGAAACGGCCTCCGATGGCGTTGCTCCCGAGAGTCCTCCTGTATCAGGGCGGGCATCGGTCATTTGAATGAAGTAATCGTGCCCTTCTTCCTTTATCCCGAGGACTTCCTGGATTTGCGGTTCTGTTTGGAGCAAGAAGTTTTTTGGGGAGCCGCCGCCGAGAATGAGAACACCGCTCTTGCCGCCTGCGCGCTTGGCGTCGAGGACTATGGATGCTGTTTCGTTGACGTCGGCGCAAACGTCTATACGTGGTCCTTTGTCTTTGAGAGCCAGTGCTGCTATGTTCATGCCGATGGAGCTGTCGCCAGGCGATGAGGTATACACCGGAACTCCGCAACGATAGGCAGTCGCCAGCAATGTGGAGCTTTCCAGATTGAGAGCCTTTTCTCTTTCGGAGAGATATTTGCCACAAAGGAAATGAAGCTCGGCTGTGGACATTTCGCGGCAGAACTCAGGAGCAGAAAGAATTTCGCGGAAGAATTTGTCAGTCGAGAGCAGCACGTCATAATCGAAGACAATGTCATAAATGCGGATGACAGCTTCATCGCGCAGCACAGTGTCGTCCCACATGTGGCTGCCCTGATGGAGCCGGCAGCCGATGCCAAAGTGAGTGTCGTGGTAGAGATTGGCGCCCGTGCTGACTATCCAGTCGACGAATCCGGCTTCGATGAGCGGTATCAACGCCGAGCGGGCGAGCCCGGCCGGTGTGAGGGCTCCGGTAAGGCTGAGCGCGATTGTCACATCTTGCTCGAGCATGGAAGTGGCGAAAAGCTGGCAGGCTTGCCGAAGCCGTCCGGCATTATAAGCTAGAAAAGTTTCGTCGATGAGGCTGGTGATGTTCATGCCCTTTGAGATAGCCGGCGGATCGATGATCTTTCCGGACAGGAACCTGGATTGCTTAGCCATTTGTATATCCTCATCGACTGGACGCCGGCTCAAGAGGATTCAGCTTTGGTGAAACCCTTTTCGCCGCCCAAATATATAGTCTCGGGTGTCGGGATGCAAGCTGTCGGCGCCCGCCGGTGAAGGCAATTTGATATCATTTGCTGAATGTATTCAGCAGGCAGGATGAGGCTTTTCAGGTTGGTTGGCAAGAGAGGCAAGCAGAGATTGCTGTTTTCAACGGCTCATAATTCAGGCGCACCTTTTCAAGGGCAATTGGCAGCAGGCAAATGAATCAACCAACAGCGGCTTCATCAGGCAAGTCCGTTTATCTTGAACTTTTCTTGCTGAGCCTGGCGGCACTATATCTGGAGCTGCTGGTTATTCGCTGGATGTCGGCGGATATTCGCCTGTTCACTGTTTTCAGGACATTCCCCCTGGTCACTTGTTTCGTTGGTCTCGGGGTCGGCTTCGGTATCGGTCGCGACTGGCAGTTCCGCTTCACGCTCCCGGCTCTCTTGTTGCTTTGCCTGACGATGAAAGTGCCCGATGTCTTCTCGCTGGTGAATTCAATCAACCTGCCCACGCAAAGTGTCGCTGTGGGCTGGCTGAAGATCGACACTATCGATCCGGCCTTCTGGTCATACATGGCAGTACCGATGTTGCTTCTGTGCCTGTTTCTGGCAGCGCCGTTTTTCCTTACTGTGTGCCTGGGATCCAGAATCGGGACGCTGTTCAATCAATTGAAGCCATTGCAGGCCTATTCGTTCAATATTCTGGGCTCGATAGCTGGTAGCGTGCTGTTTAGTATCCTTTGTTTCCAGGGGCTGGCCCCCTGGCAGCTTCTGCTGCTGCCCATCGCTTTGATTCTGTCCTATGTTTGCCGGAGCGCAGGCTGGGGATGGAGAGGGCTTTCAGGGGTTGCAGCTGCTGGCTGTTTGATCCTTGCGTCAGTGACTGCTCCTCTCTATCAAGCTTTGCACCCGTCTACCACGGCTTTGCCGCAAGAGAGGCTGGTTCGGGAGCCAAGCCGGACTCTCTGGTCGCCCTACCAGCGCATAGATGTTATTCCTGTGCGCTGGAAAGCAGCCGATGGCAAACAAATCATCGATATCGGCATCTGGCTGCTTTCCAATCGGGCTTTCTACCAGTATGCCCTGGATCTCTCGCACGAGACCTTCGATGCCGACAAAGAGCCGGTGCTGAAGGATTTCCTCGAACACACAAGGCGGCATTACGCGCTCAATTATCACTTCAAGCCGGTCGGAGATGTGCTCGTCGTAGCCTCCGGTTCCGGCTCCGACGTAGCCGAAGCGCTCAGAAACGGGGCGACATCGGTAGATGCTGTGGACATAGATCCCGTCATCCAGAAAGCCGGACTTCTCTTCAACCCTTCGCGCCCCTATCAAGATTCGCGCGTCCACGTCATTTGTGATGACGCTCGTCATTTCTTCAATCACTGCCGGAAGAAATACGATCTCATCGTTTTTGGATATC
>JAHFBI010000184.1 GCA_023250095.1 Candidatus Melainabacteria bacterium
GGAGATCTGCAGCCAAAAATCGGCGGCAAGCTCAAGGTCCTCTCGAACATCTTTGCCAACCCCAGCCTGCCGCAGCTCGACGACTATGCCGAGCCGGTCGACTTTACTTACGAAGGACTGCAAAGCACACGGCAAACTGGTGTGGTGCCGACAGCTCGCCCGGTCTCCCGGGTGACCGAGGAGAGAATCGAGAAAATAGAAGACGGTCCGAACTGGGAGGACGATCTCGGCGGCGAGTTCGCCAAACGCTCGAAGGACGTCAACTTGCAGAATCTCCAGAGAGATCTTCTGCAACAGTTCGAGAACACATTCATGCTCTACCTGCCGCGTTTGTGTGAGCACTGCCTCAACCCGACCTGTGTGGCAGCCTGCCCCAGCGGCGCCATATACAAGCGTGAGGAAGACGGCATTGTTCTCATAGACCAGGACAAATGCCGCGGCTGGCGGATGTGCATCTCCGGCTGCCCCTACAAGAAAATCTTCTACAACTGGCGCACGGGCAAGAGCGAAAAGTGCATCTTCTGCTACCCGCGCATCGAGACTGGTCTGCCGACACTGTGCGCCGAATCCTGCGTCGGGCGCATTCGCTACATCGGCGTCATCCTTTACGATGCCGACCGCATCAAAGAAGCCGCCAGTGTCAAGTCTGAGAAGGATCTGTACGAGGCGCAACTCAAAGTCTTCCTCGATCCTAACGACGATGAGGTGCTGACAGGAGCGCGCAAGGAAGGGATCCCTGAATCCTGGCTGGAAGCAGCGAAAAAATCGCCCGTCTACAAGATGGCCATCGACTGGAAGATCGCCTTCCCTCTGCACCCGGAGTACCGCACTCTGCCGATGGTCTGGTACGTGCCCCCCCTGTCGCCGTTGCAGGCTTCTGCCGAGAACGGTCTTCTGGACATGGACGGGCTCATTCCCGACGTGCGCAGCATGCGCATTCCCATACAGTATCTGGCCAATCTTCTCACGGCAGGCGACCAGGAGCCGGTAATTCTGGCACTCGAGCGCATGCTGGCCATGCGCGCCTACATGCGCAGAAAGACCCTGGATACAACGCCAGATGAAGAGATTCTCCGGCAGGTAGCTCTCTCAGCCAGGCAGGTCGAAGCCATGTATCACCTGCTGTCCATTGCCAACTACGAAGACCGCTTCGTCATCCCCACGAGAGATCCAAGCTCTCACTTCGAGGAGTTTCTGTACGAATACGGCCAGGCAGAGGTTCAGAACTTTGCCTGCGACGGCTGTGCTTTTGCCGTTGACTTAAGTGGCGGCATTGACAGCTCGAGCGCCATGGACGGCAAAGCAGGAAGCGATACCGGCAAGTTCTCTTTGCCTATTCTACAAGAAGGCAAGACGGACACAGCTTCTGGTAAAGCCACCCCGTCCTGTCAGGGCTGCAGCCTGGCTGCCCGCGGCGGTTGTGGCGCCCTGGTCAACACCAGGGACTGTCCCGAGAAATTGAGCCTTCCGCCAGCGGCCCGAAACGGGAGCGAAAAGCACCCCATTGAGAAATAAGAGGAGGGTCACATGCAACTCATTCTCAAAGTTGTGGCGCTGCTGCTGACCTATCCTGAGGCGGTGGCAAGTGCCCTTGACGAAATCCTGTCTGCAATGGATGGATGCGGCGATGTGAAACCAGCTCAGAAAGCCAAACTGAGCAGGTTTATCACATCGCGCCTCGGTCAAGACATTATCGACTGGCAGGAGGAGTATGTCTGCCTCTTCGACAGGAACCGTAAGCTTTCCCTGCACATGTTCGAGCATGTGCACGGGGAGTCGCGCAAGCGCGGGCCGGCAATGGTCGAACTCCTCAAGATGTACCAGGCGCAAGGACTGAAGCTCAACAAAGGCGAGCTGCCGGATTACCTGCCAGTATTCCTGGAGTTTCTTTCATGCCTGCCCGAAGAGCAATCTGTGCCACTGCTCAAACAGGTGGCGCCGATTCTCGCTACCCTGCAGGAACGGCTTGAGAAGAAAGAGAGCGCATATGCCGCCCTCTTTATCGTGCTCCTGAGCCTGTCCGGCGAGGAAGTCGGCGCCGCGGCTGAGCCCTGCGCCGATAACGCCGAACAGGAACAGTCACTTCAAGCGATGGACCGGCTCTGGATAGAAGAGCCTGTCGACTTCTCCAAGCCATGTCCCGTCGACTGTCCCGTGGCTGCATCGTGCAGCCGCAAGACAGCCGGTCCTTCTTAACAGACTGGAGGAAGGTCATGTCTCTAGATTTTGAAACTGCTCTGCAGTATTACACGTATGTCTGCATGGCCACCTTTGTCGTGGGCAGCATACTGCGATTCCGACACAGCCAGCAGACCTGGAAAAGCGGGTCGAGTCAGATGTTGCGACAGGGGCAACTGCGGCTCGGGAGCAATCTCTTCCACCTGGGAATCATCACCTTGTTCTTCTCGCACACGGTAGGCCTTTTGACGCCGCCATGGATCTACCACGCCATCGGCATTTCCGCCGGGTTCAAGCAAAAGATGGCGATCTTCGGCGGCGGCACGGCCGGGTTTATCTGCCTGGTGGGTCTCTTGATCCTCCTGCACAGGCGCCTGAGCGATCCGCGGATAAGAAAGACCAGCTCCTTCATGGACATCTATATTCTTATCCACATCGCGGCACAACTGGCGCTGGGACTAGGGTCGCTACCCATTTCCATGTCGCACCCGCACGGCGAGCAGATGCTTGCTCTGTGTGACTGGGTGCAACGCGTGGCAACGTTCCGTCCTGCAGCCGGGGTGCTGGCTGATGTGCACTGGATCTTCAAGGCGCACATCTGGGGCGGCGTCACTCTTTTCGGGGTGTTCCCATTCACGCGCCTGGTGCACGCGCTGAGCGTGCCGATCACGTACTTCTTCCGCCCCTACCAGATCGTGCGCAAGCGTCGCTGACCGCCGTGCAGCCTTTCCGCCTGTCAGACAAGGCGCGGTCCAGCCTCCGAGCGTGCCTGCTCAAAGAAGCAGGCGCGCTCAGGCGGCTTTCCACTCTCGTTGACGGAGTAAGGATATGAAGAGTAAGAATCGTCTAGCTCGCGATAGGAGCTTCAAGCCCGCTGCCAACGCCAGACAGCGCTCAGTCAGAAGGGATAAGCTTCCCCGCAAGCCTTGGCGAAACCTCCTGGCGGTGACCCTGACCCAGATTGTCTGCTTCAGCATCTGGGGACTCCTGTCGCCGCTTCTGCCCCTCGTTATGGGGACGCTCACCCTTTCCATCTGGCAAGTGAGCGTGCTGGCTTCCATTCCCGTCCTGACCTGCGCCATCGGACGTTTATTCGTCGGACTGCTTGCCGACCGCTGGGGCGGCAAGACCGTCATGGTACCCGTGCTCCTGACCATGCCCTTTGCGGCTTTCGCACTCGGGACGGTGATGGAGTCACCAGGGTATTCAGCTCTCATGATCACGGGCGCTCTGCTTGGTGTTGCTGGCGCCAGCTTCAGTGCAGCGTCGGTCTTTGTCTCTGGCTGGTTCGCGCCGGACAAGCAGGGCACAGCCCTGGGACTGTTCGGCATGTGCAATGGTGGAGTGGCAGTAAGCACGTTCTTCCTGCCGGTCCTTGTAGCGCGACTTGGCGCGACTTGGGCGGTGTGGATGTTCGGCATTCTTTCTGCTGTGGCTGCTCTCGGCTTCTGCTTTCTGGCAGAGGATGCGCCCTCTGATAAGCCTCAGCGCCCGCTGGCTGCTTCATTCAGACCTCTGAAAGCGCCAATGACCTATGTCCTGTCGCTCCTGTATGCGCAGACATTCGGGGGCTTTCTGGTGCTGACGGTTTACAGCCCGCTCCTGCTCAAAGAAGCCTTCGGTTTCCTGCCGGCAGCTGCCGGACTCGTCACCGCAGTCATCATCCTGCTGGCGACATTTGTACGGCCCATCGGCGGCTACCTTTCCGACCGCTTCGGCAGCCGACCCGTCCTGACCGTCGTCTTTAGTGGGCTCCTTTCCTGCGCCATCATGATGGTCTCTCAGAACGTCACTGTTTTTTTGAGCGGCGCGTTTGCGGCTGCGATTCTCTTCGGTCTGGGAAACGGGGCTGTCTTCAAACTGATACCACAGTCTTTCCCGCAAGAGGTTGGTGCAGTAACGGGTATAGTGGCAGCCGTCGGTGTGCTGGGCGGGTTCTTTCCACCCCTGTTCCTCGGCTATCTAAAAGAGCTGCTGGGATCCTTTGCCGGCGGATTTTATCTGATGTTCCTCTTCTCGGCTTGCTGCCTAGTGGTTGTTTTACGCACGGTGAGCAAGAATCCAGCATCGAGGCGACATGGCTAGACGACTCGCTTCAGCCCCGAGTGACCAGGCACCATCTACAGAAGCCAACCTGAAAGCCCCCTGGAAACGGACCCGACGACGACAGGTCCTGCTGCAGAACGGGATGAGCCTGTCTGCACAAAAGATGCGCTGACATACCAAGAACCACATCTGTCGGTTCTGCCAGGGCATCTTTTTCTTTTTTCAGGGGGGGGAGCCACCTGCTAACTATATGCACAAATAGACCAGACCAAAAAAAGATGCCCTGAGGCGTCTTGAAGACACGAACCTGTCTGTCCTCAAGTTAGAGAGCCACAGCCCAGTTTCTTGAATTTGTAGGCCCCTCTTCTATTGTTAGGTCCGAAGATGACATTGCCCACATCGTCCTTCCCTGATCCAGTGCTTTGAATTTCCCCAAATTGGGCTGGGCTGGCAAATCGCCCTGACACCAGACACCTGCCAAGGCCAACAAAAGACTCACAACCGGCATGCAGTTGCAAAGGGTCGTCAGCCCAGAATGTTCATATGAGCAAATAGTACGGCTGTCAGGTACCGGACGAATAACTAGTAAGCCGGTCCATCTCATTGACCATATTGGAGAAAGCGCCGGAAAGGGCTTGTCCCAACGTGCCATTGGACATTACGAAAACCAAAAATATGCAAGTGGCAAGAAATGCAAGTATGGCCGCGTACTCATTGATACCCTGCCCGGATTCGTCTTGCAGAACGCGCCGGACAAAAGCTGTCAGTTGTTTAGTAAATTGCCTTAGGTCCTTTGTCATCAATCTGACCCGTCCACAAAAACGAAACTACAGTCCTCCGGTTCGGATGGCATATAACCATCATACCCGCGAATTTGTTCCCCGGACAGGAAAATATGAAATTTGAACAGCAGGTCCATTGATCCGGTTTTTTGCCTATCACTATATCCCGTCGTACAAACAACAGCTACTAGCAACTGCAAACCTGGACAGCTGGATTGCTGGGATTGTCTCCGCCGAGTAAGCCACCGGCAGCGGTGACAACAAGCGGCAGCAATCCTTAGAAATTGCTGGCAGCAATCAGCCGATAGAGCTGACCGCTCATGCTGGAAACCGACTGGATAAGAGCGTTGGCAAGCGATCCTTGCGACAGGGAAAACACCAGCATGAAAACCATCGACACGAACGCCATGATGGCGGCATATTCGTTGATACCTTGCCCGGATTCGTCTTCAGCGAAGTCCCGAACAAACAGCTTGACTTGGTTTAACATATGCGTCGCCGCGTTGTTAAGCGCGGACCTCCGTAAAATGACCAGGTTGTAAGTTGGCTCCCGGCAGGTAGGACAACCTCCGGCAAACCTGCAGACAGGCGCTTGAGCCTGAAACAGAGAATGACGGCACAGTCCTGCCGGCCAGTTGTTGAGTCGTTTAGTAAATCGAGGCGAAGTGTAATAAGAGCGCGACAAGCAAAAAATCTTTGCTCTGATTGGAGTCTACCAAAAGATTATCCAACATCTCAATTGGAAAAGCCGCACCCATACCCACTCTAAAGAGTTAACCCCCTCAACTATATTCAGAAAGCAAAAGGATTGCCAGCGCTCAAGCCTTCTCATAATCGAATTCTTCGGCAATCCATTCGTCAAGCTCACGATCGAGCTCGCCAATCTCATCCGTATCTATAAGCCCGCGCTTCAATCCTTCAAGAACAATGCGCGTGCGCGGATTATAGACCTCCATGCCGGCACTCTCCTTCAAGTACATATCCTCCCCTTTGAAAAGCTTGGCCGACAACATCGAAAGGCGGTTCTGCACACCACGAACGCTGATATGTCGCCGGCAAGCGATAGCTTTATCGGTCAGCCCGAGTGTGATATCAAGCAGGGTTTCGTATTCCACATCGGAAAGCGAACTGTCCTTGCTCTGCAAGCGCGTTTGAACGCCCCGAACCAGAGGATCGATGTAGGGATTGTCATGAAGCATGATAGAAGTAAGCGCATAAGTCAGTTTTTCATCGCTCTCGCTCTTGAGCGCATAACCATGGATCGCCTCATCAGGCACGATTTTCCCCAGCTCCCTCACATAAGCCTCGCGATGGAACTGCGACCAGAAAAGGATCTTCGTCCGCGGATTCTCGCTCCATATCTGCTGGGCAGCCTTAATACCACTCATCTCCGGCATGACAATGTCCATGATGATCATGTCCGGCTTGAAAGAGCGGAACAACTTCAGCCCCTCAGCACCGTTGGGAGCCTCCTGCACATCAAGTTCGCTTACGACCTTTTCTTTAACGAGTTGAATTACATGCTGCCTGAGCGCGGAAACATCGTCAACTACCAGAAGTCTTGTCATCATTGCCAACCGTTTTTCGTCTTGTGATTATATCCAAGTCACCAATCCGGCAAAAGCTCCATCCTTTCCAGGCTGGTTGCAAAGTCTCAGACAATCCGTCAACCGGGCCCTTCCGAGGCCGCCGCAGTCCTATCCTCCTCTTGCTTCTCCGGCTTAGACTCCTGAGCAGGCGGAGTCAAGCTCACACGAATTTCGACAGTTGTACCTTTGCCGTCGTCACCAGTTTTCCAGAAAATGGTCGCGCCGATAAGATCGGCCCGGTAACGCATGTACTTGAGTCCGCGTGAATCAGCCCGGGTCATATCCTTGTTTATCCCCTTTCCGTCGTCGGAAATACGGATGAGCAGGCTGTCTTCCTCCTTTTCCATGCTGGCTCTCACCATGGATGCGCCAGCATGTTTGCAGATATTGGTGATCGACTCCTGAACGAGACGATAGAGGAGCGACTGCTCCACAAGAGAGAAGCCGTCAAGATCGCAAGAATCCAGCTTGTTTCTGAATCTGACTTTGAACCCGGCACGATCCGAACCACGTCTCAGGCAATCTTCAATGGCAGCACCGAGCCCCAGGTGCTCCAGCACAGACGGCGACAGGCTATCCATCACTTCGCGAATCTCCCGCATCACCTGATTGGTCAGAATTCTTATCGTATCGGCCGTTCCAGAATCAGGCGCTTTGACGTAACTTTCGAAGCGCTGGACGACCTGCTTGAGATCGTTCAACACTTGATCGTGTAGATCAGCCGCCAGAATCCGGCGCTCCATCTCATCCTGCTTCAAGAGCGCCAGCCGTGTATCGAGCAATTCCTGATTGCGCAGCTTCAACTCGTAATAATGAGCTTCACTTAGACGGCGGTGCATCTCTTTGTCCCTGAGCAAACAACCGGCTATCGCACCGCCAATGATGGCGCAAAGCAGTCCCACCGGATGCCCCGGCCAGTGCAAAAGATGCCACACATTCCACTGGTAAAGAAGACTGAGAACAAACAAACTGACCAGAGCAAAAGTACGTGGAATGAGCGGTAACTTAAAACCAGTAAAAATCGCTGCGGCGGCAAAGACAAGGATACCCAGCCAGCCTGCCAACCCCTGGCAACCGAACCAGTTGGGTGAAACCCGTTCCGCCAGCTGGCTGGACAGCTCCGCTTCGGTCTGCCCGAAAGAAAGGGCCAGCCTTTCAAATATCTCCCTGTCAAGCTCCCGGCATTGCCCAGTCAAAAGGACTGCCAAAAGGAAGACAGCCAGGCAGGACAGCGCCATCGGCAGAAGGGGTCTGTGTTGGGGCAGAAGGGCAGGGGCAGGCATGAATGTTTCCGTCGAGATCTCCTAATGTAATTTACCCAGGACTTAATAACACTGTGGAATTGTGCAGTCAACTCAGTGCAATTCTCCATTTTGCCAGCTGGTTGTCGGTCGTAAGCTTTTACTGTCAGCGAAAGCTGACAAAACCGAACCCTGATAGCCAGCCCAGAACCTCCGGAGCCCGACTTTGCCTCAAAAACAAATGACAGCTCCGGGGGTTCATTACCAGCCAAGGTCTAGACACTAGAAATGAACCAAGAAAATTTGGACCATCAGTCCACCCACTACGCCCTTCTGGTCGATCCGCACACCGGGCAGGAATATAATCTCTCCCGGCTGGCCACGGCCATCGGACGTTCCATAGCCAGCGACGTAGTCCTTCTCGACAAGTCCGTGTCCAGGCAGCACGCAGTTCTTTACTGTATTCGCGGCAAGTTCTATCTGGAAGATGTTGGTAGCACCAACGGTACCATGGTCAACGGCAAAGACATCACAGGGCGAACTCAGCTTTCCTCTGGCGATGAGGTAAGAGTGGGCATCACTCGCTTGCTTTTCCTTCTAATTCCAGACCGCCTCGCTCCGGAAAAAGTGCAAATAGCTCAGGATCCGACAGTGCCCGTCGAGAAGACCGCAAGCCAACACGCTGCAGCCAGCAAGTTCTGAACAGGCTCAGCAAGAACTACCCTGCCGGCTTGCCCGGCTTCGCCGCTGCCGGTCCCTGTCCCTGGTCGCCCAGCACTGAACTAAGAAGAGCTTGCAAGGCCAGCTTGTCTTCCTTCGTCCTCGCACGTTTCAAGCCAGCAATAGCTATCAGTCGCGCTTTGCGATTATCCTTCGCCAGGATGTAGGCCTTGATCAAGGCAATGCGAGCCGGAATATAGTCCGGATTGGTCTGGACACAGGATGCAAAAACAGCAATTGCCTGCGGAAGCTTGCCCTCCGATAGAAGCCGGTCGGCAGCTTGCATCTCGTCTCCCACAGAACGGTATCCGCTTTCGCCTGAGCCATAGGAAGGCGCGCCACCATTGCCAGAGGACCCGCCGCCCGGGCTCGGGCGGCTGCGAATGGTCTGAGGAATCTCCGCCTGCAGAGAGTCGTCGAGATGCTCCCCGAGAAGATCAACGTCTTTCTCTTCCAGAACCGGGATTACCGGAGCCGGCGGCTCAACTTTCCTCGACCAATAGACAACAAGCAAGCAACCGCAAACACCGGTAACCACAAAAACAGCTATCCATCGCCCGTACTTCTCGAGAAATTTCTTCTTCTTTTTCGGCTTTTCCAGCCCAATTTGCTCGTGATATACGGGCTCCTGCCCTTCTTCCCCTGCAGCTCGGGTAGGCATGTCGACAGGCACAATATTGATAGCGTCTAGCTGCGCCTTGAGCCTGGCAGCCTCAGCTTCCTCGTCGACCGGCGCCTCCGGCTCCGCCTGCGGCAACCGGATGCCCCCCCCCCGCAAAACGGGAATATCCTCCGAAAGGATGGGATTTTCGGCCAGGAAAGCCTGCCGGTTGGCTTCGCCGGCCATTTCCCGGTACATCTGGCGCAACATCTCAAGCTGCTGCTCATTAAGAGGCGCGTGATCGGCGCCCAACATCTGATTCTGGAATTCAAGAAAAGCCGCCATATCAGCCATGACAGCACCCTGCCTAGCCTCCGCCAAAACTTGCTTTTGCTCCTCTGAGAGCGCCTGCTCCGACATCAGCTCGCCAAAGCTCGGATACTCAGCCAGAAAGGCCTGCCGCTCGGACTCAGTAGCCAGGTCCGCATACAACGAACGTAAAGCGGCAAGCTGCTCTTCGCCGAGCACGGAGGCCTCCACCCCAGGGGCCAGTTTCTGAAAACCAAGGAATTCCTGTATTGTTTTGTCGACGTTTGCGCTGCGAAGAT